>CAKPLP010000025.1 GCA_934167695.1 uncultured Bacilli bacterium | reverse complement strand
ACATATTCTATGAATTGTTGGATGAATATGATTACAAATAATATTAAAGTTATAGATAATGAAAAATATTTTGAGGTGAAATAATGAAGAAAATAATTTTAAAAATAGATGGTATGACTTGTAGTGCTTGTTCATCAAGTTTAGAAAAATACTTACTAAAACAAGAAGGGATAAACGATGCTTTAGTAAATTTAGTAATGTCATCAGCAAGTATAAGTTATGAAGATAATATCACTATAGATGACTTAAATAAATTTGTAAGTAAAGCAGGGTTTAAGTCACTAGGAGTTTATGATGAACAAGAAAAAACTGATACCAATAAAAAAACTTACTTTATAATTAATGGCTTAATTGCATTATTAGTTTTATACATCTCAATGTCACATATGTTACATCTACCAGTGATACCTTTTCTAAATATGATGGATTACCCAGTAAATTATTCAGTATGTTTATTTATATTTAGCATTTATTTCATATACTTTGGAAGAGATATTATTATTAATGGTATTAAGAATATTAAATATAAATCTCCAAATATGGATACATTAGTTACATTAGGTGTTATTTCAAGTTTTATATTTAGTACCTTTAATATGATTATGATATTAAAAGGAAATACTGATTATATAAAAAACCTATATTTTGAAAGCGTTTGTGTTATTCTTTACTTAATTAAGTTTGGCAGATATATAGATGGTCTTAGTAAAGAAAAAACTAAGGATGCCATAAAAGGCTTAGTAACTATTACTCCAAAAACAGCAGTACTATTTATTAATAATAAAGAAAAAGAAGTATCTATTGATGAAGTAAAAAAAGATGATATTTTAATTACTAAACCAGGAAAAAGATTTGCCGTAGATGGAACTATAGTTAAAGGTTTTTCACACGTAGATGAATCATTTATAAGTGGAGAATCAACACCAGTTAAAAAAAGTTTAAATGACAAAGTAGTCGCAGGTTCTATAAATCTAGATGGTGAAGTTTTATATAAAGCAGAAAATATAGGTAAAAATTCAACAATATCAGAAATAGTAAGATTAGTAGTTGAAGCTACAAATACAAAAGCACCTATTTCAAGAATTGCTGATAAAGTAAGTGGGATATTTGTTCCAGTTGTTATAATTTTAGCCATTATAACATTTATCGTTCATTTAATATTAGGATTTACTTTTAATGAATCAATAATCTATTTTGTAACCGTACTTGTTTGTGCATGCCCTTGTGCTTTAGGACTTGCCACACCACTTGCCATAGTAGTAAGTGAAGGTTTATGTGCTAAAAATGGAATATTAGTAAAGAAATCTGAAATACTTGAAAATGCAAATAAAATTGATACAATAGTTTTTGATAAAACAGGTACATTAACTTATGGAAATTTAAGAATATCAAAAATAATAAATAATTCTATCTATTCTGATAATAGTTTAATAGAAATTGTATCATCTTTAGAAAACAAATCAACCCATCCAATAGCTAGTGCTTTTAATAATTATGCAAATGAAAATAATTTAAAGAATTTAAGTGTTAATGAATTTAAAAACATCGCAGGAATTGGACTAAGTGGTACTATTAACGAAAAAGAATATTTAATAGGAAATAATAAAATATTTGAAAAATTTAAGATTGATAATAAGTATTCAAAAGAAGAAAAAGAATTATCCTTAGATGGTAATAGTCTTGTTTATGTTATAGAAAATAAAAAAGTAATTGCACTTATTGGTGTTAAAGATATTATTAGAGATAATGCAAATATTGTTATAAAAAAATTAAAACAGCTAGATAAGAGAATCATTATGCTTACAGGCGACAATGAAATTACTGCTAATATAATTGCTAAAACTATTGGTATTAAGGAAGTAATAGCAAATGTATCTCCTAAAGATAAATCAAATAAGATTAAAGAATTAAAAAACAAAGGTTTAAAGGTAATGATGGTTGGAGATGGAATAAACGATGCTCCAAGTTTATCGTTAGCAGATATAGGAGTAAGTTTAAATTCTGCTATTGATATAGCAGCTGATTCTGCTGATGTCATATTAATGAGAAATGATTTAAATTCAATATATAATTTGTTTGATATAAGTAAAAAAACACTAAGTAATATAAAAGGTAATTTATTCTGGGCATTCTTTTACAATACCTGTATGATACCAATAGCATGCGGTTTACTAGAATTCATTAATATTTCAATGAATCCCATGATCGCAGGTCTTGCAATGACGTTGTCAAGTTTTACTGTTATAATAAATGCATTAAGATTAAAAAGATGGAAGGAGAGATAATGTATGTTTAATAAAAAAATAAAAAAAGTAATAACTATTGAGGGAATGATGTGTGATCATTGTAAATTAAAAGTAGAAAAAGCTTTATTAGAATTAAAAGACGTTTCTAAAGTAAAAGTTAGTTTAAAAGATAAGACAGCAACTATATATTCAAAAAGTAGCATTAATGAAAGCAATATAATTAATGCTATTACTAAATTAGATTATAAAGTAATTAATATAGGAGAAGATGAATAATGAAAAAATTTAGTTTTTTACTCATTATATTTATATTAATGTTTTCTCTAACTGGTTGTACTTCAAAAGAAAAACCAAAAACATCTATTATGTGCATCATGGGGCAAAGATTAGATATATTGATCCATTATTTAATGGTAAAAGAATTTCAAAATGTTGCAAACTTGCTAACAAAATGATAAAAAACAATTTATCTTACAATATGGATAATTATGTATATTTAAATTTTAATTTTTAATAATATGAGTATGAAATTTTCTATAGTAAAATTTGTGTGGAAGTACAAATTCAGTGCTGGCTAGACACAAATTTTAATCCCAAATTTAAAAATATATAAAAAGAGGATGAAATTATTTTGATATTTTTTTCTCTTTTTTATAGTATTTATATAAAATAAAAACTCACGAACTTTTCAGCCCGTAAGTTGATTTCAAATGGAGCCGTAGTTGAGTGATTACACAACTTTTTCTCACATGAGGATGATATATAAATCATCCATCTCTATCTAAATTATACCACAAATAAATAAAAACCCAAACTATATTGTCTGAGTTTTAAATTTTACTATTAATTTATTTTGAACTATCTATTAAATGAGTATCTCCATATACATAATCATATAAATCATATAACATACCATCTTTTGTTTGAGCAACAACTGTTTTTCCATTTGGAGCAACTTCACGATCACTACTTAATTCAACTAAATATAATTTTTCAACATTTTTTAAATTATTTACTTTATATAAGCGGAAGCCATATTCAATATTTCCTTTTAAATCATCTGCAAATACATCATATTTTAAATATTCAATGGTACCATCTTCATTTAATAATATAGCTTTATAGCTTTCCATACCAGGTCCACCTTTGAAGATTGGTGTTTCTAAATGTGTTTTATATTTTTTTGATATTTCATATGAAATATTATTTGAAATATCATTTACAATGATACCATTGTCTGTATCTTTAATATATCCAGTAAAATCATTTTTATCAACAACCTTATATTTGTATGAATCATCTTTGTTATAGATTTTATTTTCATCAAAGCCATATTCAATATCTTTTTCTACAGTATTTTCCTTATTTTTATCTTCTTTATCAGTATTTTTTACAGTGTTGCTATTACTATTATTATCTTTTGCTATTAATTTATCGTATCCAATATATCCCCCTAATACTATAACTAAAATAACCAAAATAACTATTACGACAGCTGAACTATTTTTTTTATTGTTTTCCATTCTTCTAATACTCCTCTCTATTTTAACAATTTTATTGTATATCAAAATGTAATAAAAGTAAACCTAGGCTTAAAAACTAATTAAAAAAAGTATTACTGCTTTATACTAGTTTGTCATTTTAAGATTATATTATATTTCAAAATCATTTTTTTCATTGTCTTTTCCTTTGTCCCAACCTGTAATTCTATCAAAAGTTTTTTCACTAATGATTTGATGCTTATACATATCATCAACAACTTCTGCATAAACATTTTCTTTATCTTTTCTATGAAACATTCTTTTTAAGAAATTAATTAGTTTTTCAAATAATTGTTGTAGTTCCTGAAGTTGAAATTTTAAATTAAAATTGTCTTTTCTATACTCATCAATTTGTTTTTCTTGTTTATCTACTTTTTCACTTAAAGTATCTACTCTCAATTGTAATGCATCATTACTTTCTTTTAAATTTTTAATTCTTCTAGAATCTTGCCTAGCTTGTTTAGTAATAATATTTAAGTTTGCTGATAATTCTTTAACATCTCTATATTCATCAGTTGTTTTATCAACTTTATCAATATAATCTTCTAATTTATTCTTTTGTTCTTTAGAAATGATAAATAAATCATCTCGTAAAGGAACTTTTTTAAGTTTATCTATTTCGTCTTTTATATTATTAGAATCAGTTTTTAACTCTAATGAATTATTACTTATTGAATCTATTTCTTTTTGATGCTTTTGAATTAGTTCTTTTGTTTCTTGATAGTTAGTCATATCAGCTACATTGATATCTCTATTTCTACCTTTCATTTTTTGCTTTAAAGTTGCATCTAGGTTATATTCTTTGTTATATTCTTCAATACACAAAGTTCTCATTTTATCTTGTAATTGCATTAAAGAAATTCTAGTAAACACATCAGTTTTACCAACTTGTTTACTCATACCAGTTTTACAATTATATTTTATTGGAACACCTACAATATGCATGTGAGGACTAGTTTCATCATAATGAATAATAGCACTACATACTTTAAAGTTTGGCATTAATAATTCTAAATCATCAACTTGTTTTGAATAAACATTAGTCATTTTATGTTTACAGTTTAAATCTTTTGTATCCCAAAATTTCTTATCTTCAAGTTCAATAATAATCTCGCAAGCTAAATCACTTTTAGAATTATCACTTACTTTTTTGAAGTAGTCATCAATCTTCCTGTCATTTCTTGTTTGTTTATTATTGTATTCTAATCTTGCTTCTTCGAATTCATTTTTATAAAAGTCTTCTACATCTTTATAAAGAAAAGAAGTACCTTTTACAATTACAATTTGTTCTTGTTCGTTGTCATATTTTCTATAATTATGCTTATCACATTTTGATAAAGTTTTAGCATTTTGTAATGTTTCATTTTCTCACCAACCTTTCTTTTAAGAGTAGGTTGATTTTTTATACAATAAAAAAATCAATCCTTTTGAGATTGATTTCTATTTAATGTCCGAATAGTTCGAACAGAATTATCTAATGGAGCGAATAAACAACAAGTTACGAACTAAATTCTCTTTCTAAAAAATATTATATAGTAATTCCTATATTTTTAC
>CAKPLP010000024.1 GCA_934167695.1 uncultured Bacilli bacterium | reverse complement strand
ACAAGATTTATGAGTCCTTTTTTCAAATCTTCCATCATTAGATTAAATCCTGGTCTATCAAAATCAGTACCAGAATATCCATCATCAACATATTCTCCAACAAAGATAAACCCATTGTCTTTAACAAATTTCATTAGTATATTTCTTTGATTAAGGACACTCTCACTTTCGGATTCGTAAGATTTCCCTTGATCAGCTTCAGATAATCTTATATATATTCCTGCTTTGTAAAACTCTGGTGCTTTTACTGTATTGTTATACATTTATACTCCTTTCTTCTTGTATAACAAATTAAAGCCAATTATATTGTACCATAAAGAACAATATAGCACCATTGTTCTACTCATTATCCATCACTCTTTTTATATAATTAGTTATCAACAAGATTAAATCAGGAGAATCTTTTTTAAATGTTTCTATTATATTAAACATAAGTCACCTCTTTATAGTGTATGACTTTGTTAAACAATAAATTATTCATCTCCTTTTGTTATTTCATTTATTAATGCCTCTAATTCTTTAATTTCTTCTTCACTCATAGGTTCAGATACTGTAGATTTACCATTCCAAGATATGATATTACCTTCATCATCATATTCTATAGCAGGACCTATATTTTTTCTTATATTATTATTTTTATTATATTGTTTAAAGTTTTCTTGAATACTGGTATTAAGATTTTCTTGTATATCTGATATTCTTTTTTTGAATACCTCTGATATTATGATTTTTCTCTTGTCATCATTTTTTTCTTTATTACTGTGCTTTACAACAATATAATCATATTTAGATAAACTACTTATACTCTTTGATATTGTCTGTTTACTAACTCCAAATTTCTCACTAAGGCATCTATTTTTAGCCCAACAATATCCTTTTTTCATGCAAAGTGACAAAATGTAAATTAATAGTAATCTTTCAAGTGGTGTTAAATTCTTATCTCCCAATAAACTTGTTGGAAAAACTAATTTAATAAAAGGTTCAATATCTCTTTCCATATTCATTGATATAAGATTACCTTAATAGTCTATTATTTGTCAGTCTTTTAGAGCATAAGAAAAAGAACTGAACAAAGAATAGTACAGCAATTCTAGAAATACACTAGTACTTCCCTTTAATTTTGGCACTTCATTCTTGTTAAGTTCTTTATAAGAACATTGCATAAACTTCCTTTAGTAAAGTCGACTTTTTGAGTACATTCATCGTACCCTAATTTAATTATAGCAAATTTTTGCAAAAATTTCAATATAGCTATTTTTCAGATTCTAGATCAATTAAATATTTATTAAAAAAGTCAAACAATCCATTTGCTAGACATTTTGCAAATTTTGGTGGAACCGCATTACCAATCATTTTATAAGCGTCACTTCTAGATCCAAAAAATTCAAAACTATCATCAAAAGATTGAAGTCTAGCAGCCTCTCTTACAGTTATACTTCTTGCCTGTTTTGGATCTGGATGTATATGTCTTAAACCATCCTTATGAAGATGAGCTACTATCGTAGTACTAGGTTCATCCCAATCGATTACATGATATTTATGAATATTTGACCATTTACCTGTAGCTTCATAATATAATTGCTTTATACTTTCGGTGTCATTATACTGATTTAATTTTTGTTCTTTATCCATGGCTAGTTTTTGAAATATTGTAATATCTCTAATACTATGTTGTCTAGATATATGATCAATAAAGTTATTATCTTGTGATGTATAATGTACATTATTTCCATTAATTTCAGGGTATATTTTTGGTAAGTCACTTATGGCATCTCTTACTGTCATTTTTTTAGATTTATATTTAGGCAAAATATTTTTATAAAAATCGTTTAGAATATTTTGAATATTTCTTCCTGAAAACAGTTCCTTTCGTAGTCCTACAATTATTATTCTTTTTCTATATTGTGGTACTCCATAATCGCTAACATCAATAATCGCACCATTTAATTTTTCTAATATTTCATATCCATTTCGATTAAATTCTTCTCTTATCTTTTCAACAATGTTAATTCCATTCGGTTTTGCACTTAATAGTCCAGGAACATTCTCAAATACAATTATAGATGGTTTGATTTTTGATACAACTTTAATGTAACTTTCAAATAAATAATTTCTATAATCAAAACTCATTCCATTTTCATCTCGTATTCTTCCAGCAACAGAATATGCTTGACAAGGTGGACCACCAATAATAAAATCAACTTTTTTATTATTTATGATTTTTGCTAATCCTCTATTATTACCATATTTTTCATCATTCCAACCATTAAATAATTCTTCTGTTCGTTGTATATCAAAATTTAGACATACTTTATCTGCGTTTTTAATATTGTAATGCTTGCTTAATCTTTCTTCTAAAGTTTTTAATGGCTTTTTTTCCCATTCAACGGCTGCCAAAATATTGTATTTATTAGATGTTTCAAATCCATCAGATAACCCTCCACATCCGGCAAATAAATCAATATAATTAAGCTTCTTCATTTGAATCACCAATTATTCTTAATATTTCTTTTGCAACATTATAACTTAATAATGGAGGAACTGCATTTCCTACTTGTCTATATTGTTGAGTCTTGTTTCCAATAAATATAAAATTATCTGGAAATGATTGTAATCTTGCATTTTCTCTTACAGTAGGAATTCTGTTATATTTATAATGGAAATGATTTCTATGACCAGTATCAATAGTCTTAGATGGCTTTTTGCTATTATACCTTGTCCATGCTTCATTAAATTTTCTACTAGTTCCTACACCATTAGGTAAATCTTTATAATTACCACCATCTGGTACTAATGATATAACTTTTTTTACTTCTTCAGTATGATTGGTAGCTATATGATTGTATATTTTATTTGCATTTTTCCTCATTAATTTCTGATATTCGGTTTTAGGATTACTACTATAGTTTTGGACTTCTTCACCCAGAGTATTTTCTAAAGATGGCAAATCACTTATTGCATCAGAACAAGTAACATAATTATTTGGATCATTTGTTTTATTAGGAAATTTAACTTGCCCAATATCTTTTCTAATACCTATAAAAAATATTCTTCTTCTTATTTGTGGTACTCCATAATCAGGTGCGTAAAGTATTTGCGATTTAAAATTATAATTTCCATTTTTTTCAAATTCAGAAATAATTAAATCATAAAACTTTCCACCATACAATTTTTCAATACTAGGAACATTCTCTATTAATATAGCTTTAGGATTAAACTTTTTTGCCGCAATAAACATTGCTTTGTATAACTTGTTTCTAGGGTCTTCAGCATTTCTACTTCCTGTTAATGAAAATCCTTGACAAGGTGGACCACCAACTATAATGTCAACTTCTTTGTTCCCTACTTCATCTGCTAATTTATCTATGAAATGATCATTAAATAAATCTAAATTTAATCCTTTACTATTAGGATGATTGAATTCAAATGTTTTTAGCGCGGCCTCATCGTTATCAACTCCAATAATCACGTTACATCCGGCTTCAACAAATCCATATGATAATCCACCACAACCGCTAAATAAATCTATTACATTCATGTTGTACCTCCTAATTTATTATTCTTCTTATACTTCCTGTATATCTAAACATTCCATATATATGATCCCTATGATGTTTCAAAAATTCTTTATTAGGTTTAAAAAAATCATTTTCTGGCAAAAAGATTTTTTTACCATTATATTGGTTTAAATACTCACTTTTAATGTCTTCATGTACTTTTATAGTGTAATCATCATTTATTGTAAAAAATCCCTTATCAAATGCCCAATGCATATCTCTAGACATAGCAATACCATTAGATGGCAAGTTAATTTCACCATGTGCACGTGGTTGAATATGGGCAGCTTCCAAATTTAACAATTCTTCATATTCTATACTATTTCCTGTAATGGCACATTTTCTACAATATCCTGTCATTACAAAGTCTCTAAAAACAGTTGTTGTAAACAATGATTCAATACTTTTTTCACTGCTATTAATTTGTTCAACAACTTGATTAGAAATTTCTGTTTTTATATTAGAAAGATCATATTCTTTAATTTCTTTTTCTAAGTTGAATATATCGCCTTCATACAAGGCATGTCCTCCACCAATATTATTTTCTAACAATATTTTATTAACAAAATCATATTGTTCTGATTCCTTTGTTATTCTTTTTGCAAAATAGATTTTTTGAAATTCATTTTCTTCAATATTCGTTCTAGCCATAAAAATTACAATATCATCTTTTTCAAAAAATAATTCATTATTCTCAATATCATTATTTAAATAAAATCTATATTCATCTCTACCGTAAGATAATCCTTTAGTTATTTTATCGTTATGATACACAAAATTACAATATACTTTTTTATTTAAATTCATATTTATAACCGGCAATATTGCATTGTCGTTAGTTTGCACAGTAGATAGAGCAGGAAAAAAGCCTTGTGCTACCGCTTTTTTAGATATTAATAAAAATCTTCCTCGTTGGGGACCTCTACCTTCAATAACACTTCCTAATTCATTATGACCTAATTTCTTTAAATAAAACTTTCCCATACAACTATCACTCCTAAAATAACTCTTTTACAATTAAATCTTGTGAATGTAAATTATTATTTTTACCTAATAATAAATTTTCATAAAATTTAACTAAGTAACTACTTTCTTCTTTTATATTTAAATAATTATTAAAATAATTACTTCTAACTAATGCATTTCTAAAATATACTGATTTATCTTTAAACAATGTATTATCTACTTCATATCCTAGACTAATTAAATATTTTTCTATAAATAACGCTATTGTTCTAGTATTGCCTTCTCTAAATGGATGTACCTGCCATATACTAGATGAAAATTTAGTAATATTATTTATTACTTCTACAACATTCATATCTTTATAATTCTTTTCTTTTTCTAAAGAAATATCATATTCTAAAGACTCTTTTAAAGCCTTACAATCACCATAAGCTACTGAATCATTATTAAGTATCTTTTCATGTTTAGCAAAATTTATATTTCTAAATTCACCTGCAAACTCATAAACATCTTGAAATAAATATTTATGAATGTATTTTAAATAATCTACAGATAATTCAAAATTATCAATTTGTAATAATTCAACAATTCCCGTTGCTACAAAATCACATTCTAATTCATTATGATTTAATTCTTGTTTCTTATCCTTTTCAATGTAGTATTCTCTTAAATCTTCTTCTACTTGTTTAATAGTTAAGTTACCACTTACATTTTCTTCTAATAATTGTTCTAAATATTTAGAAGGCTTTAAATTGTCAACTTCTTGAAGACCTATAGCCATATCCCATTGTAATTTTTTCACATAACCATCTGGTTTAGTTTCTTCTGTATATTCAATGTTACTTGAATCCAATTCTTTTTCACTCATTTAATTAACCTCCTATCT
>CAKPLP010000023.1 GCA_934167695.1 uncultured Bacilli bacterium | reverse complement strand
ATAAAGTTCATAAATTTAAAAAGGTTGATGAAAAAGATTGGTGTAGAATAGAAAATACACATGAACCTATTATTGATATTGAAACTTGGGATAAAGTACAAAATATTTTAAAAACACATGCATCACCAACTAAAAATGGTGAAATTCATTATTTAAGCAAAAAAATATATTGTATGAATTGTGGGAAATCTTTTATGAGAAATGTTTATAATGTTAAAACTGAATCAACCGGTAAAAGAGCATATATGCAATGTAAGGGTGCTAAAAAGTATCATTCATGTGATAATAATAAGGCAATTAGAATGGATGAATTAGAGCAAGTATTATTGAATGCTATAAATGATTTATTAGATAACTATTATGATGAAACTAATTTACAAAATCTCTATAATCAGACTAATAAACAAAATACAAATGATGAAATAATTAATATACTAAAAAAAGAAAAAAATAATCTTGAAAAGAAAATCAATGATAACAAAAACTATTATAGAAATCTTTATGAAGATAAAGTAAAAGGAAATGTTAGTGAAGAAATGTTTTCTTTAATGGCTAATGATTATTTAAAAGAAATAGAAACTATTACTAATAGAATAGAAACTATTGAAAATGAAATTAATAATCTTAATACTATAAAAGAAAATAAAAAACAAGCCAATGACATTTTAAAAAAATATAAACATATTAATTCTTTAAATAAGATAATAGTTGATGAATTTATTGATAAAGTATATATTGGGAATTATAATAAAGAAAATAAAACAAGAGATATTGAAATACAATGGAACTTTGAGTTCTAATATAAAAGTAATAAATTTGGACTTTTCCGATTCCTGCACATGGAGGCGAAGATCCAGGAGCGGTAGGAAATGGATTACAAGAAAAAGATTTAACTTTACAAGCTGCTCAGTATATGTATAAAAGGCTAAGAGAATTAGGAGTACCAGTTACTATTGTAAGAAATAGTGATGAAACGCTAGGAAGAAATGAAAGAGTAAGAAGAATCTTAGAAGCTTATGGTGACGATCCAAATGTTATAGTAGTATCAAATCACATAAATGCAGGTGGTGGCGATAGTCATTGTGTAACGAATGTATAACAATTAAAGCTAAATAAATATAAAAAGAAATGGAGAACTGTTATGAATATTAGTTACACAAAAGAAAAAGAATTAATGGATGAAGAAAATATATTTGATAAAGAATTTCAAGAAAAGTATTTACCTTTCTATGATAATTTTGAAGAGTATATGATTAGATATGTGATACCAGATGCAGTGGCCTTTTATATAGCAAATAGTTATTCAAGAGGGTGTTTAGATGATAGTAAATTATATAATCATATCAATTCTGCAGTAGATATTTTTAACTGTAGATGTAATATTGATGTAATACTTCCATCTATAGAAAAGATATTAAACATAAAATATAATCTAAAAATTACTGATAGAAATCCATTAAAGCTAGAAAAAAATTATTAAATTGAGCACTATCATGGTGATAGTGCTTTTGTATGGTATAATAATTATATATTTATTTAGTTTAAAAGATTAGTTGAGGTGAGATGGGTGGATTATATTGAACAAGGAATTGATGTACTATTTGAAAATAAAATAAACTATCAAAAACTTGATAAAATGAGTGATGAAATTAAGAATAGCAAAATTAATAATATAGAAGAATTTTTTGAAAGAATAAAGAGTATAGATGGTATATCATTAGTAATTGGTAGTAATGGTATAGGAAAAACATATTTATTAGAAGAATTAAAAAAATATTTTGAGTTGGATAAAATAGATGTTAATCTAATTAGATTTAGAGACTATGACAATTTAGATTCTATAAAAGGAGCAATTACCTCTACTTCAAAATATATTATATTTGATGGCTTAGATGAGATAAATTCAAATGTTCAAAATAATGTTTTAGAATATGTATTATCTATAAAAAATAAAAATGTAATTGTTTCTAGTCGTAGAGATTTTGTACAAAAAAGAAATTTATTTGATGCAAAATATAATATTTATGAAATAAGACAATTGGAAGAGTATAGAATTGACAATATTTTAAAATCAAATGGGTTGAATAAAGAAAATTACAAGAATATATATAATTTATTAAAAATACCAAGATTTTTAATCCATTTATTAAATGTTAAAGATATTGTAGAAGAAAAAAGTAATATTAATAAATTTGATTTGTTAGAAATGATTGTAAATAGACATTTTGATGTAGTAAATGAGAGAGCTGCGATAAAAATAGAAACCAATATTCATAAACAAATCTTACAATCATTAGCATTAGTTATGATGATGACTGGTAAGAGTAATTTAACAATGGAGGAATTTACAATTTTTCTCAGTAACATAAATCATCTCGATATTAAATCTTATATTTTAAATAAAGATATTATTGAAAGTTTTTTGAATAATCAAATTTTACTTAATTATGGTAATTTGATTGGATTTGAAAACAAAGAAATAATGGAGTTCTTGGCAGCTAAAGAGATATTTGAAAATGAGTTTTCTAATAAAAATTTATTCGACATAGTAACAATCAAAGATACTAATGAAATAAATACTTTATGGTTTAATACAATATCATATTTAATATCTAAGTCCAAAATATATTATGATTTAGTTTTAAATTATGTATTTAGTAATTTGCATCTTCAAGATAATTTGTTAGACTTATTATTAAGTATAGATTACAATTTTGATGCTAAGGATATTATCACTGAAAATATTGAAAAATTTATTTTTCAATACACAAAACTTTATCAATATATGCCTTTCTATGATAATACAGACAGTATTTCCAAAATATTAAATGTTGATAGAAAATTATGTTTTAAGAATTTAATAGAAATTTTAGTTAAACAAAAAATAGAAAAGGATTTAACAGATTTTGATATTGTTTTTATTAATAATACTTTATCTTGTATTAACCATTTATTAGAAAAATATTCATTTGGCAAAAAAGAAACGACAAAGTTAAAGAATTATTTGCTAAAGAATGAAAAATATTATATCCAAAGCAACAATTTTAAAGTTAGATATTTATATGTATGTTTAAAGATTTTTGAAACAGCTGAAATTGATGATTTACTTGAACGTAACGATATTGGTAAAAGATTGTTATCTATATTTTTATATGATAATGTTCATTTGAATAATTTAACTAAAATTGATGAGCACTTAAATCATTATATATTAAATTGTAGGAATAAGTTCGATGATCACTTTATAATTAACGAAGATTTGATAGCTGAATTTATTAATACTAATTATGATTTAAGCAGATTAAAAAATCTTATTAATAATATAAAAGATGATAATAATATTGCAAGTTTTATACATTTTTTAAATTCTAATAATTCAAAAAAAATATGGAATAAGTTATCAAAAAAGAGCATTGTAGGTCTTCTATACAATAAAATAATAAAAAAATTAAGTGATGAAAATACAAAAAGTAATCAAGAGATAAGGGAAGAAATAATGTTTGATCGCCGAAAAGGCGATGCTTTAGGAAAAATAATAGCATTGTGTATGAAATATGATTATATAACTATTGATAGTTTAAATAATCAAAATTACACTTCTAATTATATTACACAATATATGAGAGAATTGATTATTAAGATGTTCATAATAAATACAAAAAGTATAAATAATTTATATGATAAATTGGTTGATAAAAAATCTATATTTAATGTTTGGAGACTTGACTTAGATAATGAAATTAGAATAAAACATGAATCTCAAATTAAAAATCTTTTCCCATCAGAATTTTTAGAATATAAAAAAGTATTAGAAAAATACCAAGATAAAGAATATGTAAGAGTTGAAGAAGTTTTAAATAAAGTTAGTTCTACTAATAATATATATTATAAAATTGATCGAGTATATGATTTGATTAAGAATGATAGCCAATTTAGTATAGTTAATTCAAATACTATATTTAAGAATACTTTGAAATCAATTTCAAAAGAAATTGAAAATCATATTTCAAAGATAGATATTAATAAGTTAATTATTAAAGCTACAAGTAATAAAACTTATACAATAAGCTATGATATACAATTATATCCAAAAGCAATATTTGTATTATTAAAAATGGGCTGGGATATAAATAAATATAATGATGTTAATGTTATACTTTTAAATAACAATATAGATAAAATTGAACCATCATATAATGATAATAATTATAAAAAGTTATTGAATTATGTTAGTGCAAAAGTATCAAAAGATTATGTTAAACTATACATGTATGACATAATGGAAAAGCTAAAAAAATACAATTCAAATGTTTTGTTTCAAACAATATTTAAATGGTTAGACTATATAAACTTTGATGAGTATCAGATAAATAGTATTTTATCTTTTATACTTGATAATATTAATTTGTTGAATGAAAATGAAATAAAAAAACTGAAGAAGTTTAGAAAATACAAAATTTGTCAGGATATATTAATTGAATTAGGATTTGAAAATGAGATAAAAGATAGAATTGATTATATCAAAAAAAATCTTGTTTTTGAAGGAGATTTAATGACTATAGAAGAGAATGGAAACTTTGAATATTCTTCTGGAACATATATTAATTCTTTAGCAAAAATTGGTTATAAAAACAAAAAATATATTTTTGATTTATTAGAATATATGTTTAAAAAATATAATGAAGGTGACTATTATCATTTTTCTAAATATATTTTAAATATGGTAACAAAATATATTAATAATATTGATCAATCTAATATTAATGACATAATTGATTATATTGTATTGAATGAAAAAAATAATAATAATAGATATTTATATGAAATTTGTAGTAATATTTCTTCACTAAAAAATGTTCAAAATAGAAATATAATCCAAATAATAAATCAATATAATTCTATTATAACTGATCAACATGTTAAGGTATATTCATATAATGATTTATTTAATATAGTAAAAGAAATATTACAAACTAATATATTTGATGATATAATAAGAATCCAATTTTTTGAAATATTTAAGGATAAAAATACCCAAAAAATCAGACCATTGAGGGAAGAAATTTATCAATTCTTAATTGGTTATGAGTTAAGCAGAATTTTAAATATTAGAGGATTTTCTACTAAAGTAATATATGAATCTACAGCTCCTGATAAAAAAAGAAATGATATTCAATTGGTGACAGAAGGATTTATTCAAGACATAGTTATCGAAACAAAACTTTCTAATAATAATGATATATTAAATGAAAAAAATATTAAAGCATATATAAAAAATACTTTAGAAAAATACAAAGAAAGGTTTAATTCTCCAAGAATATTATTTGTAATAATTAATCAAAAATTAACAATTAAAACTTGTCAGCAAAAGATTGATTGGATTAATAAAAATGGTATTCAGTTCATAGATACAGTACCAATATATTTAGAAAAATATTTTAAATAAAGATTTATTAATGCACTAATTTTTTAAAAAATTAGTGCTATTTTTTGCTAAAAAACAGTAAAAAAATTATTAAAAAATTTACCATCTTACCAGAGATAACTTACTAGTCTTGTACAATAAATCAAGCATGGTGTTGACACACCCGTTAATGCTTGTTAGGGAGCATCCCTAAAACCTATAAAAATAGTCTCTGACAGTTACTAAAATTTTATTATTTTTATTGTGTAAAATTGATTTACTCAAATATAATAAAATGATATAATATTGTTATGAAAGTAAATGGTGATTCTATGACTAATGAAGATAAAATTAAACAGTTTTTAGATGCTAATCATGGATAT
>CAKPLP010000022.1 GCA_934167695.1 uncultured Bacilli bacterium | reverse complement strand
CTTCATTTTCATTATTATATATTTTTAATGCATTATGAGGTACTTCACCATGTCTAACTATATATACTTTCACTTACATTCCTACCTTCTGATAATTCAATTTCTTTTTGGTAATTTTTTATAATCATACTTATCCATAATTGGATTAAGTAAATTCAAATGTTCTGCTACCTTAAATATGATAAATCCTACTTCTCTTGCTTTTTCTCTTTTAGTAAAATCAAATTATAATAAATCAGTTTCTGATTCTTTATATTGTTCAATTAATTCTTTTAAGTCTTTACTAGATTTATCAGCATATTTATCTTTAGAAAAATAGAAAAGCATTTCTTCAATTTTTACTATTAATTATACTTTAATTCTATCATTTTTCAAAAAAATTGTCCACTTTACAATATTAAAATATAAGTTTATCAAAAAAATACCATATTATTGGTATCTAAATATAATATTTAATATCTAGTATGGTATTTTTTTCCTTTTTATAGTTTATCTTTGAAGATAATTTAATTAATTGTTCATTAAGTTTATTTAGTTCTTCATTTCCTATAATCTTTTGTTTTAATTCATGTAATAAACTATTAATATTATTTCGCTGTTCATCATATTTATCTGACTTAATAAATACTTCAAATGTATTTTCAATTACATTACTTCCATTAAATACTACATTATTTACAAAATCACTATCAAATAATTCCACATTATCAATATTTGGATTTCATTCTACACCTGGATTTTCTTCTTTTCCAAATGGTTTTAGTAAAGATAAATCTTTATCATTGTTTAATAATGCTTTAGCAATCATAGATTTACCAGTACCATTAATAGCAAACTTGATATTCAAATTACCTTCTTCTATGACTATTGATGCTTCTTTAATATTATTACAATTTTTTAATCAAAACATTACTCATATATTACCTCCAAAAAAAGTGCTGTACAAAAAGACAGAAGCCGTGTACAAGCACTTCATTAATTCAATTATATCATATTTTTTTAAATTTTATTATAAAATGACACAGTGACACACTGTTTGCGAGTACCCCACACACATTTATAGTGTCATAGTGTCATTACAAATTATTTTTTCTTTTTTAATACATGTTTATCATCACAAATATTAAATCTTTCTTCATCCATTTTAATATAATTGCCTAAAACTACTGCATCTAGAAAAGACTTAATATCTTCTTCAATATTTTCACCTTTTACTCCCATTTGTTCTGGACAATTAATAAAGATGTTATTTTCATCAATACCTAAAATTTTCTTAATTTCATCAGTTGGCATACATCTACCATAACCACTTGTCCATTGTCTATCTAGGCCATTTGTTGTTTCTGTTACCCTAAATATTATCCTTCTTAAAAATGATGGATTACAAAAAGCAAAATAAAACTTTTGTAAGTTAATTCTTTCTCTTGGGGACTTTAATATTATATCAGTAAATAATATTTGATTTCCTGTCTTTGATATTTCATAAAATCTTAAATCGACTCTATAACCAAGACTATCAAAGAAATCTATTAAAGAAAGTGTTAATAATCCGTTAATAAATATCTGATTTTGTGTTGTCAACCACGGATAACTACAATTATAATTGATTGTTATAATGTTTTGAGGATTATTATCATCATATACTTTTCTCATAGATAATGGCAAATTGTTTATAGCATTAACTACATTTGGAACACTACCACAAATATAATTATGATAAGTTTTTTTCTTAGCAATATAAGGAAAATACTTATCGATTTGTTTCTTTTGAGCTAAAAACTTGTCAAAGTCTTCATACCAACCAGTTTCAAATAATTGTAATGCTTCATCAAATGACTTTGTTTTAGTCCACTCAATATATTCATCAGAAGTTTTATGAGATGATAACTCTCTACTTGCGAATGCCAGTGATGTTTTAGCACTTTTAAGATAAGAAATTAAATCTTGTCTATTTTTAAATTTTTGTTCAAAAAAATCGTATCCATTATTAGAATAAATATTACTTATCATAATTTATGCCTTCTTTAATACCATTTTTTTAAATCCTTCTGAATAAATAGATGGTTCAATTCCTTCATCATCAAATCTTTGAGATATAATTTTCATATCTTCAAAATCTAATTCTTTAATTATTGTATATAACAAGATTTGTTCAGTTGTAAATCCTGCTTCTTTTAGTTTACTTGCATAGTCAATATTTCTTGTGGTAACAGTATGTCTAATTCCACAGTCACTTATAATTCTTCTAAAATTCCAAAAGAATTGTAATAATTCGTCATCACTAATTATTGACTTTTCTATTTTAGGATCATAATCAAAATAAATTTGAATAAATCTATCTAATGATGCAGAATCCAATTCGCTTCTTCCACAATACATTCTGTTTGCACCATTTCCCCAGGTATTAGCAGCAGCAATTATTCTAAAGTTAGGATGAGCTTGTGTATATTTACCATCTTCAAATGCCATATAAATATTACCATTTGTTGTTGCACCAATTGCAGAATTTAATGATAATAATGCTGATGGATGACTGTTATCAATTTCATCTAAGAAGAATAATCCACCATATTTAAATGCTTTGTAAAATTGAGTTTCTTTGTACTTTCCATGTGCATCAGTAAATCCTAATAATTTATATTCTTCACTAGCATTATTTGTATAATACATAGGCATATCTAGTGCTTTTGCTACTTGTCCAGCACAAACTGATTTACCTGAACCAGTTGGGCCAATTAACATAACTGGTAATCCAATTCTTATTAACTTATATATTGTTTCAAATTCTTGATGATATAATTCTTTTTCTAATGTTTTTTCTAATGTACCATTATGATATATTTCAATAGCTCTAGGTCTAACATCTTCTATTTCAATTCTTTTTGTTGCTTCAGATACAATTTCATTAATAACTCGTTTTTTCGTATTCTCAATGAAATCAGCCAACTCATATGCTTCATGTGCATAACCTTTTATAATTTCTTTTTGTCCTTCTATCATTGCATCAGTTTTTTCAGTTGCTTTTTTAATTAAGTTTTCTTTATCTTCGGCAAGAGATTGAATTATTTCTCTACGAATATTATCTCTAAATTGTTCGATATCATCTAAATCTCTTAAGTAAGTTTCCATAGTTTTACTTATACTTTCTACGAAACCTTTAATTTTGCTTTGAGCTAATATCCTATTAGTTAATGTATTTATATTAGTTTCTAAATCAACTCTTGACTCTATTTTTTGACTAATATCTCTTGCTTCTTGTTTAATTATTTTTTGTAGTTCTTCTCTTATTACTTGTTCTATGTAAATTCCAAGTTCTAATTTTTCATCATCTGTTAAATTTACCATTATTTTTTACCCCCTAAAACTAATTTCTTGCTATTTTCACTTTCAAATTTTTTAATATATTCTTTAAAGTTCTCAACATAAAAAGTTGCATCAAAAGGAATATCAAAATATTCTAATATCATTTCAAAATTAATGTGTTTTATATTTAATAAAAATTTACTTACAAATTCTAAATATTCTTCTTTTTGTTTTCTATCAAAATTATCATATACATTGGCTAATGATATTCCTATTGGATAACTAATTAGTTTATATAACTCATCTCTTAATTCTTCAACTTCTCGTACAAAAGAATGATATTTATAATCATCATATTTGTGATTTTTAACTATTTTTGCAGTAGGATTATCTAATGCAGTTTGTTTTCTTATATACTCTGGTAATAATATCTTAATTTTTCCTAAGCAATTCACTGCATTTTTAATGTTTAATAATTCAAATTGTTGTGCATAAATATCAAAACCAAAATCATTGACATATCTTTCCAGACACAATCTCCCAAACAATATAGATATTGTTTCATCGTATATAGTATTAGAATATAAATGTCTTTCATTATTAACTTTGGTAAATGACTTTATTCCATGTCCTAGCTCGTGAGAAGTTGCTAATATATCCATACCATTTCCAATATATGGAACATTAATTACAACATTTTTAGTAACTCCTGAAGCCACTTCACTTATACAAACTGATTTTTCAACATCATAATCATGAATAAATTTAATTTTATCTTTTAACATCTTCAGATATGCTAAGTATAGTCTTACATCTATATTTTTTAACATATTACCTATATACTTAATTCCAATATCATTTGTTAAGAATCTACTATACATAGGTAATTCAATTTTAGAAGGTAAATCATCAATTACAATATCTGAATTACTAAAAGTATTTATAAACTCTTTTTCCCTTTCTTGCATTCCGTCCATAATAACCCCCATAAATTGTATTATATAATATCATAAAAATATGATTTTTTCAAAAAAATTAGTAATTTTAATTATAATATCTAATTTACACTAATTAAAAAACTAAAAAAGCAAATTTTTAGATCTACCTACTTATTTCTCATAACTTTCCTTTGTATTTATATAATTTTTTAACTATAGGATTATAATCTACGCCAGATAAATCCTTTTCCAATTCCTATTGTTCTTACATCACTCTTAATTTTATTCATCATGTCATATATTGCAAATCCACTTGTCACACTACCTCCAGGAGAATTTATGTATATTGTAATATCTTTATGATTACACATATCATATCTTAATAATTGTTGAACTATTTTACTTGCCAGACTATCATTTACTTCCCCATCTAAATATATAATTCTTTTGTCATGAAGACTAATAGAACTATATCTTTTATTATTTTTAGTGTTTTCCATACTTACCTCATAGTTTCCTAAATTTAATGTTTTCTTTTGCATCACTTATAATTTCAATACTATATTTTTCTTTTAAGCATTGTTTTATCTTATCATGAAATAGTTTATTTTCATTATTAGACAATATATATTCATCTTTACTCATTCTAATAATATCTTCATAACTTAGTGAATAATCATTTTCATAACACTTATATATGCTATTTATATTTCCCGCTATAAGTTGTGCAGTATAAACTATATAATTAGATACAAAACTTAACTCCAATTCCTTTTCTTTATCAATCAAATAATCACTCATCTTACTTCCTCCCACACATAAGTTTATTTACTAATATTCTAGCATTCATTCTATTTTTTACTTTCACAATACTATCTTTATCAAATAATTTTGAATACTTATCAATTTGTTGTTTAGAAAGTGATTTAAACTCTCCATTATCTAAATCATTTCCTACAATTAAAAAATCTCCATAGATAATCTGCCCACCTATATCACGATTAACCAAAAATTTACTTAATTTAGTGTATTTATTAAAAATAATACAAACCTCGTTATCATCTGGAATATAACTTATGTCCATATTACCATGTAATAACTTATCTTGTTCATGTAATGTGTTTGAAATTTCCATAAACTTTGGTAATTCATTAGGACATACAAGTAATGCACTAATTTTATTTGTAGCCATCTTTTCTCACCTCCACCTTGGCTGTCTTATATGTTAGAGATAGTTTTTGATAATGCAACCCTTATTAAAAATTTCCCAAAATAAAAAAATATCCTCTAAATAAAGAATATTTTTCTATCATTTAATTATTTAAATAATAATTAAATATTTAAAAGTAAGGTATGAGAATTTTAGATTTACATTTCTACAATAATGTTTAATAGTAAACAATTAGTTAATAAATGTCTGTTTATAATTCTTTTCATCTAATAATATAGATATGATTTCTGGAGCATAAAACCAGCCTTCTACCTTTATTTTTCTTTTATGTCTACTAGTATCATTTATCTTAACTATTAGACCATTTCTTTGCATTCTTATATAAGGAGATCCTTTTAAAGAATAAATATCTTTCTTGATAAATTCTTTAATTTTGTTTAGTGATTGTTCATTTAGAATGAACAATTTTTCATTATACTCTTTTCCATAAACTAACCCATTTTCATATATAGTTAGTTTAATATCTGTTGCAGGTTTAATTATTTGAATTAGCCATATGTTTTTGTTTTCCATTGTTTCTTCTCCTCTGTAAGTGACTATTAAACGTTGTAACAACAATTTTAGACCATTTGAACAACGTTTAATAGACTTCTAATATGAACATAACATAATTAGATTTTAGAACATTTAAACATTATCTTAAAACGAATCATTTATGTTCAAATATTGATTAGTGCTAATGTGTGGCAATTAGCACTAAATCAGGTTTAGGGTGGTGTTATTTGATAAAGGTAGTAAACACCATGCTACAATATTACATTAGTTTTCCTCCTATAGTTAATAAATATTAGGGGTAATCATATTTTATTAATTATAGGTAATAATAGTTTTAACTTTCTATTATTGTTTAAAGTAATTAATTTCTTCTTTTATTTATTATTTTTCTTTTATTATGTCTTTATTTATTATGTTTATTATTATCTCTTTGTTTATTCTTTCTTCTTATTGTTTATTATTATCTCTTTGTTTATTTTCTTCTTTGTTTATTTTTGCTTTTTCTGAGTTCTCCTCTCGTATCTAGTTGAAAATTCTATGTTAGTATATCTTTCTTAGAAACCACCCTACACTTATATATGAAAGTAAAAAGATAATTCTTGATACTTTTATTATATAAATTTCAAAATAAAAAATACATATTTTCTATATGTACTTAAAATTCAATCTTACTTTACACTTATATTTACTAAAATTTAACACTCCAAAATTTAAAAAATTTCAAAATGTCGTTTAAATGTCGTTTTTCATGAGTATTTTTCTACTCAAAATCGTTGAAAAATAAACAAAAAATGGAGCGCTATGCGCTCCTTCAGGGGGCGAAATTTTTTCGTACCCGTCAGAAATAAAATCTTATTTTTCCCTTTATTTTTCAGTTAATTCAATTTATTTTAAATTAAAACTTACCATTATTTTTTATCGAAGTTTACTAATTTTAGCACATAAATAGCACCTAATATTGTACTTTTATCAAACGTATAAATTGTAATTTAGCGAATAGTAACTTAATTTTCTTTTTTATTAAACATATGGCGTACTTTATCTATTCGATTA
>CAKPLP010000021.1 GCA_934167695.1 uncultured Bacilli bacterium | reverse complement strand
CTCAATATTATGTATTTATTAGTTTGAACTTAGCTACTCATTGAATCAACGTTTTGCTTAGTTTTCAAAGATCATTTCTGTTTTTCTCGCAGATGTGTTTCTACTATATCAAACTTTTTCAATTTTGTGAATACTTTTTTTGAAATTTTTTTATTTTTTTCACTGATATAGTGTATTAAATTTGCTGTTTTGTCTCAGCACGTTTATTAATATAACAAAACAATATAAATTAGTCAACACTTTTGTTTAATTTTTTTTATTTTTTTTATCATGTAATTAATTTATTCAAAAAAAACAAATTTAACTATTTGTTCAGTATCTTATATAATGCTTTTTTTCTATTTCTTTTTATACTTTTTAAATATTTCGTAATATCTTTCTATATTACTTGATACAAATGCGCTTTTTTTATTTCTTACCAAATTTATCAAATTGGTTAATTCTTCCTTTAATATGAAATCTATATCTTCACTATAATTCATTAACTGCTTATGATACTTGTATTCACCTCTATCTAAGATTTTAAAAGATCCGTCTGGAAAGACTCTTAAGTCTAAATCATAATCAATATATTTTATTGCATTTTCCTCTAATATATAAGGAGAAGCCATATTACAATAATAATATATTCCATCTTTTTTATATTGAGCAATTATATTAAACCAATTATTTTTAAAAAAATACATAATTGCCGGTTCTTTTGTTCTCCAATAACGACCATCTGATTCCGTTACTTTTGTTCTATCATTTCCAAACACTAAATAATCGTCCTTAATATCCAATAATATTGCTTCATCCCAGACTTTATGTATTTTTTCATTATGTTTATAACTATGTATATCATAGCAATGTCCTATTTTTAATTTTTCCATATTAATACCTCGTTCTGTTAGTATTATACCTTGATTTAATAAAATTTAGCAAATAATTGTTTTTATTTTTTTGTGATTATCATTAAAAATAATATTATTACAGTAATTATTGTCAAAAAAAGTATAATCAAGTATTCCTTATCTAAAGAATATTTATTTTCATTATTAATATCTGCTTTTTTTATCTTTTCATTTTCGTCAAATTCTTCTAAAATTTCTATTTCTTCATTTTCCATACTTTCTCCCAAATTCATTAATTATTAAAAAAGATACTAAATATAGTATCTACTTATTTGCAAAATAATTTATCCCTATGCACGCTATTAAAAAAATCCCTAATGTTAGAAAACTGGCAACAACACTATTACTTGTAAACTTATCAGTCCATGCATTAAACTTATCATTAATTTTTGTTAATTCTTCAGCAATAGTTATAATATTTAAATTATTAATTTGCATTTTTATTCATTATCCTCTTTTGTTTTTTTTGATTTTCTTTTTCTTGATGTTTTTTTTGAGTTTTTCTTTGGTGATTTTGATTCATTATTATCTGTTGTCTCAGTTTCTGATACTATTTCAACATCTATTGTTTGATTTGCAATTTCATCGATTCCCTTTTTTATTTCTTTAAAGTCTTTTTTTATTTGAATGACAGAAATTATATCTAATAAAGCATAAATAATAATAAATATTCCTATTATTTTAAATACCATAACACTAGTCTTAAATGGGTTAAATAGTATTAATACTCCGCATAAGGCACCCATTGCTGACATAATTAGTGTTGATTTCCAAATTTCATCGTTATCATTTTTTAATTCAATAGAATATGCTAGTTTTATAGAACTACTAACTAATATAGATAATCCTACAACAAATGGAATAAATGTAGCGATTGCTGTTGGATCACTAATTATTAATACTCCTAAAATTATTGTAACTATTCCATATACTATATTTAAGTCATTATAAGCATTTAAACTACTTTCTCTGAAGAAATTTATAATTGCTATAATTCCTAAAACAAATAAAATTGAGCCAAGTATATATGAAATTGCTATTATTGTATCATTTGATTTGAATAATAATAGAGTTCCTATTAAAAGTAATACAATGGATGTTATCAAAGATGATTTATAAAAAGATTTCATTAATTTTTGCATTTATTTCTTTCCTTTCTTATTAATAAATATTAGTTGGTACTGCTACTTTTAGAGCTATCTTTACCTATTTTAAGTATAACACTTATTTTAATTAATACAACATCATTTTTTATTTTAAGAAAAATTATTCTTTACTATAAATTTTAATAATTCCTTAGTTTCTTTATCATTTAATATTATATCGTATATTATATCTATAATTGGAAACGTTATATTTTTTTTAGTTAATATTTCTTTTATAGAAATTAGAGTGTGGTAACCTTCTGTTGTTGTGTTATTAATGTATTCTTCTATCTCTTTTTTTGGTTTATTTGATCCTATTAAATATCCTAGAGTATAATTTCTACTTTTTTTGGATGTACATGTTAATATTAAATCACCTATCCCAGCATACGATAATGCTGTATTTCTTTCACCATGAAAAATTTCTAATATATCTTGTAAATGATATAGACATTCATTTAAAAATAATGCCATTGTTGACTCATTACAATTTAGTCCTTCTAAAATTCCGGATGCTATGGAAAAGATATTTTTAATAGATCCACATAATTCTACACCAATAATATCTTCTACATATTGAATTTTAGTATAATCATTTATAAATATAGTATCTATTATTTCTCTTATATTTATACTTTTGGTTGCTATTGTTAAACCTATTGGCTTTCTCTGGGGTATATCAACAGCAAATGTTGGACCACTTAGGATCGCTATATTATTAGTATTTAAATGTTTTTTTATGATTTGATCAATAAATAGTCCTGTTTTTTGTTCTATTCCCTTTGATGCAATTAATATATTATCACCATTTATATATGGTTTTAGATTTTGACATAATTCATCTATAAATGCTACTGGAATTGCTATTATTATTAAATCTTTTTGTTCTACACACTCTTTTAAATTTGTGGTTATTTTGATGCCTGATGAAATTTTAAAATTTTGAATCAATTTTTCATTTTTTCTATATTGTTCTAAATTGTTTTTCTCCTCAATAAACTTTGTCCACATGGTGATATTACAATTATTATCACTTAAAATGCTACTTAATGCCATTGCATATGCTCCGGCTCCTAATATACCTACTTTCATTAAATCACCTTATTAATTTTTTATTCATATATAGTTTTAACATTTCTTATGTTTTTTGTCTAGTTATATATCAATAGAGAACTTTTTCTTTTAGTAAATTATTAATCATGATATAATCGACATAGAAAATAGAAGTATAGGTGTTGTTAATTATGTATAATCGTAAAAAAATTAAAAAGAATGCAAAAGAAAATATAAAACATGGTTATTTTCACAGTGTAATAGTTGTATTTATTTGTTCATTATTGCTTGCCGGTGGTTTTAATTATACTACTAAAAATATTTTGAATGCCTCAATAAAAAATGAGCAAAGTCATAAAATAATTAATAATTCAAAATTAAGTAATAGTGAAATAATTGATGAATTGTTGGAAAAAACTATTGATGATAAAAAAAGAGAAGAAAGAATTGAAAAAAAATATACTAATGGTGTAATATCTTATATTATTAATGAAACTACTAAAACTAAATCTTTAACTTTTACAATTTTAAATGGAATTAATAAATTTATATTTGAAGGAAAAATTGGTATTAGTGTAACAATTATTTTAAGCGGTATTCTTTTTAGCTTATTCAGTATTTTATTTATTAACACACTTGAAGTTGGTAAAGTTAGATATTTCTTAGAGGAAAGAAGATATAGAAAAACAAGAGTTGAAAGATTATTATTTCCATATAAAGTTAAAAAAACATTTCATATTGCCTATATTTTATTTATTAAAAGTTTATATCAATTTTTATGGAATCTCACAATAGTTGGAGGAGTAATTAAACATTATGAGTATAGTATGATTCCATATATTTTGGCGGAAAATCCTTCTTTAAGTAAAAAACAAGTTTTTAAATTGTCTAAAGATTTAACTATGGGTAATAAATTAGATTTATTTTATACTGATTTATCAATGATTGGATGGAGTATTTTAAAATTATTTACATTTAATTTGAGTGGGATTTTTTATTCTGATATCTACTTAGAAGCGATTTATGCAGAAGTATATGCTAATTTAAGAAATAATAAAAAGCAAAGTATTGATAAAGATAATTTATTAAATGATGGGTTGTTAAATGTAGATGAAGTTATTAATGATACTTATCCTGATTATAAATATCAAAGTAAGTCAAGAAAATGGCTTAATATAAATTACAATAAAAATTACGATATAATATCTTATATTTTATTTTTCTTTACATTTTCTATAGTTGGATGGTTATGGGAAGTATTTCTACATTGTCTTAATACTGGTGAATTTGTTAATAGAGGTACAATGTATGGTCCATGGTTACCAATATATGGATATGGAGGAGTTTTAATATTAATATTATTAAAAAAATTTCGAAATAATCCACAACTATTGTTTTTACTATCTTTTATTATGTGTGGAATTATTGAATATGCAACTGCTTGGTATTTAGAAACTTTTAAACATTTAAGATATTGGGACTATACAGGATATTTTTTAAATATTCAAGGAAGAATTTGTTTAGAAGGATTAATTTTGTTTGGGCTTGGTGGTTGTGGTTTTACTTATATAGTTGCACCTGTTTTAGATAATTTATTTCAAAAGGTAAATTTAAAGTTTAGAACTATACTTTGCATAGTTTTGGTAGCACTTTATGGAGTTGATCTTATATATACTAAAATAACTCCAAATACTGGTAAAGGAATTGCAGAAGTAGTTTACATAACAAAAATTGAACAATTAAATTATTACAAATAAAGTGAATAGTTTAAATTACAAAAAATAAAAGAAGGTGATCCTTCTTTTTATATTATATGAAAATAAAATTTTGATATAAATATCAAATATATCTGAACGAACGATTTGTTCGAATATTTCTAATGGCAGGGGATGAGAGAATCGAACTCCCAACAGTGGTTTTGGAGACCATTATTATACCATTTAACTAATCCCCTATTTAATATAATAGTTTTGTTTTTGAACTAATTTCTTTATTAGTATATCATAATGACTTTTAATATTCAACTAATTTTTTTTATTGTTTGAAATTCATATTTATTCTTAAAAAACTATAATCTATATTTTATTTACTTTACAGTATAGTAATCTAATTTTTTCTTTTGTTATTTTTTAAAAGATGGTATTATTATAATGATTATTTATTACGAATAGGGTGATATCTTGAAAGATGAATTAGAATTTATTATAAATATAGATAATGATGGTAAATATAAATTAGGTTCTGTTTATATTGCTGTTGATGGAGTAATTAAAAAAGAAATAAAAAGTAGAAAGGTAAAATTATTTAATTATGCTACTAATTTTGCTTTTCAAAATAATATTAAATTCACTAAAATAGATGTTGATAACGGTGACTACATTGTAATTTTTGAAAAGGCTAATTTAATTGTCAATGAATTTCAAAATTATATGACTTATTTTACAAAGATTAAGAAAAATGATAAAAATATTAAAAATATAGTTAGTAAGGGATCATTATTTGGACTTGCAGGAGCCTTTGTTATTGGAGGAAGTAATACTATCTCAGATGGCAATTCGAAATATGACCTAAATAATCCTAATATCATTGAAGAAACTGAAACAGTTGAGGAAAATAAAAGTTATATAGATAGAGATGTTTCTTCTGGTATTACTCATATTATTAATGACAATATTAATATGAGTAATATTATCTTTGATTTTTATAGTGATGATGTAAATTCTAATATTATAATTTATGATTATGATGATAGATCGAATAGTGAGTGTGTGGATAAGGCTAGAAGGCATATGAAAATTTTTGAAAGGTTTGGAGAGATGTACGGTATTGATCCGAATCTTTTAATGGCTATTATGGCTCAAGAGTCTGGTGGTGTTCATGTTACTCATTCACAAAATGGATCTGCTATTGGTGGAATGCAAATTGAAAATTTTTGGTATGATAAAGAACTCACTGCTTATAATTTTTCTACAAATAGTTATGAGAATGTTACTGTGGAAGAAAATAAGTTAGATGATCTTTATTATAATGTTAAGATTGCTTCAATGATTCTTAGAACATGCTTAAACGATTTTAATTATGATATTCGTAAAGCTGTACAGGCTTATAACTTTGGATATAAAAATATGTCTAGTCTTGGTAATGATTGGACTGTAAATAGAAAAAATTTAGATGTTGGTGATGCTAAATACTTTGAACATGTATTTTCATTTTTACCAGATGGTTATTCTTTAACTATTAAAAAAGATGATGGAAGTAGTATTGATGTAATTCTTGATAATATTCATAGTAATGATTATAAGACAAATTTTGCTAAATAAAATTATACAATTTTTAACTACTGAATATTTTTGATATTTTTATTAATACTAATAATGGGTGAAATTATGAGAAAAAATTTATGTAAAACTCTTTTTAATTTATTTGGATTTATTATGACTATTTTAGTTATTTTATTTCTTATTTATGCATTAAGGGAAAATATTTTTGGATCTAATCAAAATCTTATTAATTTTATAAATAAATGGGGTATATTGGCTCCTTTAACTTTTATTTTAATACAAATTATTCAAGTAGTTTTTCCAATTATTCCGGGTGGTGCTAGTTGTCTTATAGGTGTATTGTTATTTGGAGGATTTTGGGGTTTTATATATAATTATATTGGATTATGTTTAGGATCAGTATTTAGTTTTTTTATTGCGAGAAAGTTTGGTAATAAAATTATTGATTGTTTATTTAAAAAAGATACTGTCGATAAGTATCTTGGTTATGTTAAATCTAAAAAATTTGATAAGATTTTTATTTGGGGAATTGTTTTACCCGGTGCCCCTGATGATTTACTTTGTTATATTGCCGGTATTAGTGGAATTAGTTTTAAAAAGTTTGTTCTTACTATTATTTTAGGAAAGCCATTAACTTTAATATTTTATAGTTTATTTAGAGATTATTTTTCTTTATTTAATTAGTATTTATTGATTGTTGGTTGTGGAGGTTGCTCTACTACTGTAAAATCTTCATCTTTAAAATTATATATAGCTCTAGCTATAACATTATTATAAGGTTCTGTTGTAAATACTTCATTATATTTATAAATATTAAAATTTAATTTATTTCCTATGTTAAATTTTTTTAAGTCATTAGAAAAGTAAACATAATACTTGGAATTGGTAGCTTCTTTACTTGTATCTGGTATGCTTATATCACTTAAATAGATTCTTCTTCCTCCAACACATGTTACTTGATTTACTACTTGAACAGTTATTATTTTTTCTTGTTTGATTGATGATAAGGATACTACCACTATGATTGAAATAAAACTTAATCCTAATCCTGAAAATAAAATTATAAAGAAATATTTTGAAGCGTCTTCATTATAAATGTCGTTTGGATTAGTTGGATTGTATTTTACTTGAATTAGTTGTTCAGGTGTTTGAGATGTTAACTTTTGAGAATTGTAAAAATATTCTTTGTGTTTAATTTTATATTTATATATTCCTTTATAATATGGAATTTCATTTTTATATACCTTTTCTGTTCTTATTAAATCTGCTGCTGTTATTGTGTATGTATTATATTTTTTATTATCATTAATTAATAAAAATGTTGCTATTAAACTTAATATTATTCCTAAAATTATTAAAAATACAAAAAACTTTCTTAATTGTTGTTTAGTATTAATTTGTGGTTGTATTTGGTTGTTAGTTATATTTTGTTTATTGTTTATATTAGTATTATTATTCATATTTTGCCCCTTCCTCTATTATATTATATAACAAAAACTTCTTTTTTGGGGAAGTTAAATAAAAAAATAACCCTTCTATAGGATTATTTTAGGATATTATTAGGATTTGACCTATTGTTACAGAATTATCTTTAAGGTCATTTAGTTGTTTTAATTCTTGTACTGATAAATTGTGTGATGATGCTATGTTCCATAGGGTATCGCCTTTTTGAACTGTATAATGATTGTTGCGAGTATTAGGAATTTTTAGGGCATCATTTATTTTTAAATTAATGGTTTCTAGTTGGTTATAATCTATTAGTTCTGTTACTGTTGTATTATATTTTTTTGCAATTAACCATAGACTATCACCTTTTTTTACTTGATATGTTGATTCAGTACTATCTGATTCATTTTCTGATGTTCTATCTGTATTTGGAATTATTAATTCTTGACCTATTGTAAGAATGTTACTATTAAGATTATTCGCTCTTTTTAATTCATCTACTGTTATATTGTATTTATTGGCTATTGTCCATAAACTATCACCCTTCTTTACGATGTATGTTGTTTCACTTGTGTCTGGATTTTGAATGGTTGTAGGAATTAACAGTTGTTGACCTATTTGAAGGGTATTACTTGTTAGATTATTTAGACTTATAATTTCATTTACAGTTGTATTATATTTATTTGCAATATTCCATAAACTATCGCCTTTTTGCACTGTGTATGTTATAGTAGATGGAATTTCTTCACTTGTTGGGATTTGTAGTTGTTGACCTATTGTTAGAGTATCTGATGTTAAATTATTTAGTCTTCTTAAATCATTTATTGTTGTATTGAACTTATTGGCAATGCTCCATAAACTATCACCTTTTTGCACTGTGTATGTTTTTGTTGGAATATTTTCACTTTCTACTATTATTATTTCTTGCCCAATACTTAAAACATCACTTGTTAGATTATTTAATTGTTTTAATTTATCTACACTTGTATTAAATTTATTGGCAATGCTCCATAAGCTATCACCTTTTTGAACTATATAAATTGTTGTTTCATCAGTATCAGTGTCATTATTTGGGGATTGATTTATTAATAATTGTTGACCTATTGTTAGGGTATCCGATGTTAAATTATTTAATCTTTTTAAATCTGCTACTGTTGTGTTAAATCTATTAGCTATGCTCCATAAACTATCACCTTTTTGGACTGTATAATATCTATTTGATTGATTTGCTGGTGGGGTGTATTTGTAACCTGCATATTCAGTGATTGCTTTTACAGCGCCTTCAACTAAGTCATCTAGTTTAGTTTTTAATTTTTGGGAGTCTGATGCGTTATCTATAAAACCATATTCAACAAGAATTGGCTCTGTTTTTCCGGTTAATCTTTGAATAAAGTAATAGTCTTGATTAGGATTTTCTGGCAATCTTCTTTGATAATATTTTCGCATTATTTGTCCAGCGGATCCTATTCCTTCTAATACAGCTTTTGCAAGTGTACTATCGTTTCTTAAAGCATATACAACTTCAGCGCCTTCGCCACCAGGCAATAATCAAAGTGTAACGCTTAAAATTTTTTTTCAAATTTATATTGTTCAAAATTTAACATATTTTTAA
>CAKPLP010000020.1 GCA_934167695.1 uncultured Bacilli bacterium | reverse complement strand
GCGAGTTGGTGAAGTGGCTTAACACACTGCCCTTTCACGGCAGCATTCACGGATTCGAATTCCGTACTCGTCACCAATTTTTAGAATTAGACTCCTAAAGGAGTTTTTTTGTTGAAAAAAAGTTTATTTAAAAAATTAAAATTAGTTGACATTCTTTCTTTTTTCCTGTAAGATTATATTTGCAAAGGAAAGCAAGATTTACTATTTGGAGCAGTACTCAAGAGGCTGAAGAGGCGCCCCTGCTAAGGGTGTAGGTCGGGCAACTGGCGCAAGGGTTCAAATCCCTTCTGCTCCGCCATATTAAAAATCAAAGTTCTGATAATTCAGAACTTTTTTATTACCATAAATAGGATATATATAATTTTTTCTTTTCTAAAATAGAAAAATAATGTATAATGAAAAAGAAACTGCAAAAAAAGTATAGTATAAGTAGGTGAAAAAATGTACAAATTAGTAGTAAGTGATTTTGATGGTACACTTTTAGATGATGATGAAGCAATACCTATTTCAACTGTATTAACAATAGATCAAATTAGAAGAAAAAATTGTAAATTTGCTATTGCAACAGGTAGAGGAATAAACTTTGTAAAAGAATATATAAAAGATGTAAACTTTATAGATTATATAATTGCCCTTAATGGTAGTTATGTATATGATGTATTAAGAGATTGTTTAATTTTTGAAAAAAGTATAAAAAAAGGCACTGTTAAAAAAATAGTAAATAAATATAAAAATAAAAATACCAAAATATATTTATGCACAGATCATTCAAAATGTTTATTAACCAAAGATGAAAATATATCCGATGAGATCATTATCCATGATATAGCAGATTTTATAAAAAATAATAAAGTATATAAAATAGAAATACATACAAAGACAAATAAACTTAGTAAAGAAATATTAAAAGAAATTAAAGCTCTTGATTTAGATCTAAATCTAAATTTCCAAACTTATGAAAATAAAGACTATCTTATAGAAATGACTACATCTAATATCTCAAAATATAGTGCAACAACATTAATTGCCAAAAAAGAAAAAATCAAAAATGACGAAATAGTAGCATTTGGTGATAGTTATAATGACTTAGAATTAATAAAAAAAGTAGGATATGGTATAAGTATGGAAAATGCTATAAAAGAAGTAAAAAAAGTTTCTAAAGAAACAACATTATCAAATAATAATAAAGGTGTGGAAAAAAGCTTATTAACTATTTTTTATTAAAATAGTTTTTTTATTTGAAATGCTTATGCTATAATAAATTCAGGTGATTAATATGAAATTAGTAGTACAAAAAGAATCAACTTTATTAAATTATTTATATGAAAATTTGGACATGCCCAAGAAAAAAATAAAAGAATACTTAAAGTATGGAAGTATATATGTTGATGGGAACAAAACAACACAGTTTAACTATCCTTTAATTAATGGATCTAAAATAATAATAGATACCAAGAGCAAAAATTCATTTACATTACCATTTCCAATAGTTTATGAAGATAACAATATTATAGTAATAGATAAACCAAGTAATCTTTTAACCATATCAACTGCAAAAGAAAAAGAAGACACAGCTTATCATTTAGTTTCAAGATACTTAAAAAGCAAAAATCCTCATTCTAAAGTGTTTATTGTACATAGATTAGATAAAGATACAAGTGGAGTTTTATTACTCGCTAAAAATGAACAAGTTAAAAATTTATATCAAAAAGATTGGAATACAAATGTAAAAAGAAATTATATAGCAATAGTTCATGGAAAACCAAGAAAACAAAAAGAAACATTAATAAATAATTTAAAAGAAACAAAAACCAATTTAGTATACATAAATAAAGATGGTAAAGAAGCGATAACAACATATGAATTATTACAAAACACTAAAAATTATAGTAAATTAAAAATAGATATTTCCACTGGAAGAAAAAATCAAATACGCGTTCAATTAGCAGCAATCAATATTCCAATAGTAGGGGATAAGAAGTATGGCCAAAAAGACAAAGAAAAAAGATTATACTTGCATGCCAATTCGCTAACAGTTTATAATCCAATAGAAAAGAAAAACTTTACATATACAGCAAAAATACCCAAAGCATTTAATCAAATATTAAAACTAGACAAATAGTGTAACATAAAGGAGTAATAATATGAAAAAGAAAGCAATTACAATAATATCAATATTAGTAATAATTTTTATAGGAATAATAGTCCTATACACAATAAATAGTGACAATAAAATAACAAATGATGAAAAAAAATTTAAAAAGGAATATGAAAGTTTAAATGCCAAAAAAACATCATCAAATAAAAAATACCTATCTCTAGATATTCCTAAACAAAACAATATAAAATATCTTACAGCAAAACAAACTATCAAAAAACTAAAAAAGGGAACATCAATTATCTATTTTGGATTTCCAGAATGTCCATGGTGTCGTAACCTAGTACCAACTTTATTAAAAACAAATAAAGAATATAATATGACAATTTATTATTTTAATGCTTTATCAATAAGAGATAATAAATATCTTTCTAAAGACGGAAAAATAATAACAGATAAAAAAGGAACAAAAGAATATTATGAAATTGTAAAATTATTACAAGACTTTTTACCTTCCTATGAAGGATTAAATGATGAATCAATTAAAAGACTATACTTTCCAACAGTAGTATTTGTAAAAGATGGAGAAGTAATTGCTATCCATACAGGAACAATAGAAGAACAAAAAGATCCTTATAAAAAACTAACTAAAAAACAAGAAAAAAAGCTAGAAAACAAATTAGAAGAATACTTCGATGAAATATCTAATGGAGTATGTGAGAAAGATGCCAAATGCTAAGAGTAAATGAAATAGAAAGAAGTATAATAACAAACTTTAGAAAAGATATATATAGTCCATTTTCTAAAGCTGTAAGAAGCTACAAACTAATAAATGAAAATGACAAAATTGCAGTGTGTATATCTGGTGGAAAAGATTCAATGTTACTTGCTAAATTAATGCAAGAATTTCAAAAACATGGAAAATATCATTTTGATTTAGAATTTATTGTAATGGATCCGGGATATGATAAAGAAAATCTTCAAAAAATAAAAGATAATGCATCTACTCTAAATATTCCAATAAATATTTTCAAATCAGATATATTCGAAGTATCAGAAAAATTAAATGAAACTCATCCATGCTATATGTGTGCCAGAATGAGAAGAGGATTTTTATATAAAAAAGCTCAAGAATTAGGTTGCAACAAAATTGCATTAGGTCACCACTTTGATGATGTCATTGAAACTATATTATTAAGTATCTTTTATGGAGGAGAATTTAAAAGTATGCCTCCAAAATTAAAAAGTTTAAACTTTAAAGATATGGAATTAATTAGACCATTATATTTAATAAGAGAAAAAGACATTATAAGATGGGCAAAATATAATAACTTAGAATTTATAAACTGTGCCTGCAAATTCACAAAAGATAATAAAACCCAAAACACTTCAAAAAGAAAAGAAATAAAACAACTAATAAGCAAATTAAAAGAAACAAATCCAAATATAGAATACAATATATTTAAATCAACAGAAAATGTAAATATCGAAACTCTTTTAGGTTACAAAAAAAATAATAAAAAAATTATGCTAACAGAATTAAATGATTAAAAGAAATCTACAAACTTCAAAGTAGATTTTTTTATTGAAAAAAGTCAAAAAAGATGATAGTATTTAAATAGAAAATAGAGGTGTGAATAATGCAAAAAGAAAGAGTAAATAGTATAATAATAGTACCATTATTAGCATCCGTAATAATAATGCTAGGAAGCACATACGCACTGTATAATAAAACAGTAGAAATAGAAAAGACAGTAAAAATAAATACAGGAACAAAATACATAAGACTAAGTGAAGAAGGAAAAGAAGAAATAACAACCAATAAAGAATATACATTCACAGTAGAAAATAAAGGAAGCGAAATAGCATCATATTATCTATATTTAGATGATGAAGAAGGTGCTAAAATAGAGAATATAACTTACGCAGTAGAAGAATTGACAACAGGCTCAACAGGACGTTTAACAGATCAAACAAAAGATAGACTAATAAGTTCATCAAACCTAGGAGTAGGAGAGAAAAAACAAATAAAACTAACTCTAACAGGAAAAGGTGAATATAAAGGAAAATTAAGAATAGTAACAAAAGACTATATAGAAACATCAAGTCAAAATATAACAGAACAAACACCCCAAACAGATGAAAAGGTAGTAACAGAAGAAGAAAAAACTCCTTCAGAAGAAGCACAACAAACTGAAGAAACAACAACAGAAACAGAAGAAGAAAAAGAAAACAGTTAAAATATAATAATTTAAAATAGTTTAATGTATAAAATTTTTCTTTTATATCTTAATAAATATGAAAGGAAAATTTTTTATGTCAATGAATAAAGTTCAAATAAGTGGAGTTAATACTAGTAATTTATCAGTACTTACAAACGAGGAAATGATTAATTTATTTAAATTAAAAGATCAAGGAGACGAGAACGCAAGAGTACAATTAGCAGATGGAAATTTAAGATTAGTATTATCAATATTAAAAAGATTTCAAAATAAAGATAATGCTGATGATCTATTTCAAGTTGGATGTATAGGCCTAATGAAAGCGATTGATAATTTTGACTTGTCGCATGAAGTAAAATTTTCAACATATGCTGTTCCAATGATATTAGGTGAAATAAAGAGGTATTTACGAGATAATAATGCATTAAGAATAAGTCGTTCCCTAAAAGATATTGCATACAAAGCGCTTAAAATTCAAGAAGAAACCCTATCAAAGAAAGGAATTATTCCCGACTATGAATATATTGCAAACGAGCTTAATATTGATAGTTATGACGTCGTAGTGGCATTAGAATCATTAAAAGAACCAGTAAGTATTTTTTCAAGTATATATAATGATGGTGGCGATACTATATATTTATATGAACAAATTGAAGATAAAAAAGGAAATAATAAAAATTTAGAAGTAAAAATGTCTGTAGAAAATGCAATAAATGATTTAAACGAAAGAGAAAAATTTATATTAGATGAAAGGTTTATAATAGGAAAAACACAAACTGAAATAGCAGAAGAATTAATGATAAGTCAGGCACAAGTTTCACGAATCGAAAAATCAGCCATAAAGCAGTTGAAAAAAGTATTGAAATAGTTTTTAATATATATGAGGTGAAAAATATGCATTATAAATATCAAACAAATAATACTTGTGCAAAACAAATTGAATATGACATTGATAACCAAAAAGTAACAAACATAAAATTCATCGGTGGATGTCCCGGAAATTTGAAAATGTTATCGAAGATTCTTGATGGATGGAAAGTTGATGATATAATTAAAACATGTAAAGGAAACACCTGCGGTATTAAAAAAACATCATGTGCCGATCAATTAGCCTTATCGCTAGAAAAAGCAAAGCAAAAACAAGAAGCATAATTTAGCTTCTTTTTTCATATCCTAAAATAGGTGATTTATATGCGTTTATCAGACTTACAAAGCAAAAATTTAGTAAATATGAGTGATGGTAAAAACATAGGAAATATAATAGATGTAAAAATTGATGAAAGAACAGGAAATATAGCATCGCTAATAATTGAAGGCCGTGGAACAGTTTTTTCATTTTTAAATAAAGATATGGATCTAGAAGTATCATGGAATGACATAAAAAAAATTGGAGAAGATGTAATATTAGTAAACATAAATGACTAAAAATAAGTTTTTTTTATTTACTATAATACTCATTCTACTTACGAGTTATATATCAATAAAATTAATTAGTAAAAAATTAGCTCCAGGGGTAATAAAATATTCAACAATAGAGGCTGAACGAATTACAACAACAATAATTAATGAATCAGTAAATGAAATAATGACAAATGAAAAAAACAAAAATGAAATATTCAGTTTAACAAAAAACAATCAAAATGAGATACAAATAATAGATTTTAATACAAAAAAAGTAAATGAATTATTAAAACAAATTTCCGAAAATATTCAAACGAAAATTCTAGATTTAGAAAAAGGAAAAGTAAGCGATTTAGAAATTAGTGATAGTTTAAAGGGCAAAGGTTTTCCTAAAATTAAAAATGGCGTTGTATGTGAAACAAGCAGTGGAAGTATATTTGACAACGATCTATTAGCAAACACAGGCCCTCTTATACCAGTAAAACTAACATTCGTAGGAAAAGTAGAAACAGCTATAAAAACAAATATAAAAACTTATGGTATCAATAGTGCATATTTAGAAGTTAATATTATAGTAACAATATCAGAAAGATTAATTTTACCAGCAATTTCAAAAGATATAGTTATAAAAAAACAAGCCCCTCTAGCGATGAAAGTAATAGAAGGAAAGATACCAACATATTATAATGGTTACATAGAACAATCATCACAAAACTATTCTTTACCAATAAATTAATAATTGTTATAATACTATTGGTGATATAATGGAAAAAATAGAATTGAATAATAAAAAATATATACTTGAAAAAAATATCAATAACTGCTTCTCGCTAGAAGAAACAAAAAATTTAATAACAGATTATTTTGATGACTTTGACTACATTCTAGGTGATTACTCATACGATAAGTTAAGACTAAAAGGCTTTTGTAATAAAGAAAATAAACGATTTAGCACAATTAATGATATAGAAAAATTAGAAGATTACATACAAAATTACTGCTCATATAAGGCAAAATATTTCTTATTAAAAAAAATAAATTAGTATATTTGCAAATATTACAAAATATGATAAAATAGATTTATATATAATAATAAAGGGAGAATGATATATATGGAAGAAAACAAAAAAATGATGTCCATCATAAATGAAGATGGTAATGTTGAAGAAGTAGAAGTGATTTTAGCATTCGAGTTTAAAGACAATAAAAAAGAATATATTGTATACACAAAAAATGAAAAAGATGAAAATGGAAATGTTACAGTATATGTATCTAATATTGATCATAGTGGTGAAACTCCAAAATTATTAGGAATTGATAGTGAAAGTGAATGGAGTCGTATTAAAGATGTACTAAGAGAGCTTTCTAAAGAAGATTAATAGGAGGTTTAAAAATGGAACACAATTTTAATTACTATTATTTAGATGATAATGTATCAAAATTAGAAAGAAATAGACCAATACAGCTAAAACCACTTTCATTTTCTAACATTAAAAAACACTTTATTACAAACGCACGCTTAAAAGAAGCAAATAAAGAATTAGAACAAGACAGAAGCGAATTAACAAAATTAGAAGAAAGAAAAATAGAAGTTGGTAAAAGCAAATACATGATCGAGCATGGATCTATGGAATTGGTAGAACAAAAAATAGCAAAAATTCAAAAAGAAATAGAATTTTTAGAGGTAGAAAAACAGTACCTTCAACAATCACAAGGTAGAAAACCATTAAAACTAATTCCAAAGATGTTTGCTAATACTAAAAAAATTTCTGAACTTATTAGAATGAAACTAAAAAGCAAAGATCAAGTAGTAGCAGCAGCTCCAAAAAGAGAAGAAATACCTGTAGTAGCTGATTTTCCAAAAAGAGATGTTGAAAGAATTAGCAGTGTACTAAATGAAAGATTATCTGCATTAAATTCAAATAATGAAACAATGGAAGTTACTCCAAGTATAGAAACTCCTTTTGAGGAAATAGAAAACAATGAACATGTAAGAAGATTTCCGGCAGATCATCCTGTAAAATTAGACTTAAATACAGAAAATGAATTGGTTGAAGAACCTATAGAATTACCAACAGAAGAGCAGTTACTTAGTCAGATACAAACACCTGCTTCAACATTAAATATGAATTCTATCAGTAGTACAATACTTAATAAAGAACCAGAAATAACTTCTTCAGTAGCAGATCCAGAAGTAGAAGCTGTCAAAGCTAATGTAATGAAGTTACTAAAGAAGCAAGAAGAAAGTGCTCAAAATATAGAAAATGCTCGTAGAGCCCATGAGGAAGCAAGAAAAAAAAGCCAAGCAGCAAGTGAATTAAAACAAAGATGCATAGATGAATTAACACAACTAACAAAACAGGCACAAAATACCATTAATCAAAATATGAAAGAAGAACAAAAACTTAATTCAGAAACAAATGCACTTAATAATCAAGTAGCAAAAGAAAATCAAGAAATAAATCAATTAAACGAAATGCTACAACTTTTACATGGAAACAACCAACAAGAAGATAAAGCTAAAACAATGTAGAGAGAATATCATATCTCTCTTTTTTTTTCATAAAATTAAGTAAGAGGTGAATAGTATGAAAAACTTTCTAGAGTATTATTACAATTTATTAAATATTACTGTTCACGAAAAAAACAACACTTATTCTTTTAATTATAACAATGATAAGTATATATTTATAAATACCAATAGAAATCCTGATGAAATAAATGTTATATATAAATTAAGCAGAAATATTTCTATGTATTACAATGAAATAATATTGAATAGAAATAATATGCCAATAACATACTATAATAATAAGCCATACATATTATTAAAGACAAAATATAATAAAGAAGATCTTATAACATATAAGGATTTTAAAAGAATAAATATAATTGAATCTAAAGAATTTGAAATATTATATAGAAATAATTGGATAAATTTAATAGAAAAAAAAATAGATTATATAGAATATCAAAGAGAACATTTACAAAATGTATATCCAATTTTAAATGAAAGCCTAGACTATTATATAGGATTATCAGAAAATGCCATTAGTTATCTAAATAACAATACTTTAGATGAGTCCATAAAAAATAGTAATTTAGATAATGTAGTAATATGTCATAGAAGAATATCACAAATCTCCAAGAATGATTTTTATAATCCATTAAATATAGTAATAGATCACCATTCTAGAGATATAAGCGACTATTTAAAATATTTATTCTTAAAGGATGAGTATGATTTAAATCATTTACAAGAATTATTTAATAATATAACACTTAGTAAGTATGGATATATATTATTATTTAGTAGAATGCTATATCCATCATTTTACTTTGATATTTATGAGAAAATAGTAAATAATGGAGAGAGTGAGAGTAAAATTATAAGTATAATAAAGCGTTCTAAAGAATATGAGGGATATTTATTATTAATTTATGAACAAATAAATAACAAAATAAAAATACCCAGTATAGACTGGATATAGATAGTTAATCAATTTTTCTAACTTCTTTTACTTCAGGAATTTCACTTGTAATAAGTTGTTCAATTCCATCTTTTAATGTTACATCAATTAAATCACAATTACTGCAGGCACCACCTAATCTAACATAAACAATGCCATCTTCATACTTAACAAATTCTATCAATCCTCCTTCACTCATTAAGAAAGGTTTGATTTTTTCAATTTCAACTTCTATTTTTTCAATAATTTCATTATCACTCATATAATCACCAATTTAATTATAATATATCTTTTGCTTTATAGTAAAGTAAAAATATAGTATAATATAAAAGAAGTGGGTGAGAAAATGACCAAATATGAAAAAGATAGTGTTGTAGTAGGTAGGGTAACGGGAATAGAAAAGTACGGTATTTTTGTAAGCTTGGATAATTATTATAGTGGATTAATTCATATTTCTGAAATAAGTGAAAAGTTTGTAAATGACATAAATGATTATGTAGAAATGGGTGAGACCATTAAGGCAAGAATCTTAGAGGTTGATAGTAAAAATTGTCATTTAAAATTAAGCATAAAAAATTTAGATTATAAGTTAGAAAAAAATAAAAGAAAAAAAATAGTAGAAACACCTTTGGGCTTTCAAACACTAAAAGCATGTTTGCCGGTATGGATTAGTCGAAAAAAGAGAGAATTAATAAAAAATTAAAAAAAGTTATTGACAAAGCAATAATAAACTGATATATTTAATACTGTCAACTGACATTAGTTTCAAATACTAATGGGCGATTAGCTCAGTTGGTTAGAGCACCTGCCTTACAAGCAGGGGGTCATAGGTTCGAGTCCTATATCGCC
>CAKPLP010000019.1 GCA_934167695.1 uncultured Bacilli bacterium | reverse complement strand
GACAATACATATAGTAAAAACTTCTATCCAGAAAAAGATGTTAATAATTTAAAAAAGAAAAAAACAGATAAAACATACAGTAAAAGTTTTTATCCAGAACCAGATATAAACAATATTAAAAAGAAAATTAATAATAATTCAAATCAAAATGTTCAGCCAATGCCACAAACTCCTACTCCTACCTCTACACCCACACAAATGGAAGTGAAACCATTAATACCAATAATTGCAAATCAATCTCAGTCACAACTTCAAAATAACGTTCCTAAAACAAATAATCAAACAGTAGCAAATAATAATGCAAATAACAATATTCAAACAACTGGAATAATTCCAGAAATACAATAAAAAAGATAAGTTCAATGATATGAACCTATCTTTTATTTTTTAATAATTTCCATTATTTCTTCATTTATTTCATTAATAGTCTTTAATTTTCCTGATGTAACACATTCTACCCTATCCCATCCATACAATTCAGAAAGTTCAATATACGCTTCTTCACTACGTTTTAAATAAAGACTATCCTTTTCATGTTCATCTAAAACAGTTCGATTTTTAAGTAATTCCAACGTATATTCATAAGGAACATGAAGGAAAATAGTTTTATCTGGTTTTGGTAAATCTAAAAGCCAATACTCAAGTTTATCAATCCATTGATACATATTAAATCTCTCATCTTTATCAACAATTTTACTTCCTTGGTGGGCCTGATTTGAAGTAGTATAACGATCTAAAATAATATAATAACCCTCGTTATAATACTTTAAAATTTTAGAAATATTATACTTTCTATCTGCCGCATAATATAAAACAGCAATATGAGGATCAACATCAACCGGACCTTCATCAAAAAAACTTTTACCATCTCTACCTAAATAACATTCTCCAACTATTTTTCCTGTAGGAGTATCATACATAGGAAAACTTAATCTAATACATTTTATTCCTTCATCTAAAAGTTTTTTCTCAACTAACTTGGATTGAGTTTCCTTTCCAGAACAATCAGTACCTTCTATAACAATAAATTTACCTTTCATAAAATCACCTTCAAAAACTAATTATAAGTTAAACTAACAAGTAATATTATTATCACTATCAAATTCAAATAAAATAGCTTTTCTACTTGCTAAATAATCACACATATGAACAAAATTTTGATACTTTGTTTTAGGTTTAGGTAAAATATCATTACCATTATAATCAGTAGTCCATGGCCCCATATGACTAGAAATTACATCCTTTAAAAACGAAATATCTTCATCCTTTAAAAATAAATCTTCTTTATTTTTTTCTATATAATTAGCCATTAATAATGGATGATCAAATCTAGTATACCTTTCCTTTACCTCACCAAGTTTTAATCCATCATGTAATACAAGTCCCATAATCATTAGATCTCTTTCACGAGAAGTATACTTATCTCCTATAATAGGATCACTTAAAAGTTCATAAGCAAGCCTAACAGCAGCTTTAGTATGTCTTAATAATCCACCTTCACCCAAAGCATATTTTGGATGATACTTTCCCGTTGATGATGCCTCAACACTAAAAAAATAATCAGGAAGTTTTTCAATCATTACTTCTAAGCTTTTTTTAATATCATCATCTTTTATATAATTAATTTCATTTTCAAATAACTTTTTCTTTTCCATTTTACACCTCTACAAATTTCACTAAAATACTATTCATAACATACCATCTATTATATGGTATAAAAATTCTATCATCTTTTATTTCTAACAATTTTTCTTTAAGCATACTATCAATATCAAAAACATCAATTAAATTACAATTATATTTTTTATAAAAGTCTGTCAAAGAAATTCCTTTATAAGTCCTAAGACCAAGAATCATTTCATAAATCATTTTATCATTTTTACAAATTTTTTCCTGATAATCGCTATAATTACCTTCAATATAGCGATTAAAGCTCTTGGTATTAGTATATCTAATATTGGGAAGATACCCACTTGCACTTAAACCAAATCCATAGTAATAATCATTATTCCAATAAACCATATTATGCTTTGAAAAATATCCTTCTTTTCCAAAATTACTGACCTCATAATGAATATATCCATTTTCCTTTAATAAATTATGAATATACTCATACATCATCGCATCTAATTCTTCATCACAATTCATATATCCTTTTAAATAAAGTTTAGTATGCTCCTCAATAATTAATGAATATGTTGATATATGTTCCAAATCAAGTTCAAGTAAAAATTCAATGTCATTTTTTAAAGTATCCATATCTTCATCTTTAAATGCATATATTAAATCACCATTAATATTGGAAAATCCTATTTTTCTACAATAATTTATCTTCTTCTTAACCTCATCTTTTGTATGATGTCGATCAATAATATTTAAATTGTTAGAATCAATACTTTCAATCCCAAAACTCAATCTATTAACACCATATTTTTTTAACAACAATAATTTTTCAGAATCAACATTAATATTACATTCAAATGTAAATTCATAGTTATCATCTAAGAAAAATCTTTTAGTAATTTCTAACAGTCTTTCTAGATTTTCCATACTCAAATCACTGGGAGTACCTCCTCCTATATAAATAGTAGAAATTCTATCATTATTATAATTACTAATAATCTCTTTTTCTAGTGCTTCCAAATAATTATTAACCATAGACTCATTATAATAAAACTTACAAAAACTACAATAAGAACAAATATTTTTGCAAAAAGGAATATGAATATATACAGAATTAACTATCTTTTCTTTTACTTCCACCTTTTTTTCTCCCTAATAATTTATTAACCATTCTCTCTCTTTTTATATAAGCATAATTATCAATACCAATTAATTTTTTAGTTCTTTCACCTATCATATATCTGCCAATCGTTGATCTAGGAATATTTAATAGCTTACTCATATCTTCATCCGTTATTCTACAGTTATGTTCTAAAAATGTATTAACAACTAATAAAATTTTTTTATCTTTTTCCTCTTGTTGCTCAAGACTAAGCATGTTTGTCACCATCAACACTTAAGACACTCATAAATGCTTCTTGAGGTAATTCAACACTACCAATCTTTTTCATACGTTTCTTTCCAGCTTTCTGTTTTTCTAGTAGCTTTTTCTTACGACTAACGTCACCACCGTAACATTTAGCAAGAACGTCTTTTCTCAAAGCCTTTACTGTACTTCTTGCAATTACATGATTACCAATAGCCGCTTGGATAGGTATTTCAAACAACTGTCTAGGAATACTTTCCTTTAAATGTTCAACTACCCCTTTTCCACGATTATATGCAAAATCTTTATGAACAATAGTACTCAAGGCATCAATTACTTCACCATTTAATAATATATCCATTTTAACTAATTCACTTTGTTTATAACCAATAAGTTCATAATCAAAAGAAGCATAACCTTTTGTTGTAGATTTCAATTTATCAAAAAAATCATAAACAATCTCCGATAGTGGCATTTCATAATGAATATTAACTCTAGTCGGATCAATATAATCCATATTAATAAATTTTCCTCTTCTATCTTGGCATAGTTCCATAATTGCCCCAATATAATCACTAGGGGTAAAAATATTGGTTTTAATAAAAGGTTCTCTTGTTTCCTTTATTTTACTCTTATCAGGCATTAAACTTGGTGCAGAAATTTCTATTTTTTCACCATTAGTTAGTATAACCTCATAAACAACACTAGGAGCAGTCGTAATAATATCAATTCCAAATTCTCGAGTTATTCTCTCCTTAATAATATCCATATGTAAAAGTCCTAAGAAACCACATCTAAATCCAAAACCTAGAGCATTAGAAGTTTCAGGGACAAATTCGAGTGATGCATCATTTAATTTTAACTTATTAAGGCTATCTCTAAGCATTTCAAACTTAACACTATCAATAGGATACAACCCACAAAAAACCATAGATTTCATAGGTTTATACCCCGGTAAAGTATCATCTGTATAATTCTCAATACTAGTTATAGTATCTCCAACTTTCACTGTAGATATATCCTTAATAGATGCAACAATATGTCCAACCTCTCCACAAGATAAGGTATTTACTTTAACTTCCTTGGGCGTAGTAACGAAAAGTTCAGAAACTGCAAACTCTCTATCAGATTGATGCATTTTAATGGTATCTCCAACCTTCAAAGTACCATTTACAATACGACTAGATATAATAACACCACGATAGCTATCAAATATACTATCAAAAATAAGCCCTTGTAAAGGAGCCTTACTATCTCCTTTTGGAGATGGAATATTATTAATAATACTAATCATTAATTCTTTTATACCAACACCAGTCTTGGCACTCACTAAAATAATTTCATCATCTGAAAAACCAACTAAATCAATAAGTTCTTTTTTAACTTTATCAATATCAGCATTCGGTAAATCAATTTTATTAATAACAGGAATAATAGTAAGATCATTTTCCATTGCCAAATATAAATTAGCAATAGTTTGAGCCTCAATTCCCTGTGTTGCATCTACAACAAGAATTGCGCCATCACTTGAAGCAAGACTTCTACTAACTTCATAAGAGAAATCAACATGTCCAGGGGTATCAATCAAGTTCAACATATACTTTTCATCATTATATTCATAATACATTGTAGCCGTATTTAATTTAATAGTAATGCCTCTTTCTCTTTCAATATCCATAGAATCCAGAATCTGATTTTTAGCTTCCCTTTTAGTAACAGCACCACATTCTTCCAAAATTCTATCGGCCAAAGTGCTTTTTCCATGGTCAATGTGAGCAATAATTGAGAAATTTCTAATATTTTCTTGTTTCATATAATCACCACACTACATATAGTATATCAAAAAACTTGGATTTCTCCAAGTTTTATTCAAGTAAATCAACAGCACTACTAGAAGTAGTATTGTCACTAACATCCCATGAATCATTATTTATTGATGGATCATTTTTAAGAGCTTCATAGGAGTCCGAAGTATCTTCAGAAGAAGATGTATACTCCTCTTTTTCACTATGAATAACACTTTGTTCATCATTTGACCAAAAACGATTTCCATTTGTTGGACTATCTTCATCAAGTTCTAAATCATTATTTTCTTTTCGATCTTTATATACTTTAGCACCCACTCCAATAGCAGCCGCTGCACCTACAACAGCAGCACCACCAATAACAGTGCCTAAGCCACTTGATGATGAAGTTGTTGTAACTTTTGATGTATCGTCATCATAGTCATAATCATAATCTGGATCAAATAAATTGCCATTACTAGATGAATCAGCATTTGAACTTGTTTCTGGATTAGGATTAGTTACAGTTTCCGTATCAGAAGGCGTCGTTGTAGTATTAGAAGGAGCAACATTAGAATTATTCTCTGTATTACTAATATTGTTTCTATAAATTACTCTAGTATTAGTTTTTGTACTAGTTGGTGTAGAACTAACTCCTTCATTAGTAACAGTACTTGCAGTATTTTGATAACTATTATTATCAGATTTTACATCACTACTAGAACCACTAATAGTAATATTACTAGCAGTATTAGTATTGTCATTACTTACACTGTCATCTTTAGCATCAGTAGTATTAGAATTACCAGTATTTTCATTATTATCAGTAGTAGTATTAACAACACTAACAGCATTAATCATTTCAGTAGTAGCAACAGAATAACCAGCAGCAGAAAATATATCTTTTAAATTATTATAACTGTCACTACCAATACTAATATTAGTTTTATTTTCAAGATCAGTAACCGCAGAATCAATTTTTCGACTAAAATGAAGTTGATCTTGTTCTTGTTGTACTATATTACTAACAACATTTTTCTGCTTAGACAAATTTTCAATATATGAAGAAAACTTATCAATATCTTTAGATGAAAATTTATAAATTCTACTTACTACTTCTTCTATATCCAAAGATATATTTTGTAATTGATGAATAGAATCATCTATTAAAATACTGCCTTCATTCAATATATCCTTATCAATATATATTGAATTACTATTATTTTTATAAGTTTCTGAATCTATATATCTCATAAGGTAGTACCTCCACCATACTTATATTCTGCACTTTCTAGTGGAAGTGTAGAATATTTATTAATTTTTTCAGTAGCAACTGTAATTTTTTTCTTAGCACTAGCCTTTTTTTCTTTTCTAATAACAATTTTCTCTTTCATTTTTAACTTATATGTTTTATTGTTAGAAGTAATTTTTTTCTCTCTATAATAATTAATTTTATAATTACAATAATCAACATACTCAGCTAATTGTTTTCTTCTATATACCCAAGCTTCTCTAGCCATTGCATACTGTATATTTTCAAGATTTTCCTCTAATTCCTTAATATTTTTAGTTATATCAATAACATTGTTATAAAGAGGAGCTTCATTCATATTCCTAAATGCTCTTGTTCCATATAGATCACTATTATCATTCAATCGCTTTCTTTGAAGATTTAAATCAGCCTTTATATTTTCAATGTAATCAAAAAAGGTTTTTACAAAACCACTAGCATCAAATACCATATTCAAACTAGTAATAGTATATTTACTACTAGTTTGCCTCTTTTTTGTAGCCATTACATCATCCCCTTATTAACCAAAAATATTATCATTTATGCTAAAAGTTTGTGTATTAGTTATATTGTCATTAATAATATCACTATTAGATAAATTATCTTGTACAATATTATGATCAGAATCAAACTGAATATTTTTTAGAGTATCATCTAATTCTTTTTTAAACTCTTCCTCTTCTTCATTTATATATCCCTTAAAACAAATATCCTGAATTTGTTCTTTATTGAATAGACAAACGTCAGAAGAATTAATAACTCCTTCAGGATATAAGCATGCACTATAATCATATAATTTATTTTTATTATCATTTGGAACTACACAAAAACCAGTAATCATAACCTTTTTAGTACCACCTTTTAGCAAAACAACAGTTCCAATAGGTAAAAATTCTTGTTCATTCATATGTTATCCTCCTAATTATTTCCTAATAAATCCGGTAAATCAGAATTAGTATTAACATCATCAGTCATAGACCAAGTATCATTTTCCTCATAATTATTATCTTTAGCAGAATAAGTAAAATCATCAGTATTATCTGTAATTTGTTCACTACGAGGAAGATAATTATCATCTACATATTCTTCTTTTTCACTATGAATTACATTTTGATCATCATTTGACCAAAAGCGATTTCCATTCGTTGGACTATCTTCATCCAAATCTAATTCATTATTATCTTTTCTATCTTTATATACCTTAGCTCCTACTCCAATAGCAGCTGCTGCTCCTACTCCTGCAACTATTGGAATAACTCCACTTCCACCAGTTGACGTATCAGTTCCAACATTAGAAATATCATCATCTAAATCACTATAAAAATCATCCAAATTATTATCAAATAAATTTTTGTTATCTGTAGTAGTATTTGAAACATTGCTATTAACCGTTTCTTTATTAGTAACAGGGCTATCAGAAACAGGTGTTGTATTTTCAGTAAAACTACTCTTTGTGTTTTTACTAGAATAACTAAAACTATTTGATGATTTAGGTTTACTAGTAGATGTTGTATTACTTTGTGGTGTAGGACTAACATTATTAGTGTTAGTATTGTCAGTAGCAGTAATAGTTACATTAGATTTATTTTCATTAGAGTTTGAATTATTATTGTTATTATTAGAATTATCACTATTAACATTACTATCTGTAGTTGTAGTAGTATTAGAAGGTGTTGTCTCAGTAGTTGTTGTATCTGGAGTTTTAGTATCATCACTCTTAACAGTTTCTTCATCTTTCTTAAGAGGTGTTGTATTATCACTTATGTTTTTCTTAGTCTTACTTTTTTTTGTCTTTTTGTTAGTTGTTTTATTTTTAGAATCAGACTCTGTCTTTTTGCTTGTACTTTCACTAACATTTGAAGTAACACCATTCGTAGTAACATTAGAAGATGTAGCAGTCTCTATCGCAGCAACAGTAGGCATTGCCATTGTCACTACTCCTCCGCTAGGTTTACTGGTAGTTCCAGAACTTGTAGTACTAGCAGAAGTATTAGCACTTTCAACAGTATTATCATCATCAGTAGATGTTTGTTTATTTTTTGAAACATGCATAGAAATAAGTTGAGTAGATGATAAAACACCAGGAAGACCATTCATTAAATTTGTTAAATTAGAATTAATTTGTTTAGGTTTTGAAGTGTCTATATTATATGATGAATAATATCCTGTTAAAAACTTTTTAAAATCATCATAATGAGAATCATCTATTTGGTCATTTGCTTGACCTTCTATATCTTCAATTTTACTAATAACACCAGATATAAAAGCATACAAATTATCTTCTTTACCTAAAATATTATCATAAATATTATCAGAATCTTGTTTTAAGCTACTAATTTCAGAAGAAATTTCATCACTTCTCTTAGAAAAAGCTTTTGATATTTTCTTGCTAGCCTTATCTAAATCAATTTGAATATCAGCAATATTATTATACGAATTATCAATAATGTTCTGTGCTTCTTCCAAGTTTTCATATTTTGCTATAATAGAATCAGATACATTTTTCATACAACGCCTCCTATAGATTATTATATTTTTGAGTAGCTATTTGTAATTCATTACTAGCTTCTTTTTTCTTATCTTGCCATAATTTTAAATTTGAATCTGCAGATAATTCTTCGGCCGTAAACTGTGGAGCAACAGAAATAAAAACACCAGTATTAGGATCAACCGTGCCACTTGATGAGACAGTAGCTTTCTTAGCTTCACGAACCCTAATAACATTTTCATAATATCTTATTTTAGTATCACAATATTTTATATATAAATTTAAATCATCCATTCTTAATTTCCATGCTTTTTTGTTAATAGCAAGAGCAGTTTTTGCAATCGATGACCTTGTATTATTAAGTTCTGTAGATATTTTATCAACTTCGTTTTGAATAGGAGTTACTCCCATATCACAAAAAGTATGTTTACCAAAATATTCTGACTTTTTACCTAAAACATTCTTTTCTTTTCTTAAAGCATTCTCTACATTAACTAATTCGCTATTTACAACACTACTTACTGAAGCTGCATCAAAACATGCTGATAAACTTGTTATTTCCGCCATTTTTACTCTCTCCTTTACTATATGTAAGACATTGTAAATAAAAGAAATTTATCTTTTACTTACAATGTATTGCATACGCAATACATATTAATGAACTTGATATCCAGCATCTACTGCTTTGTTTGCACTAGCTTCAACATTAGAATATGTTTCACTAGATCTATAAATTTCATTAGCTTTTTCTTTAATTTGATTTAAAAAGCCAGCAAAGTTAGCCTTATAACTATTATATAATGCTACTGCATTTCCAGCAGAATCAGCAGATGTTGTTGTTTGCCAATATTGTTGCATTTTTTGTATTTCAGTATCTGTTTCAGCAAATAATTGTTCAACTCTATTAGCAATACTTAAAATTTGTTCAGCATCTTGAACTGCTCTTCCATGGTCAAAAGTTGTTCCATTCATAATTTTATTCTCCTTTCAAAATAATTCTAACGGAATGTTGATCTAAGATCAGCACTAGCTTGTACAGCATTAGCACCTGTTGTAGTTAAAATTTCTCCAAATGATGCAAACGCTTTACTCATTTGATCAATAGTTTCAGCATTTTGTTGATAAATAGCAACAAATTGATTATAATCCTCTGATTTCCAGCATGATCCTAAATCTTCAATAGTAGAACGTAAACTAGCCATATCATTAGCATATTCAGTTGAAAATTCTTGGAATCTTGAACCACTTTGTTGTACTTGGGTTGGGTCCATCATAAAAGTACCTGAAGCCATATCGACACCTCCTATATTTATGTATCTTTCAAAAGTAAGAACATTAAGAACACTAATCTACCATACCCATATTCTTACTATTTCAGTTTATCATCATTAATAAATAAAGTAAATCTTTTTCTAAAAAAAAGACAGTTATTTACATCAAAAAAAGAGATAATATTTATTTATCTCTTAAAACAGCATCATGCTTTTCTATAACCTTTGAAATAATATTATTAAACACTTCCATAACCTCTTCTTCAGTAAGAGTTCTCTCGCGATTTAAAAAATCAAGTGTAAAAGCAATAGACTTTTTACCTATATCCTCATTTTCTCCAGTATAAACATCAAATACACTAACATTATCAAGTATTCTGCCTCCCGCTTTTTTAATAGTGTCCATTATATTACCTGCAGTTACATCTTTTGAAACAATGAATGCCATATCTTTTGAAATACCGGGATACTTAGGAGCTTCTTTATATTTAATTGGTTTAACATTACTCATTAAAGCATTAAGTGACATTTCAAATACATACACTTCATCTTTTAAAATACTTGGATGAACTCTACCAATAACACCAATTACTTTTCTATCAAGTAAAATATTAGCACTAATTCCAGGATGTAAAT
>CAKPLP010000018.1 GCA_934167695.1 uncultured Bacilli bacterium | reverse complement strand
TAAAAGATTTTATAGAAACAGGGTTGATGAAAATCACAAACCATTAGTTTTAACTAAAAAAAAGAATAGTAATTAAATGATCAAAGAAAATTCTTTGATTTTTAATTTCTAATATTGTACTTGATTTATACTCAAACTTTTATGTTTTGCGTTTTAATATGTTTAAACTTATGATAGAATATTTATAGAAATTGTATTGTTTAATGTGTTAGTATAGGAGAAAAATTTTATGAAAATTGATTACTTTTGTTTTAGTGTTCCTAGTTTAGGTACAACAGATTATAGTATAGGTGAAAATGATGATGAAAATACTATTTGGATAAAAAATAAAGAACAAGAATTGATGGATGCTGCTAAAGCAAATGATATGCTAATAGTGTTTGATAGAAATACTAAGAAATTTTATATGGACAGTGAAGAAATTGATATTAAGGATAAGGTTATATTTCCTCGGAGTTTTATATCTAATGAAAAAGAACTATTAAATCAACTAGAAGAAAAAGGAGCATTAAGTATTCAAACAGAAGAGGATTTACAAAAAATCATGAATTGGCCACAAAAAATTCAGCCGGTGCATAGAAAAATTATTCAAACAACTTATGAAGATTTTCAAAATAATGTTGAGAAATATAAATCTGCTTTTAAAAATATATTTTTTAAAACAGTGGAGAAGAGTCATACTCATTGTATTTTAAAATATTTTGGATATATAGACTTAGAAGGGGAGAAGTATTTTGTAACAAAACCTGCATTGTGGAATATAGCTTTGGAGGATTCTATTTTTCTTTCTGATGTTTTTGAACCGATTGAAGATGTGGAAAATGATATGGATTGTAAAGAGTATCGAGCATTCGTTTTAAATGATTCTTTATTAAGTATTTCTAGATCATATGTTGATTATCCGACGGAAGTTCCAAATGAAGTTATATTATTTGTTGAAGATCAAATTAACAAAATATCTTCTGCTAAAAATTTTCCTAGTAGTTATGTTTTAGATGTGGGACAAGTATTAATGGATGGTAAGGAAGTAGTTGATATCATAGAATTTAATCCAATAAGTTCTTCAGGATTAGAAGTTTGTAATTATTTAGTTGATGAGTTAGTAAAACTAGAACAAGCACCTCAGTTAGTGAAGACAAGATTAATTGAAAAACATTAGAATTATTGTATTTTTTGAGATACCAAATCGATATAGTATGTTAAAAGTATTTATCAAATAATAAGGAGAAAGAAAAATGAGAGTATTATACACAGCCTTTAATGGAAAAACTAATTCATCGAAAGTTTTGCTTGATAATATTAAATGTAATACAAATGATAAATTATATCTAAAGAATAGTTTTATAACAAGTGTTAAACAACTTGAAAGTAAATTACAAAAAGATGATTATAATTTGATAATATCTTTTGGGCAGGCACCTTTGGATTATAATAATATAAAAATAGAAACTCAAGGTAAGAATAGCGATATTTATAATACTACCTATGATTTTTCTAAACTAGGTTATAAATTAAAAACAAATGGATTTAACGTAATTATTTCAAATGATGCAGGTAATTATTTATGCAATAATATCTATTATTATGGCCTGAAATATATATCAGAGAAAAAAATTGATTGTGATATGATATTTATTCATATTCCACAGTTGGAAAATATAGATATAAGTTTATTGGCCAAATTATTTTGAATGAGTTGTTATTATTTTCTTTTTATGATGTAAAATTGATTAATATTCGAGCTTTAAATATATCTGCAGTCTGAAAGACTGTTTTTTATTTGTTAGAAAAACTTATATGATATAATATATATAATTAATGAAAAATAAAAAATATGATATAATTAAAAATAGTAGAAAGTATATTTAATTGAGGTGGGAGTATGAAGTTAAAAAGAAATTTAAAATATTTATTAATAATAAGTTTATTATTGATTCCACAGATGGTATTTGCAAGTGGTGGAAATGATGGCTTTCCATTAGGATTTGCTCTTGCGATGGAAGCTTTTGTTTCTATTCATATGTCAGTGTTTGTATTAAAGCCATTAGCTGATATATTTGCAAAGGAGAATAGTAAAAAAACTTTTTGGATTTTATTTCTTATTAGAGCAGTATTTTTAATTTTTTGTGATTTATTTGTTACACCCGGTATTGCTATAGTAGATTTTTTGTCTGTATTTATTGGTGCAGCTATTATTGTTCCAGTTTGTGCAGCAGCTACAAATACTAAAATTGATAAAAGAAGTAATAGAGTTATAAGAAATCAACCTGTTTCTACGTTGAATAATTCAGTTAGTGAAGTAGAATTAAAGTGCTCAAAATGTAATTCAGTACTTCAAGTATCTGATAATTTTTGCTCAAATTGTGGTGCCCCTGTTGATGGAAAAAGTGCTGTTGTATCAGAAACTACTACTACTACTACTCAGGAAGTGGAAGCAAAGAAAAATGTGTTAACACCAACTAATTTCAATAGTATTTATAGTTTGTCTGAGGATAAGATGTTAGAGGAATTTATAACTAATGAATTAACTAAAGTAGGAATAGATAAATCAACAAAACTAATACCAAGTGATATGTTGAAAAGAAAAAAGATTTTAAATTTAATTTTTTCAGTTCTTGTAATGGTTTATATTATGTTAATATTTTTCCATTTTCCTATTTCTACATATGTAGTTGGAATAATAATTTTATTTATATTTTTTAGAATTACTAGAAAGTATGATTTTATTAAGTATTTAAAAAAACAAATAAAAACTAGACCCGGGGAGAAAATTTCTAATATTGTAATGTATGAAAAAAACAATTTATTAACTGATAATACAAAAACTGTATTTTTAGTTAGTATGTTAGTTGCTGTTGCTTTACCATTAATTGTTTTTTCTTCACCTAGAGTCTTTTATGAAAAAACTGATGGAGGGTATGCTGTTAGGTATTATACATTTGGATTAACTAATTTTAAAACAGTAACTATTCCGAAATATTATAAAAAAGAAAAAGTAGTTAGTTTAAGAGGAAATACTTTTTCTAATATGCCTTTTTTAGAGAAGATTAGTCTTCCAGATTCTATTGTTGAAATAAGAAGGCAGGCATTTAAAAATTGTATAAATTTAACACAAGTAAATATACCTAGTAAACTTAAATATCTTGGTGGTGGTGCATTTTATAATGCTTCATCTATAAAGAGAATAGAATTACCGGATACGTTAACTTATTTAGGTGGAGAATCATTTTATGGGGCAACTTCTTTAGAGTATGTTAAATTATCAAATAATTTGTCAGAAATAAGAGGAGATAGTTTTGAATATTGTTCTTCATTAAAGAGTATTGTCATTCCTGATAATGTAACTAGAATTGGGGGACATGCATTTTATGGTGATAAAAATTTATCTGAGGTAATAATAAGTGAGAATAGTAAGTTAAGCATGATTGGTTCTTCTGCATTTAGACAATGTTTTAGATTATATAATATAATTATTCCTAGTGATACATACGTAAATGAAAGAGCCTTTAAGGAAAGTCCTACTTCAGTTAGTAGATATGGAGATAGTTATGATAGTAGTTCTTATTCAAATTCAAATTACTATTATAACAATTAATGAGGTGAATTATGAATTATAAGTATATACACTTACTATATGTTCCAACGATGGCATGTAATATGTGTTGTAAGTATTGTTATTTGGAAGATAATACAAAAGAGTTGGAAACGGATAAAAGTTCATTAGAAACACTTCAATTTGCTATAACTAAATTTAGAGAAAGTAATGTTATTCCTTTTAATATTTCATTACATGGTGGGGAAGTAACAACATTATCCAAAAGTGAATTTCACGATTTAATAGAATTAATTTATAACTATTATAATGATAATAAACAAATAATTCTTGATGGTGGTTTTAAAATAGGAAATCCTCATATTAAAACAAATATGTATAATTTAGAAAAACATATAGATACGATTAAAGAATTCAATGTATCTATATCAGGTAGTTTGGATTTGCCATTATTACTTCATGATAAATATCGTGTAACTAAAGGGAATAAAAAAACATTAGATAGAATTTTAAAAAATATTGAATTATTAAGAGATATTCCTAATAAGAAGAAGGTATCTGCTACTATTTTTAAGGAACATTTTATGTATATTGATAAGATAGTAGAGGATATTAAGTTTTTAGATGAAAATACATGTTTAGATATGAATGATTTTAATTTTATGATAGGATTTGACTATAATTCTAATGGAATATTACATCATTTATCTGAAGAAGAACAGGTAAAGTTTTATAAAAGAATGCATGAGGAATTTGATGGTACGGATTTAGATTATGGTGTTAATGGCCCTTGGTTTGATGAATTTGGACCGGAATATTGTACTAATTGTGATAATTGTGGCGAAAAGTTCTTTTTACTAGAGAAAAATGGTGACATTTATTCTTGTGTCAGAGGTCAGAAAAACCCAGATTATTATTATGGTAATATTTATAATGATTCTGTTGAGGATATATTAAATAATGCAAAGAATAAAATTTTCTTAAACCACAATAAGCAACCTTTAAATGAAGAATGTACTAAATGTGGATATTTATATTTATGTAAAACTGGATGTCCTTTTGTTAAGAATACATATAACTCTAATAAAAGCTATACATGTAAATTACAACAAAAGCTCTATGAAGATAGGAATTTAGAAAAAGATTTATATAATAATGAATTTGTATATGAATATGTTAAAAAGATGCGATTAGAGGATAAGGAGAAGTATTTTCCTAAAAAAAGTGAAAATAAATATATTACTTTAGAAGAGTTAATAAAACGAGATTCTAATCTTAGGTATATATATGATAATGAAAGTTTTATTCTTAAGGTAGATGATAAGGAGTATAAATTGGAGTCGCAAGTAATAAAGAAGTTTAGAGATATTATCTATATTACTCCTAAAAATAAAATTGAAATTTGGATGAGAAAACATATGATTGAAGAACTATGTGATTATCCTGAAAATAATTCGTTATATATAATGTTGTTAAGTGGTAATTTGGTTACGTATGGTGATGAAGATAGAACTAAACAAAGACATATTGCTACTCATCAAATTTATAAAGGAGTTTTAGATGGATGCTCTAAAAATGATTATTATTATATATATGACATTACTAATATGATTAATGAATATAAAAGTGAATATTGTTTTGATAGTCCTAATAATATATTTTTTACAACATCATCGCTTAGAGATTATCATTATTTAAAACAAAAAAATAACGCTTATTATCATATACAAGCAATTAATTTACCATTTCAGAATATAGAGTTTTATTATTTAGATAGGGAGATGAAAAAATGAATAAAGAACCAGAAACGTATGAGGAACTTATTAGGTATAAAAGATGTGTTGATTTAACAAGACATTATGAACTATCAAAAGATGAATTAAATAAAATATATGATTATTTAGCTACATATCCTAAAGCAATTATTATAGGTAATGATACAAGTTTGACTTTAAAGGTAAACTATCAACCTGAAATTCAACCAGAAGTAATAAATGCTAAATGTATAGATAGCAGTATTGATGGAATAAGATTATCAAATGATTCGTTTACCATTATTCCTCATTATGTTCCATCTAGCAGTAGTGGATATAGTGGAGGATCATCATCAAATAATAACAATAATAACAATAACAATAATAACAATAATAGATAGGATGTGTTTTATGTCATTAATTTCTGATAAAAGTCAAAAAGATAAATTAAAGAAGTTAAATATTAACATTAAGACAAAATATATCGTTGGTAATAATATATTAGAGAGAAACTCTGATGATAGTTATAATGATGATATAAAGAATGGAATAATATGTGAAAAACAATATTATCTTAATAAGAAATTGCTAAAGTTAGAAAGACAGTTTGATTCAAGAATTGAATATACATTTATTTCAAATGATCAAGAACAGCAAGAGTATACATGTCCAAATTGTGGGTTGCATTCTAAATTGCGTGATTTTGTTGATGGTTGTCCTTATTGTAAAACTTATTATAATTTAGATTACACTGAAAAGGAACTAGGTGGTAAATATCATTATGATAGAATTCTAAGATCAACAAAATATAGAATGATTACGGCAGTTATTGATATTTTTCTTAGTATAATTTTTTCATATATATTTATTAAAACTACTTCAAGAACATTTAATTCGTATGATGTTTCTAAAATCTTTATTTATGGAGTTATATTATCTCTTATTCTTTATTATTTCTTTTATATTATTGATGCTTATATAATATTGGGACCAATTAAAAATTATAAAGATAAACAAAATGCTAAACAAATTGATTTCTGGAAAAGAACAAAAATTGATAAGGCTAAGTTTTTTAATAATTTGAATTATGAAGTTAGAAATAAGTATTATTCAAATGGTGATATTATTGATTATGACATTATTGATTATGATGAATTTATTGATAATATTGTAAATGGTATATTAAATGTAAAAGTAAAAGCGTATGTAAGAATAGTTAAATATAGCAATGGAAGATTAACATCTAAATATATTGTAGATACTTATAATATGGAAAGAATTAATACGAAAGTATTAGAAATAAAAAATGGGGTAAATATAATAAAATGTTCTAGTTGTGGTTCTTCTATTGATGCTACTAAAGGAATATGCGAATATTGTCATACTAAAATAGAACCATTACAAGAATGGGTGATGAAGTAGTTAAAAATAAATAAATCAATCTGAAATATGATTGATTTTTATTTTTTGTAAAGATTTTTTAATATTTATATAAGTTGCTATTATTACTTTTATTTGTTATAATATTTTTACTTTTTGGGGGAGATTTATGGCTTATTATAATAGAGATTATAAAAAATTAAAGATGAGTGGTATGAATTATCTGGATAATGGTGGTTGTGCAACGGTATTATATAATGACGAAATGATATTAAAAGAATATTTTTGTACCACATTAGCTAAGTTTAGATTAACGGAAAAAATGTTTGATATATTTAAAGGTATAGATAATCCGCATTTAATAGAATTGTTTGATATTTATAGTGACTTTAGTCCTATTGAATTATTTAAAAATAGAATTGGTATATCTTCTTTTACTGTAGATGCTTATACAGCTAAGTATTATCCTGATAATTCACTAAATGTATTATTTGAAAATAAGGACTATATATTAGATAATTTTAGAGAACTGGAAATATTATTTGAAATTTTTTCTGAAAATAAAATATGTACAAATGATGTTAAAAGAGAAAATGCTATAGTTGGTAAGGAAAAAATTGTGATAATAGATCCGGATTTATTTTATATTAGTGATTATGCTAAAAAAGAGATTTTAACGATAAATAAAAAGAATTTGTTAAAACTTTATGAAAGTATTCTTATTGACTCTGTAGAATATGAAGATAATTACATGAATATTACAAAATTTATTTATGATGAATTAGCTAATATTGATATAACAAGTGATGTAGATGTTACTTATGAGATTTCTCAAAAATTAAAATCTATAAAAAAACCTATAGAATTTTTTAGAAAATAGTAATATTTATTACATATCTTGTTTAGCCTTGGTCTATGGGTTACTATAATAGATAGACTTGGTGAATAAAAATTAAATTTAAGAGGTGGTAGTTATTAATACTGATCAATATGTAAGCGATGCTCGTAGAATATTGGCAAATAACATAGTTTATTTTAGATTACAAAAAAGCTGGACTCAAGAGGACTTGGCATCTAAACTTGGAACAACTCCAGTATATATTTCTAATATAGAAAATGCTAAACGTAATATGAGAATAGATTATGTTGATTATATTGCTAATATTTTTGAGGTGCCATTAGAACAATTATTTGTAAAGAGAGAGTTAATTCTTAATCATCGTATATCTAAAAAATAAAAAATGTATTATAATTATATGGACATTAAATGCTATCTAGTCTATGTCTGCGACTAGGTGGTATTTTTTCGTTTAAGAGAAAATACCAAGAAAATTGAAGAAAGGTGGTTTAAAAATGCCTAAAACAAAATTTCAGAATTTTATCTTTACTTTTATGACTGTTATTTTAATGGCTTATTGTATAATAGTTTATAATATCTCAATAAATTCATCAGATGGTTTAATAAACCAAACTTTTTTAATAGCATTAAAAGAATTTCCAATTGAAGGTATTATAGTTTTTGTATTAGCATATTTTTTTTGCAAGTCTTATTGCAAAAAAATTGGCATTTAGGATAGTAAATCCTAAAAATGATAATAAAATGTTTATTATTTTATCAATTCAAACTTTTACTGTTTTAATTATGGTTGGTTTAATGAGCATATATGCCTTATTTACACAGCATTTGATAAATAGTAATGTTATATGTAATTATATAGTTTTGTATTGTAAAAACTTTATAATGGCTTATCCGTTACAAATATTTTTGTTGTACCATTTGTAAGAAATGTTTTTAGAATAATATTTAGAAATAATTAGAAGGATTGTATGGATATATGATTTTGTGATAGAATTAGTTTTAATTAGCAAAAGAGGTGTTTATATATGAAAAGAATAGAAGCACAGGAGTTGGCTCTAGAAAGATCTAAATTAGTTATAGAGTATATCACCCAAATTTTATCTGATAGTGATAAAGTGATTGGAAATATGAGGTTTGAACATGCTAAAATAGATGGCAAAAATATGTGTACATTGGATATATATGTTCCAACTAAAAACTTTGAAAAGCATTTAAATTTAGGTATTACTGTAGATCATGAGTTGGTTTTATTTGAACAAATATTAAATGATTTTCTAGATACATTTTTGGATAATGAAACTATAGGTATTACAAATTTTTATTCAATAAGATCGATGTTAGAATCTTTTGATGGAGTTGATGCTGTTAATTTGAATGAAAGTAGAATTAAAATAGATTTTAATAATTCTAATAAAAATTTTATGGAACTTGTAAAGAAATATCAAATAAGATACGATGATTTTGTTAATAAGCAACATAAAATTGAGAGTAGAAAAAGATAACTATAATATAGATTTGCTATTATAGTCATTGATTATCGTGGGATACTCTTTTTAAGAAGAGTATATGTTGATGGCGTTTTATTAGATAGTAATAGTTATTGCCAATCCAAAGACAGGAGATAATATTATAAATTTAAGTGAAATCAGTTTAATATTTGAACTGATTTTTTTTAACTGTTATAATGATGAGTGTTAAGAATAATTGCGTAAATTCCATATAATATTGGTAGATGTTTTATTAATAATATGGTAATTTTTTTGGTGTAGGAGATGAGAGTATGAATTTTGGTATAAATATTGCAAATTTAAGAAAGAAAAATAATCTTTCACAAGAAGAATTAGCAGAAATGGTTGGTGTTACTAGACAAACAATATCAAAATGGGAGCTTGGTGAAACAACTCCTGATATTAATCAAGCAAAAGTACTTTCAAAAATATTTAATATTAGTTTGGATGAACTTGTTAATAATGATATACAAAATATGTTAATAGAAAGAGTAAGTAATACTGAAAGGTTAGCAGGTATTACAATAAAGATATTAAGAAGAATTGGTATTTTCTTTTTTATTTTTCTTGTTATCATAGTAGTTTTATTTATTATGTTTATTGTTGGAAGGGCTTCTTCTGATGATTATGATGTTGTTGGAAGAGTGTCTATTACTTGTAATTTAGATAGTGAAAGTTATTTATATGAAGTTGAATATAATAAAAATTATCAAATTATAAATTCAGGAGGAGATGCGTGTATTGCAAATCATATAGATATTGAAAAATTAGATGATGCAAATAAGGTTATGGCTCACATAGATGATTATTTTAAGGATCGTGGAGGTTCTTGCAATACTTATAGTAGAAAATAATATAAAATAGCGCATATTTTTATGCACTATTTATCGTTAACATATTCCTCTTCCGTTACTATTGTTTCCACAGAATAAGAAGAAAAGTACGAATAATATTATTATAATCCAAAGCCAATTAGAGCCAAACCCATCATTGTTATTGTTGTAGTAATAGGCTGGGTATCCATATCCATACATAATATTTAATCTCCTTTCAGTATATTATATTTAATTTCTTTTAAAAATAATATAATAGGGGCCTAAATTGTTATAGTATAATAAAATTTAATGTACTGGGTATACTATTTATAGGTGATAATATGCTTATTAGGTTAGGATATGCTTGCATTAGTGAAACTTTAGATAATGTTACTTCTTCTAGTACATATACGTATACTAATTTTATGAAAGAGAAGGATTATGACAAATTAGATAGAATAATTGTATCTAATTTCTTGGATTTAGAAAAAATAATTAATTATAATATTAAAAATAATATTCATTTTTATAGATTGTCTTCTGGTATTATTCCTCTTGCAACTAAAAATGATGTTTTATTTGACTATATTAATAAATATCAATATTTTTACAAAAAAATAGGTAATTTAGTTAAAACAAATAATATGCGAGTGGACTTTCATCCTAGTGAATACTGTGTTTTGAATAGTACTCGTAGCGAGGTGGTGCAAAACAGTATAGATATTTTAGAATATCATTATCGCTTATTAGAACAGTTTGGCATTGATGATAAAGTATTAGTACTTCATGTAGGAAGTAATCAGTTTGGAAAGAAACAATCTATTAGTAGATTTATTAATAATTTTAGAAAATTACCAAAATATTTACAGAATGTAATTGCTATTGAAAATGATGATAAAATTTTTAATGTAGAGGATTGTTTGGAAATTAGTAGTAAAATAAATGTTCCTGTTGTCTTTGATTATCATCATTTTTTGTGTAATAAGAGTTCTTTAGATTATGAAAAAATTATTAGTACATGGAATAAAAGAGTAAAAATGCATTTTTCTTCTCCTAAAAATAAAACTAAGAAGGAATTTAGAAGTCATCATGATTATATTGATCCTGATAGTTTTATAGAATTTTTGGATAGTATTAAAGATTTGAAATGTGATATTGATATTATGATAGAAGCAAAAAAGAAAGATGAAGCAATGTTTAGATTGATAAGAAATTTAAAATATAAAACTGATTATGAATTTATAGATGATACTTCTTTTATTCTTAAGTAGTATAAATTTTATATTTTGTCATAAAATTATAATGGTGATATAGATGAAAATAAATTACAAAAAATTAGTTTTTGATATAGTTATTACTTTTGTAATAGGTTCTTTATTTAGTATTTTTACTGCTAATAGCTTTTATAATGATCTTACAAAACCATTTGAAATACCGGCGATAGTTTTTCCTATTGTTTGGAGTTTTTTATATTTATTAATGGGAATATCTTTATATATTATTAGTTCTAATAGCACTGATAAAGGTAATATAATATTATATTTTTCTCAACTGATTATTAATTCTTTATGGACTCTATTTTTCTTTGGATTTAGATGGATTTTCTTTAGTTTCCTTTGGATTTTGTTATTAATAATATTGGTTGTAATAATGATATATCAGTTTTATAAATCTAATAAGATTGCTGCTTATATTAATATTCCATATTTGTTGTGGTTAATATTTGCTGCATATTTAAATTATATGATTTATTATCTAAACTAAGGTTTAGATTTTTTTATTTATAAATACCTTGTTGCTAGGTGTTTTTTAGTGTATAATTGTTTAAAATAAGTATAGGAGGAAGTATGAGAGTGTCAATCAAATGTTCTAGTGGGGGGGGGGTCACTTTAGTAGAACAATAAATATATTTAGAGATACATAACTTTTGTAGTATAGAAAGATATGAAAGG
>CAKPLP010000017.1 GCA_934167695.1 uncultured Bacilli bacterium | reverse complement strand
TCACTATTTGTATAATATACTCCTTGTTGATTTCCATATGTTATCTCTGCAACCCCTGATGTATATAACTTTCCAGAAGTTATTCCAAAGAGATACTTTTTTTTATCTATTTCATAGATTCCCTTTAATAATTCACCATCTTTATAGTAATAAATATAATTATTATCATAATACCATTTATCCCTTATATTGCTAGATCCATCTGGATTATTTATATACTTATTTAAAATATTAGTGATAGTAATATAACCACCATCATTAATATGTAGCCCTTCAACTGTATAATTAATATTTAAATTACCATTTGTATCAACCAAACTATCATGTATATTTATATAGGTTATATTTGGTATTTCTTTTATTTTGGTATTAATTTGATTAATTACATCATTTGTTCTATTTGCTACTACATTATGATTTACTTTTAAATTATTTGTATTATTTATTGGATATAATGATTCTAAATATATTTTACAATTAGGTAATTTCTTTCTTATTAAATCTATTATTTTATTTATATTATTAGTTATGTAATTTACATCTTTTCCATATACAATATCATTTGTTCCTATTAATAGAAATATTTTTGATGGATTGTATTTATATACTCTATTGTACATATCATTTAAAATATCATCAGTTGTATTTCCTGCTATTCCACTATTTATTACCAATTCATCTTGATAATATTTTGACAAATTATAATAATCAGTTAGGGAGTCACCTAAAAACAAGATGTTACCATGCATTATTCCAGCTTCATCAAAATAATATTCAATGTCATCAATTTTATTTCTTCCAGTTAATTTTTTTCCGTTAACATAATAATAAGTGTTACCATTTTCAACTACAAATCCGTTTTTAGATTGATCTGTACCTTCATTTTCCTTGTTATTATCCTTGTTATTGTCGTTTCCTTTATCATCAGTAGAATTGTTACTATTATCTGTTTCAATTTTTTTGGTTTTAATATTAATAGAAGTAGAATTATTATCGGATGTGATTGCATACATATTTTCTTTATCATTTTCTGTATATAAATAACTATAATCTGATCCTAAATTGCTGTCTATTATTTCTGATTTTTGATTACTCAATTTTAATAAGTTTGTTGTATTATCTTGAGTGTTAATATAACTTAGATATACATTGTCATTTATAATATTCATAGTTAAGTTAGAATAATTATTTATTAAATTAATTTTATCTTCACTCCAAGTTGTTCCGTCATATGTATAAACTATTGGAGATGTTTTATCTGCTCCTATTAAAACGTATAATTTATTACCATATTGTTTTATATAGTGAACATTACTTTTATTAATTGTTGATGTTTTTTCAACTTTCCATTCATTTTTTTCTAAATCATATGATTCAATTTTAGCACTACTATTTGAATCAAAGTATGAAGAATATGCTAAATATAATTTGTTGTTATAAAAAGAAACTGCAGGATTACCAAAGTCTTGTGCTTCACGTTCTGTTATTACTTTATTATTTACTACATCATTGATAGTAAGTTTTGTTTTATAACCAGAAACTGTTTCTTCATACATTAAATATAAACTTTTATTTGATTCAATTAATTTTACATTTTTTGGATAGTTTGTTTTATATTCCTTGATTTTTTTCCAACTAGATCCTTCTAGTTTGTAAAGGTCCAAATAACCATTAAATCTTTGAGTAACTAGATATAAGCTGTTATTATAAACTGCTAATGAAGGATAATTGGCATTGTCTATTTCATTTCCTATTACATCTAGTGAATTTCCATTTATTTTCTTTACTGAAACTTTGGAAGTAGAACCACTTCCATTTGAATATGAAATATATACTTCATTACTTGCCTTATTTTTATAAAGAATTGAACCATATGAATTGGCTGCTAATGAATCAATATTTTTCCATAAGTTCTCTTCATTATAATTTGCAAAATCAACATTAAATGTAATTTGATTTTTATCATTAGAATATGTTACATTACTAATTTTAATTCCACTATTTTGACCATTTGAATAATAAAGTGTATTATCAGTGAAAGACTTTGTTAAATCAGTACTTCCATATTCTGTTTCACCTTTTTCTGGTTCAAGTGCAGCGTCATAATACCTATTAAATCCTTTATAATCACCATCTGAGGCTATATCTGATCCAGAATCTTTATCTGTTACATTTGGTCTATATACGTATATGTAATTTTTTCCTCTTATATTTGTATAATCTTCTATTTTATTATCTACACGATACATTAAAAGTCCGCTTGATGGTATCCCATGATCTAATGCATAAGTAGAATCATTTTTCTTCCTATATTCTAAGAAAATTGATTCAGAATCTGATAAAGGCGTTTTTATTTCAAAAAGTTTATTTCCGCCTTGTGCTGAAACTGCAGTTAATGTATATGTTCCACTTTTAGTAATAGTATTAGAGGTTATCCATCCTTGTTTTGCTCTTAAATATGATAATGGATATTGTAAATAAAAACTACTTTTTGCCATTATGTCCCACATTCCAACAGGTTCCCCAAGATCAGTTTTTCTATAAAGGTCTGGAAATCCTAATACATGTAAAAACTCATGTGCAATTATATTTTGTGACTGTTTCACACCTATTGTAGCATCATCTGTAACAATATATGATGATGGTATAATATTATAATTTGAAACACCCAAGCCATTAATTTTTTCTGTACCACTATATTCTGCCTTATGTGAGCTAATTACACTAGAATCCTTCGGACTGCCTTGAATAATAACAGTTAAATTATCTATAAATGCTGAATCAATATTATTTAATTTATTAGACCCAAGATTGTATGTAATTTTGGAACTATTTATAGCATTAATAATTTCTTGAATGATTGTATCACTATTTTGATAATATTCTATATTATTATTTAAAGTATATGTAGTGACGGAAGTTTCATCATTATTTTCTTGTGGAAAATAATTATCAACATCAACCTTTCCTTCAGAAATAATGTTTATATAATTTTTAAATGAATTATCCCCACCATTTCCTTCATTCTTATTGTACATATTTTTAATTAAAGTCCAATTACTATATGATTTGGACTTGGCATTAAAAACATCCTTTGTATCATCTTTAAATTTGGCAAAAACTACAATGTTAGATACTTTTTTAGTATCTGTAGCATAAACGGTATCTAACCTTAATAAACCAAATAATGTAATTATCATTATTAGTATTAAAACAATTTTTTTATTACTATTCATATAACTCACTCCCCTATAAAATCTATAAATAAATGATAAAACTAATCTACACTAAATATGTCTCTTGTATATATTTTATTTTGAACGTCACTTAATAAATCTGTATTTCTATTTACTATTATAACATCAGATATATTTTTGAACTCATCTAAATTTTTAACTACTCTACTATTATTAAATACATCATCTTTTAAAGTAGGTTCATAGATTACTACTTCTATTCCTTTTGACTTAATTCTTTTCATTACTCCTTGAATTGCACTTGCTCTAAAATTATCTGAATTGCTTTTCATTGTTAGTCTATATATTCCAACTACTTTAGGATTCTTTTTTATTATTTCACTAGCAATATGATCTTTTCTTGTAGTATTACTTTCAACTATTGCACTAATTAAATTTTCTGGAACGTCTTTGTAATTTGCCTTTAATTGTTTCGAGTCTTTTGGCAAACAATAACCTCCATATCCAAACGAAGGATTATTATAGAAGTTTCCAATTCTTGGATCTAGGCATACTCCTTCTATTATATCTTTTGTATTTAGTCCTTTTAGTTCTGCATAGGTATCTAGTTCATTAAAATAAGCAACTCTTAATGCTAAATATGTATTAGCAAATAATTTTACAGCTTCTGCTTCTGTACTATTCATAAATAAAATTGTTACATCTTTTTTTAATGAATTTTCTTTTAATAAGTTTGCAAATATTTTTGCTCTTTCTGAGGTTTCACCAACTATAATTCTAGATGGATATAAATTATCATATAGAGCTTTACCCTCTCTTAAAAACTCTGGAGAAAAGAAAATATTATCTATATTGTATTTTTTCTTCATATTTTCAATAAATCCTACTGGCACTGTTGATTTTACTACCATTGTAGTATTGGGATTATTTATTTTTTTTACCTTAATAATTATATCTTCTACTAATGATGTGTCAAAATAGTTTGTTTCTTCATCATAATTTGTAGGAGTACTAATTATTACATAATCAGCTTCTTTAAAGGCTTCTTCCCAATCTAATGTTGCTTTTAAGTTTAATTCTTTTTCTTTAAAATATTTTTCTATATATTCATCTTGAATTGGGCTTATTCTGTTATTTATTTTTTCTACTTTTTCTTCTATTACATCTAGTGCATATACTTCATTATTTTGACTTAATAATGTAGCAAGAGATAAACCTACGTATCCCGTTCCAGCAACTGCTATTTTCATCTAAGACACATCCTTTATATTTAACTATATTAATTATAACTTATATTTAAAAAAAATAAAAGATGGGTTTCATCTTTTATCATTAATATATTTATTAATAGAAATCATTATTTTGGATTTCTTTTATTCTTTTTTTTACTAATAATATGATTTCCATAGGTGCATCTACTTTTGGTAATACTAATAAACTATCTTGCAACTTTGTTTTTAAGGGTAAGCCTTGTTCATATTCTTCAGCTTTTTTTTTATAATCAAAATTAGGTATAGGATTTTGTTCAATAAACATTTTTATGTAATTTTCAATATCTTTTAAAATATAAACCTTTAATGGATATTCATCCATTTCTGAAATTCCATAGTAACCACCGATTAAGTATTTAAATTGATCTTCTAAATTCATAATATCTACTCCTTAATTTTACTCCATTGTTTAGTATATCACTTAAAGTTCAAAAAATGCATTTGAATCCTGAGTGTTTTTGTGATAAGAGATGTTACAGATTATTCCTGCTAGAAAAAAACAACTACCTAATAATCTTATCCTGAACATTTCTTTTCTTTCTTCTGTTGCATTCTTGTAATTTGTATAATTTCTATATAAAAAAATTAAATAAAGTATTAATGTTGCTATTAAAATAAAATTAAAAACACTTGTACTCTTTTCATGATAATTATTATCATTTGTTTTTAAATGCTTTTTTTCTAAATAGTTTCCATATAAACTAAGTAGTCCTATTATTATGAAGGCTTCTGATAACATATCTTCTATTCTTAATTCTTTTAATTGTCTATCTACATTTGAATTATTCATATTATATTATATTATATTATATTAATATTATTAGCATTTATTTATTATTTAAATTTTTTAATCTCGTATAAAATTTGTTTGAATTTTTCTTTCTGGAATTGGTAGTGAAATATTATTTTTTTTACCAAGCTCTATACATTTTAAAAAGTAAGCCATATTTTTTGCTAAAATTCGCATTGTTTGTAAACCTTCTTCATCTTTTAAAACGTCCTCTTTTTTACTACCAAATACCATATTCCAATATCTTGATGTAATTATTGGCATTTCAGTAATACCAAAATATTTATTTATTTCATCATAAGCTGATAGGGTTCCTGCACGACGGGCTGATAAAACTCCTGCTACTGGTTTGTATCTAAAATTTGCGCCTTTTTTTCCACAAAATGCTGAATAAAATACTCTATCCATAAATGATTTCATATTTCCAGACATTGCTGCATAATGAACTGGACTTCCAAAAACAAATCCATCATAATCTTTTGCCATCTCTACAAAGTCATTTACTATATCATTTATAAAACATTTACCTGTTTTTGTACAATTACTACATGCTATACAACCTGATATTGGTTTATTTCCAATCCAAAATATTTTAGTTTCTATATTTTCTTCTTCTAATTGTTTAGCTACTTCTCTTAATGCAGTATTTGTACATCCATCTATATGTGGACTTCCATTTATTAATAATACCTTCATATTTATTCCTCCTTTTTAATTATAGCATTTTTTTAGCCAAGAAAAAAACCACTTATTTTATAAGTGATAATTTATCTATTTATTTTTATTATTTAGTAATTTATTATAATTTTCTTCTGATAATGTTAATTTTATTTTTATTATACTATCTTGATTATAATCTCTTATTTTTTTATGTTTTAGATCATTAATTATAATTTTATACATATCAAATATATCATTTATTTCATACTCAACATAATAATTATCAAAACTTTCTTTATCTGTTTCGTGATATAGTTTGGTTTTTACATTTTTTAGAGTTGTTATTTCTAATTTAGCATTATCCATACTATTATCTATTATATACTCTATATTATTATTGTGAATAATTGTTTTGTCGTTTATGTTTATATATTCTATTTTTTTTGTTGAATCAGTAGCATTTAAAGTTTTTGGATGACTATAATTTAGATAACTAACAAAAGCTAACCCTGAGGATAATCCTATTGTCGTTAAAGATACTATAATAATATTAAACATTGTTTTAAAATTTATTTCTCTATCGAATACAAAATTATAAACAAAATACATTGCGACGTAGCATAATACTGCTGATGCTATTAATGCTATTGAAATGTATAGGAATAATGAACCATAAATTATATGAAAAATACTTATACCTGCAATAACTAAGAAAAATACAAAGAAAATTATAATAGGTATTATGAATATAATTGTAAAAAATTTAATAAATAAAATTATGATTTTCATTAATAAATTAAAGAAACTTAATGAAGAATGTTTAGGATCTCTAATTATTATTTTTTCTTTTGGATGTTCCTTATAATATTTATTCTCTTTTTTTTGTATTGATTCTTCTACTGTTTTTTCTGTTACATTATTATCCTCTATAGTAATAAAGTAATCCAAATATCTAATTTTAAATAAGTGAATAATTACAATTAATCCTAGTATTAATAGACCTATTATATAAATTTTTCCAAAAATAATTTCTAATATATGACTAATACTAAATGGAATTATAGATAATAATCCATGTGTAACATCTATTAAAATTGCATATATGATTAAACCTATTATGAGTTCAACTATAGTTAATATTGACATTTCAAAAATACATTTAATTTTTTCTTTTAATGTCATACTAATAAACATATTATATGTTTTAGTAATAAATTTTAGAAAATCTTGTAAATAATTATTGAAGTTTAATTTATTTGTCGTAGATCCATTTGAGATAGTACCATCGTCTAATAAGTCCTCAAGTGTACAGTTTAAAATTTTACACATTTGAATCATTTTGTCCATGTCAGGATAAGAAGATGCTGACTCCCATTTAGATACAGCTTGTCTTGAAACTTTTAATTTGTCTGCTAACTGCTCCTGACTTAAATTATTATTTTTTCGTTGTTTTGCTAGTTTGTCACAAAATCTCATTTTTTCCACCTCCACCTAAATTATAATATAAATATTATTGGTAGCAACACCAACAATCAATATCTTTTTGTATAATTTTGGTTGCTTTTTATTATAACATCAAAAAATTGACAATTTTTCCTTGTCAATTTATTTTAATATTAGACTTCATCATCAATGTATTTTGTGAGCTTTTTAGTTATTACTTCATAACCTTCATCTGATAAATGTAAACCTTCTACTGTATAATCTAATTTTAAATTGTTATCATCATCTATTAAATCATTATATAAATCTATGTATGTTATATTATTTTTTTGACAATATTTTTTTATTGTTTTATTTATTTCTTCTATTGTTTCATTTGTTCTTGATTGGACTGTATTTGATCTTATTTTACGATCGTTACCATTGTTAACTGGATATAATGATTCTAAATATATTTTACACCCCGGCCTATTTTCTTTTATATTTTCTATTATTTTTTCTATATTAGTACTAATTTCTGTAGAAGTTTTATCTTTTATAATATCATTAGTTCCTATTAATATGAATACTTTTGATGGGTTATAATTATAAACTCTACTTTTCATATTATCTAATATATCTTCTGTTGTGTTACCGTCTATACCACTATTTACAATATTATGATTATTTCCAAAGTATTTTTCAAGGTCATATCTATATGTTAATGAATCTCCTAAAAAAACTATATTTTCTGGAATTACTTTTTCTATTTTTGTTACCTTCTTTACTTTATTATGATTATAGGTTGCAAAATGTCTTACTGCAATACAGTTTAATAGTAAGCTAATTATTAATAATATAAATATTCCTTTATGAATTCTGTCATCCTTTATAACTGTTTTTTGACCATATTTTTTTTTGTTCTTTTTTACTCTTGTTTGCTTTTTTGATTGTTTATTACTTGTTGCCATATCTCTTATCAACTCCTAAATTTGTACCTATTTAGTATATCACTCATACTATTTTTTTCAACTTTTTTTTACATATATATACATAATAGGTGTTTTTTTGTTTACATGTTAATTGACATTTTATTGGTTTATCTATATTTTTTTAATATTATGAGTTGAAATTTTTATTTAATACACAATAAATTTTATATTTATCGACATTATTAGTATTTTAATATTTAATTTTTGGTATTGTTACTACATCAAGTACATTAATAACAATATATTTCCTAATAAAAAAAAACTAGTTAATACTAGTTAATTTAAAATATTTTTCAATACAATGGTTTTTGTTCTAGACATTTCCTTTAGTGTTGATGAAATTCCTTCATTTCCTATTCCAGAATGTTTCCAACCTCCAAAAGGCATTTCTGCTGATCTAAAGAAGCTAGCTCCATTGATTACAACTCCTCCAACCTGTAATTCTGTTGCTACATGGAAGGCTGTTTTCATATTATTTGTTATGATGTTGCCACATAATCCATATGATGATTGATTAGCAATTTCAATAGCATCTTCTATATCATTAAAAGTACAGATAGGAATAACTGGTCCAAATATTTCCATATCTTTCATTACTTCCATATCTTTTGTTACATTATCTAATACCGTAGGTTCAAAGAAAGCACCTTTTCTTCTACCACCTATAACTATTGTAGCTCCCTCTGATATTGTTTTCTTTACTTGTTCTTCTACTCTTATTGCTGCATTTTCATTAATTAAACAACCTATATCAGTATCCTCTTCCTGTGGATAACCAACCTTTAATGTAGAAATTTTTTCAATAACTTTATTTACAAATTTTTCTTTTATATCTTGATGAATTAAAAAACGTTTACTGGCACAGCATACTTGTCCTGTGTTATATAATCTACCCCAAACTAATTCTTCTACTGCTAAATCAACATCACCATCTTTGTCTAAGATAAATGCATCATTTCCACCTAGTTCTAACATTACATGAGTAATATTTTCGGCAGCATGTCCCATAACCTCTGCACCTACTTTGGTAGAGCCTGTAACACTTATTAAATTCACCTCAGGATGTTTTGCTAATGCTGTTCCTACAACATTTCCGTCTCCTGAAATACAATTTATTACACCATTTGGAACTCCTGCTTCTTGCATTAATTCACAATATCTATGTAATGTTAATGGATTGTATGTAGATGGTTTTACAATTACAGAATTTCCCATTATTAGTGCTGATGGTACTTTTTGGCCAAATAAATCACATGGAAAATTAAATGGAATAATACATGCCACCACTCCTAAAGGTTCTTGAACTGTTAGTTGAATTGTATTTTCTTGTCCTACTTCACTTCCAGCAGGTATTACATTACCATATTCATGTTTAGCTTTTTCAACATATCCATATACAAATGTTCTGCAATTAGAGATTTCTGCACGGGCTTCTTTAATTGGTTTACCTGTTTCCTTACTAAGTAACATTGCTAATTCTTCGCTATTTTGTTCTACTAAATCAACAAATTTTTCTAAAATTTCTCCTCTTTTATGTAATGGGGTTTTTGCCCAAGCTCGTTGTGATGATTTTGCTATTTTAACAGCATTATTTACATCTTCCTCTGTTGAATTTGGAACTGTATCTATTAATTCATTAGTAGCTGGATTTTTTACCTCTATTACTGCACCATTTGATGCATCTAATTTTTCACCGCCAATTAAATTCTTCATATATTTACTCCCTTCCAAATCCTGTAAATGACAACATCAATCCACCACAAGTGTTGGCTGAATTTTCATGATATCCATATTCTCCAAATGTAAAGAAACAAATAAATGGAACTCCTTTAGACTCTTTTAATAATTGTTTGTGTACTTCTGGTAATCTTTCTCCAATAGCAAGTTTTCTTCCTCCACAATGAACTAACATGTAGGCTGCAGGTTCTGTTGTTAATTCTTTTTTTACTTTTTTCAATGTTTCACCTGTTGAATCAATCAATTCATCTACAGTTGACTCTAATAATACAACAGCCGTTCCTTTTTCTAGATTATTTCCTATATTCATGGTATCATTTGTATTTCCTATCATTGGATGTCTTACTGCTATTAAATTTCCTAATGGATCCTTAACTCCTAATGGATGAGTAATAGAACTTGCTAATAAATTTGTACCTCTTAAATTGTTTGGATTTTGATTTATCCAGTCTGCATATTTTTTTAGGGATGGTTCATTATCAATAGTTACTAATGTACGTTTCTGATTTACTTCTGTTATTATTCCAGCTGTATCAGTTTCCCTATAGGCACCTGTGTATTCTGTTACAATATCATTTTGTGTATAAAAGAAACATACTGCTACTCCATCTGAAAATACTTTATCATTGCAAATTATTTTCCATTTTCCCTCTACAGTATCATCTGCTGCTGATCCTCCAAACATTGGAACACGACCAATTACATCCTGAATTCCCATTAAGTAATCTTCTTCTTCTTTTGGACTAGCTATCATATAAAAATATGCTGGAGCAGTTTTCATTTTAGCATTTTTTACTGCCTCTATAGCAACTTTTCTACCGATTAGTCTGGCATTTTTTCCAGCTTCATGACATGCTACACCAACTGTCAAATCAGCATCTGCCATAGTCATCATTCCTGAGAAACCATGATTACTTGCAACTATTCCTTCTGGTACTATTAAAGCACCACTTGAAGTACAACCTATTATTGGTATATCTGTAATACTTCTTACTCCCTTTAGAATTTCTTTAGTATTTGACATACTTGATGTATATAAAAAACCTATTTTAGAACTATTTCCTATTAATGATGTTTTTGCTGTAGTTACTCCTGATGTAAAATTATCTTCAGACATACTGTAACCAACTTTTGATCTTAACATATAATTATCAACTCCTCTTATTCAATTATTCGTAAGCTTGCTCATATAATTTTAAAATATCTTCTTCTGTTACATTTCTTGGATTCCCTGCAGTACAAACGTCATTTATCGCTTGATGTGCTAGTTTTGGCAAATCTTCTTTCATAATTCCAATTTCTTTTAATGTTTGTGGAATTCCTACTTCTATTGCTAAATTTCTTACGGCTTTTACTACTTTATCTATTGCCTCGTCATCATTTAAATTATCCATATTTAATCCAAATGTTCTTCCCATATTTCTAAATAACTCAGGGCATACTTGACCATTAAATTTTAATACATGTGGTAAAAGTAGTGCATTTGCTAAACCATGTGGAGTATCGTAAAAGGCTCCTAAAGAATGTGCCATTGAATGTACGATTCCTAACCCTACATTAGAAAATCCCATTCCGGCTATATATTGTCCATATCCAACATTGTCAATGGCCTCGTCATCTTTTTCATTTACAGCTTTAGCTAAGTTTTTATATATTAGGGCCATGGCATTTAAGTGAAACATATCAGTCATTAACCATGCAGCCTTTGTAATATATCCTTCCATAGCATGAGTTAATGCATCCATTCCGGTTGATGCTGCTAATGATTTTGGCATTTTTGCCATTAATTCTTGATCTATAATAGCTACAATCGGTATATCATGTGGATCTACACAAACCATTTTTTTTGTTCTATTATCATCAGTAATAACATAATTTATAGTTACTTCTGCAGCTGTACCTGCTGTTGTTGGTAATGCAATTATAGGCATTCCGGCATTTTCTGTATCTACTGCCCCGTCTAATGATACAACATCAGAATGTTCAGGATTTTTCATAATGATACTTATGCATTTTGTTGTATCTATTACACTTCCTCCTCCTACTGCAATTAGCACATCGGCATTACTGTTTTTACATATATTTAAGCCTTCTTGTACATTTTTAATATTTGGATTTGGTTTTATATCCGAATATATTTCATAATCAAAGTTGGCATTATCTAGACATTTTGTTACTAAACTTGTAACACCTGCCTCTATTAAAGGTTTATCTGTTACTACTAATGCCTTTCTAAATTTTCTATTTTTTAATTCTGTTATTATATTTTCCCTTGAACCTCTTCCAAAATATGACGTTCCATTTAAAATAATTCTATTTGACATATTATCCTCCTTTATTATTCTCATTTTTATTATAACATAAATTTTTTGTTGCATATATTTTTATGTAATAAAAAACACTTAATTTTGATTTAAGTGTTAAGTGTTTTACAGTTTATTAGATCAACCTATCATTTGATTTACTATTTAAAGTAAGGTCTGCTACTCTTCCATCCTTATATGCATAATATCCAGCTGCAGCTATCATGGCTGCATTATCTGTACAATATTTCATAGGTGGAAATGATACCTCTACTTCTAATTCTCTTCCCAATTTAGTAATTGCATCTCTTAATCCATTATTGGCAGCAACCCCTCCTGCTACTATTATGTGTTTAATATTTTCATCTTTTATAGCTTTTTTTGCCTTTGTTGTTATGCTTTCTACTGCTACTTTTTGAAAGCTAGCAGCTAAATCTTCTTTATTTATTTTTCTACCTCTTTGTTCTTCATTATGAGCTAGATTTATAACGGCACTTTTTAAACCACTAAAGGAAAAATTATAACTATCATCTTTTAATGGAAGTGGTAATTTATAAGTTGGTTCACCTTTAGAAGCTAATTTATCTAATTTTGGACCTCCTGGATATGGTAATCCAATTATTCTAGCTACTTTATCATAGCATTCACCTATAGCATCATCTAGTGTTCCACCTAATTTTTGAAAATTATAATGTTCTGTCATTTTTATTAGTTCGGTATGACCACCACTAACTACAATAGCTAAAAGTGGAAATTCTAACTCTTTTACTAAACTATTCGCATATATGTGACCAGCGATATGATGTACTGGAATAAGTGGTTTATTATAAATAAATGAAAGAGTTTTTGCTGCTTCTAATCCTATTAAAAGTGATCCTATTAAACCCGGACCATATGTTATTGCAATAGCATCTATGTCTTCCATTTTCATATTTGCTTTTTCTAAGCATTCGTCTAATACCATTGTTATATTTTTAACATGATTACGACTTGCAATTTCTGGAACTACTCCTCCATAATCTTTATGAATATCTATTTGTGATGATATTATAGTTGCAATGTTTTCATGACCATTTTTTACTATAGAAAAACTTGTTTCATCACAGCTACTTTCTATTCCTAGTATATACATATCTTTCATTATACTTCACTATCCTATCTTAATTATTTTTTCCATTAGAATACCATCTATTCCATTATAATATCCTTTTCGTATTGCAACTTTTTTGTAACCATATTTTTCATATAATTTTATTGCATTATAATTATTTTTTTTTACTTCTAGTGTTGAACTTTTGGGATTTATTTTAAAAAATTCATCAAATAATTTTGAAGCTATTTTTTTATTTCTTTTATCTTCTCTTACCTCTACCATATTAATTTCAGTTCTTTCATATATATCACTATAATATAAATATCCTAAAACGTCATTTTCTTCAATATATAATAAATATTTCGCATATGGATTAAATAGCATTTCATGTTTTACCTTTTTCTTTTCTAGAAAGGTGTTATCAAGTATATCTATATTGCTTAAATCTAGTGTTATAATCATTATTTGTTAAGATTTTCCTCTGCTTCTGTTAACTTTAAGTAGTTTGGATTTACACTATGTGGATTAATACTTTTTTTATTTTTGCAAGAGTTAACTATTTTTAAAATATCTGGTTTATATGTAACTTTGATTCCTTCTAATTTAATTTCATCATTTGTTATTATTAAATAATCATTAATTGTTGATAGTTTTTCTTCTAGAAGGTTTAATTTAATATGTTGTGGAAATAAAATTTCTTTCATATTTTTATCATAAATAGCTGAATATACAAAGCCACGTCTAGCATCAATTATTGGAACATAATAACTTGCTCTGTCGAATGAAAGAGCCATTGCTTCTAAACTACTAATTGTTGTTATTTTTGTTTTAAGAGCATATGCATATACCTTCGCTATAGTTACCCCTATTCTAATTCCAGTAAATGATCCGGGTCCGTCTACTACAATTATTTTGTCAATGTCCTGTGGTTTCATATTTATTTTTTCAAACATAAATGCTATTCTTGGTAAGGCATCGCGTGAAAGGTTTTGCTCTAATTTTTCTTGAATCTCAATTAATAATTGATCATTTTCCACAATTCCTGTATATAAAAAATTTGAAGATGTATCTATATATAGAATTTTCATAGAGCTGCCTCACAAAGATCTTCATATTTTTTACCATGTGGAGTAATTACAAAAACTCTTTTTTCTTCACCTACTACTTTTATTCTTATATCTAATCTATCTTTTGGAAGATAATCTTCTATTGTTTCTGACCATTCAATGATGCAAATACCACCTTTTTTATAGTATTCCTCTATGCCTAGGTCTTCAACATTTCCATTGAGACGGTAAACATCCATATGATAAAGTGGTAATTCTCCTGATGTGTATTCTTTAATAATATTAAATGTTGGTGATGTTACGTCTTCTTCTATTTCTAATGAATTTGCAAAACCTTTTGTAAAAACAGTTTTACCACTTCCTAAGTCACCATCTAAACATATTACCATATTTGGAAATTTTTCTGATTCTATATTTTGTGCAAGTTCTATTGTTTCTTGCTCACTATATGTTGTAATTTTATAATCCATTTCTATCACCTATATCTTATTATACCAAAAAAAAAAAGTTATACAACTCATTTTTTATTAAACTAAAATTGATTTAATATATTTATTATAAAAAGATTTTTTCTACAGAAACTGTGCCTTTTTGCACAAAAAAAAATTCTTGGCAACTTCCTATTTTCGCTTTCACTATCGTCGGCGTTAAGCGGCTTAACTTCT
>CAKPLP010000016.1 GCA_934167695.1 uncultured Bacilli bacterium | reverse complement strand
ATTTAAATGAAATATTAAATTCAGAAGATTTTAAAAAACTTATGTCTGATTTTTCAACTATAAAAGAGTATGGAAAAAATTTAATATATAGAATGTTTGATTATTATGATTTGAAATTTGAATGTAACAAAAGAAAAAAATAAAATTAAATATGGTTCTATTAAAAACAAAGAAATTCAAGAATTGACAAATGATATAAAAAAATATATCTTTTCTAAATCCAATAACTTTAATTTAGAATATGGTAATTTTAAAAAGTCTTTGAAGGATATTAATGCTTATTTTTATAAGATTAATAAAGACAATAACATAAAGAAAATAGAAGTTGATACTACACTTACAGATTATAAAAATAAATATGTAAATAATTATGTATATAATGCAATAGTTAATTATGCTTTATATAATTATAAAAAAGAAACTTCTAAAATAAAAAATATAAAAGAAAACGATGTTATTCAATCCATTATATTAAAGACTTATCTTAATAATAAAAAACAAACTAGAAAAGATATTTTAAGAAATTATTTATCTAATTCTAATCCTAAACAAAAATTTAAGAACAAACAAAATATAGAACAAGCAATTAGAAATATTAATGACGAAGTAGTTTATCATCAACATAAAGAATTAGATTATAAAGTTATGAAACAACAAGTTATAGATGCAATTATATATTTATTGAGGTGATAAGATGTATATATCTAAATATGAAGCAACATTTAATACAATTTACCTTGAAAGTGATGGAGAATATCTAACTGGTTTATGGTTTAAGGACTCAAAAGATTCAAAAAAACATAATTTAAAAGATCGCATCGAAAAAGATCTGCCTATATTTGATGAGACAAAAAAATGGTTAGATATATACTTTAATGGACAGAAACCAAACTTTACGCCAAAATATAAGGTAAATCAAACCGAGTTTGGGCAGGAAGTAATTAAAATCATGGAAAAAATCCCATACGGCGAAGTAACTACCTATGGTGGTATTGCCAAAGAAATTGCCCAAAAAAGAAATATAAAGAGGATGTCAAGTCAAGCCGTAGGTAATGCTGTTGGAGCTAATCCTATATGTATTATTATTCCTTGTCATAGAGTAGTAGGAAAAGATGGAAATTTAACAGGATATGGAGGTGGCCTAAATAATAAAGTCAAACTCTTAGAAACAGAAGGACTTGATATGAGTAGATTTTATATGCCAAAAAGGAGAAAAAATGAAAAGATGTAATTGGTGCAATATAAATAATGAATTATATGTATCCTATCATGACACTGAATGGGGTATTCTTAATTTAGATGATAATTATTTATTTGAAATGTTAATTTTAGAATCATTTCAGGCAGGTCTTTCTTGGGAATGTGTTCTAAATAAAAGAAAGTATTTTAAAGCTTCTTATGATAATTTTAATATTGATAAAATAATTAATTATAATGATAAAAAAATAAATGAACTACTTAATAATAAAAATATTATTAGAAATAAATTAAAAATAAAAGCAAGCATTAATAATGCTAAAATATTTAAAAAACTTCAAAAAGAATTTGGTTCTTTTCATAATTATTTAAAACAGTTTACTAATGATGAAATAATATATGAATGTGATAAGACTAGTTCAAAATTATCTGATGAAATTTCAACTGACTTAAAAAAAAGAGGTATGAAATTTGTAGGTACAACAATAATTTACTCATATCTTCAGGCAATCGGCTTAATTAATTCTCATGAGGCAATATGCTTTAAATATAAAACTAAATAAATTTGATAAGTATAAACCATAGGTTTAATTATATAACTAAACCATAGGTCGGTTTACTATCAAATTTTTTTATATGTAAAATTATAGATGTAAGGAGGCAAAAATATGGATCCAAAAAAAACTGGTATGATAATTTCAAATGCTAGGCGAAAACTAAACATTACCCAAAAGGCCTTAGCAGATAAATTATATGTATCAGATAAAGCAGTAAGTAAATGGGAAAGAGGTTTATGTTTTCCTGATATATCTGTTTTAATACCACTTACAGAAATTCTAAATATTAGTTTATATGATTTGTTAAAAGGAGAAAAAATGAATAAAAAAGAAGTAGAAGAAACATTAAAGAGTACTATCTGTTACTCTAATAATGAATTAAAAAAGAACAAGAAAAAGTATATAATGATTAGTTCTATTATTATTTTAATAATAGTAGTGATTAGTATAACTATATTAATATTTACTAATAAAAATAATGATATAGGAGCCATTGTTGATAGAGATACTTTATATGATATTAACGATTATAGTAACTATCAGATAACACTAGAAAATAGTGATGAAGAAAAATTAGAGTTATTAATTATGAAATTACCATTAAATTGGAAAGAAAGACAATTTGAAATTGACAAAGATACTATAAAAATTAATTATGATATTACATATAAAAATATAATTAAAGCATACAATGATAAAATTTATGTAAAAGAGGCAATGATCAATATTGCATCAGTAATTTTTACAATAATCTCAGATGTTGATTCAGTAGAGATAAAGTACAATGATTATAATTTTTCTATTTCCAGAAAAAAATTACAAAAAGCATATAATATTTCTAACTTTGATGAGATATTAAAAAAAGATAATTGGAATAAAACCGTGTCAAAAAAATTAAAAAATGATGACTTTGTAAATAATACTTTTAGTCTATTTAAGAAAGGTTATTAGATGTTATATTTTAAGTTGTTTGCAAGACTTAATTAAAGATTATATATTGTAACACTAAAATCAAAACTATAAATAGAAAAAGCCTTAGGTTGCTAATTTACAAAAAATATGTTATAATAGCAGACGTATTTAAAGGGGGGCTTTTATTATGCATAAAAAGAGAAACGATAAAAGTAAAAAAAAGTATAGTAGAACAGGTTTTATTTCTTATCAAACAGCACAGATTTCACAACTAATCTCTGAGGGTAATTATACCCTTGCAAAAAAAATAATCTTTGAATTACTAGAAGACTATTCAACAGATGAAATATTATTAAAAAAATTAGCTCGAATTTATATATTAGAAAAAAATTATACTGAAGCAGAAACAATACTAGAACAATTAAAAGAAGAAAATAACTTTAACAAATTAATCAGTATATATATTAAATTAAATGAAGAAGAAAAGCTATATAGATTATATAAAAAATACTATAGTGAAAACTTATCTATGGAAGATAGAACTTTAAATAATATTAGTTATTCAGTACAAATATATTTAAGAAAAAGATTTGAACCAAACTATATACGTAGTTATAAAGAAGATGCCTACTTAAATAGACAACTTTATAATTATAGCGAAAAAGAGGCATTAGATCATATTAATCAAGTTCATATTTCTGCAAAAGATGATGGAAAAACTCAATTTCTTCCTGATATAAATTTAGAACAATTATATTATTCTACTAAAAAATATATAGATAATAATTTAGATAAGGGCCAAAACTGTACCATTATTGCAGATCGATACTGCTTTTATTTACCAGCATGTGGAGTAAATGTTGATGGTAGTACTCTTGATCACTACATGGTAAAAACTATCGTTAATACTTCCCAAATTATTACTATGTATCCATGTAAATCTAAGAAAAATATTGAAGTTTGTCAAATAGAAAATGAAAAAGAAAAACAACCAGAAAAAGTGAAAGTAAAAACAGGACTAGAAAGATATTATGCAAAATATAATAAGTAAAAGGTTAATATTAAAATGAAAGAGGAAACATATAAAATAAAGTATGCTCCCTTAAAGATCAAAAGAAAAAAGTCATCAGATTACTTTCCCATTCAAAATAATGAAGTTTTTGCCTATATAGCCGCTCCGGCTTATTTAATGAGTGAAAAGAAAATATATTTACCAAATAACGAGGTAAAATATGAATATGAAGTTGTTTTTATAAATGAAATTGACCAAAACTATATATTAAAAAGAAATAAACCAAATTATCAAAATAATTCTAATTTTTCAAAGGTAGAACTTATAGATGATGATTTAGAAAAAGTAAAACAATATTGTAATAATAAAAATATAATAGACTGTTATAGTAATATTTGCAATGAAATAAGTTATCCAGACTATCAAAATAATGTAGAAAATTACTATAAAGCTTTAGGAATAAAATCTACTAGTAGAGAATATTTAAATTATAATAACTTAAAAGAAGTAACACTATCAGAAAAAATAAAATTAATGAAAGATTTTAAAGATTATATAAAAGATAATAAACTAGATGCAAACTTATTAGAAGAAGCCAAAAAAAGTTGTTGTAATAACTGTGAAAACACCTCTTGTAATACAACCTTGTATTATGATTGTTATGAAATTGCACTATATATTATGAAAAATAAAAATAAAGTTAAAGTTAGAAAGGAATCAAAGTAAAATGAATAGAGAAGAAATTTTAATGATTAGAAAACAAAGAGTAAATGATTTTCTAAGTAAAGTTCAAGAAAAGAAAGAATCTGAATTTCTAAAAAGTTTAAATGTATTAGAATTACAGTTCTTAAAATATGATTTAGGTTTAATGGGAATAAATGAAAAACCTATAATATCATTAAATTCAGAGGATAAGAAAACCTATCAAAGAACAATTAACAAAGAAAATAATGCTCGTAAAAGAAAGTAAATATAAGTTAAGTATAGATATACATTTACAAAAGGATTATCTCTTATGGAAGATAATCCTTTTATAATTTCTTAATTAATTGTTTTAAATTAGTAATAGTCATCGTTGGTTTATACTTATCCAATAATATATCATTTTTTCTATTAAACCAACATGTATCAATACCGCAGTTCATTCCACCTAAAACGTCAGAATGTAAAGAATCTCCAATTATTAATATTTTATTATCATCATAAAAATTTAAGTAATCCTTTAATTGCCTAAAAAAATCTTTATCAGGTTTAGCTGCAGCATTATCAGCCATATCAGTAGAAAAAATAGAATCAATAAATTGTAAACAATCAATTTTTTTAAGTTTAGTTTCAACTGCCAAAATAGGACCATTAGTAGCAATTACCAATCTATATTTATCATATAAATACTCTAATGTTTCAAAAGCACCATCGATAGGTACAACAACTTCATTTAAATCATTTAAAAATATCTCATTAATATCAAAAGCTTCCTCAATAGATATTTCTCCATTAAAGTGTAATACATATCTCAAACTTCTCAGATATTTAAGAAGTAAATCTTTATCACCCCTAAATTCACTAGGAATTTCTATTTTATCATTATGAAAATCAATCCAAAATTGATTATCAAGCTTCCACCATTTAAAAAAATCTTCCTCAGTATAATCCTTTCCAACAGTTTTTAACATATTTTTATATGCATAGCGAACATTTTCTATATTATCAATTAAAGTATCATCTAAATCAAATAAAAGAACTTCGTATTTTTTCATTTATAATCCTCCAAAATTAATTTCAGTTTTATTAAATTTTATGATACAAAAATTTATTAATTCAAAAAAGATTCATATTATATATTAAGATAAATATTTAATTTAAATTTTTATTAATTTATAAGGAGGCTAATCTTGATTAATAAATTAAATAAAGTTTTTAAAAATTCCAGTAAAATAACGATAGATGATAATACTAAAATAGTTATTATGAGTGATTGTCATAGAGGTTCTGGAAATAATTTTGATAATTTTATAAAAAATAAAGCGATATTTGAAAAAGCACTAACACATTATTATAATAAAAAATTTATTTATATAGAATTAGGGGATGGAGATGAAATGTGGGAAGTTAAGAATTGTAAAGATATCGTCAATGTAAATCTATCTACATTTAAAATTCTGAAAAAATTTCATGATTCTCATAGACTAATTATGTTATATGGAAACCATGACTTAGTAAAAAAACACTCTAATGTAATGAATTTAAATTTTAGCAGTTATTATAATAAAAAAATAAATAAAATAGAACCATTATTAGGAGGATTAACAGCAAAAGAATCTATAATATTAGACTATAAAGGAAATGATATCTTTTTAATTCATGGTCATCAGGTAGATTTTATTAACAGTACATTATGGAGTATATCACGTATTTTAGTACGATATGTTTGGAAAAATATAGAACATTTGCTTATAAAAGATCCAACAGGTAATGCTAAAAATAATACTGTAAGCAAAACTATAGAAAAGAAATTAGAAGAGTGGAGTACTAAAAATAATAAAATTATAATCGCTGGTCATACACATCGTCCTATATTTCCAAAAGCCGGTAAAGGCAAATATTTTAATGATGGTAGTTGTGTTCATCCAAATGGAATCACTTGTCTAGAAATAGAAAATGGTGAAATCACCTTAGTTAAATGGTATTTTAAAGAAAATAATAAAAATATAATAGAAAAAACAGTAATAGAAAAGAAGGAAAAAATTAATAATTATTTTAATAACACATAATAGTTTTTATGTTATAATAACAAATACACACCATTATAAAATAAATTATTAAGGAGATATTATGGAAAATAAAACGTTAAAGCTAATTATAGACCAAATAAATAAGTATGAATTAGCTGAGCAATTTAATAATAAGGATGATTTTAATGATTGGATAACAAATTTAAATATTACACAAATAAATAATTTTTTAAGTTTAGATATAGATTCGGTTGATCTAAAAAACTTAAAACCATTATTAATTAACCCAAACTTATTAAATTGTAAAGATTACAAAGAAAAAGTTAATGCTATAACAAGTTTAAAAAATGGAGATGGATGTTGGCATTTATTTAACTATATATGTAAACCTAATTTTTTAAATAGTAAAAATTTTTATAAAGATATAGAAATATTAAAAAATGCATCAACAGCAAGATATGGACTATGGGTAATCAGTGATGATGTTTTTATAAAAAGTCCATATCATGACCAAGATCTAAAATTAATTGCAAATACTAAAGATGAACTTATAGCAAGCTGTCTTGCAGAGGTTGCTAGAGATGGTGATTCAATAAAAAGTACTCATCACACAAGTGACATGAATTTAATATCCAAAGCAGATATTTCTGCACTTCAAATGCCTAATTCATATCCTGAGCGTATTAACAATTTAGCTGTTAATAGAATATCTTTAAAAGATAAATATCATTCAGAAAACATGCAAATACTAGCCAAAAATCCCTTAGGTGGTAAATATTTATATATGATTATGACTAACCAGAATATTATTAAGGGTAAGTATTATCGTGATGAAGTAAAAATATTAACAGAGGCTAAAAGTAATACTACTGCTAAAGCTTTATATTACTATATTGCTAATCCATCAAAAAAATTTACTGGTAACGATTATTATGATGTATCATACGCTAGATTTGAATATACAACAGGTTATCCTAATAGAAAAAACGATCCAAAATATCTAGCTAACTTAGAAAAAATAAATACCTTTAATGATAAATTTGTTATGCATTATGTATCACTTTTAATGAACAGTGCTTTCATGAATAGTCAATATAAAAACTTTGATTTAGAATTATTACAAACTGTTACTAATGAGCATATCTTTATGGATTTATACCAGTTAATATTAACTGAAGATTCATTAAATAATAATCATCATAAAAAAGACGTTGCTGTTATAAGTCAAACTAATAATGATGATATACGAGCATTACTATTACAAAAAGCAACAAACGTTTGTAGTCTTGAAAGTCATAATCATGAATATGATATGAATTATATTTCTAATTTAGATTTAGATTCTATCAATGATCAAATATTTGATGAAATAAATTACTATTTATTTACACAAAATGGAATAGAAGATCCATATCACAAAGAAAAACTAGAAACACTTCTACAAGGAATTTTAGTAAAAAGAAATAGTAATATGTCAAGTTATTTAAAATATTTAGAACTTCAAATAAAAGAGGATAGTTCAACTCAAATAATTAAGTCAACACCAAGCACTAATTCTAAAAAAACATCTAAAGTTCTAAAATTATTAAAAAAAATATCTAAAAAAAATTAATTTAAATTCAGGAAAATAGGTAAATGAAAATAATAAATATTAATAAACAACTAAATTTAAAAAATAAAACTATAAAAGTAAGATATAATGGAACATCTAAAAAAAATATTAATTTAGATAAAATTGAGGCATTAATAGAAGGATATATAAATAACCAAAAATTTATTGATATGGTAGAAACTGTTACAGAAATAAAAACTCTCTTAAAAAGCTGTAAAACAGACTCACTAATGATTTGTTATCAAGATGAAGAAAGAAAAGAAACTGTTAAGTATGATAATTCTAAATTAATTTTATACGAAAAAGAGGAAATAATAGAAAAAAATGATTTTAAATATCAGGTTAAATATGAACCATTAGATGGTGTAAAAATAAATCATAATATTAAAGAACTTAACAAAATTAATGATATTGATATTGAAATAATATTAGGAAAAATATATTATACACTGAATCAAATTTATGATTTGAAACAAGTTACTCTAAATAAAGAAGTATATGATATTCATGAAGAAGAATATAATATTAATGGTAAAATGGTCAATCTAGATTATAAGGGTACACCAAAAAATGAAAGTATTGATTTAGACAGAATTAAAACTATAATACATGACTTTATAAATGATAAATGTCATAATAAAATCAATCTACTAGAAATAATTACATCTTTAAGAACTATTTTAACAAATTTTGAAGAAAATTTACTAGCATTTTGTTATGAAACTCCAGATTTATATGAAGATGTTTGGTATATTGATTCTAAATTGGCTACATATAACATAACTAAAGGAAAAAATAGAAGTGAGTTTGATGGTCTTATTAGTTACAAGGAAAAAAATATTATAGATATAGACTATACTAATTATACTTATAAAGCTCTTCCATTGGAGGATCATTCTCATCTTGATTTAGCAGCAGAGATATCTAATATGATAGAGCAATTTTATAATTTAAAAAATAATACTTCAGATAGAAATAATAACACCACACTAGATACGCTATTAATAGAAATGCAAAAATTACTTAAGAATGAAAAATCTAGTAAAAAAATTCAAACAATATTATCCATTTTTGAATTATTTGAATCGAAAGAACACGAAGAAACATCTTTTATTTCTTTATTAGATACGAATGATTATATTTCTGATGATACAGTTTTAATTGAAGAAGATAAAGACCTAATAAAAATAATAGGAGATTGCATAATAGAAGCATTTCAAAATGAAACAAACTGGGATATAATAAAAAATATATATTATAAAGAAGGTGCTAAACAATCATCAAATAAATTTAGAGTTTGGGTACATTATATTAAGCATACTAAGTATATAGATAATATAGAAGTAGATAATATAGAAAAAGACGATGAAAAAACTTTAAAAAAAGAATTAAGGTAATTAAAGTGTTTAATTTTAATTATCTTTTTTAATTATTAATAAATTCTAACAGATTATTGAAAAAACTATTATTTTTGCTATAATAAAAACAAAAATAAACAATAAAATTTATAAAAAACATAATTTTATTGAGGTGAGGGAATAATGAAAAATATTATTGAGGTTAAAAATCTAACCAAAAAATACTCGGGATTAACAGCGGTAGATGATTTATCATTTGAAGTACATGAAGGTGAAATACTAGGATTGTTAGGTCCTAATGGTAGTGGTAAGTCAACTACAATAAATTGTTTATTATCATTACTTAATTATAGTAATGGAATTATAAAAATATTTGGTAAAGAAATGAAACCAGACTCTTATGATATAAAATCAAAAATAGGAGTAGTATTTCAAGAAGTATCAGTTTTCGATGAGCTTACTGTCTACGAAAATATAGATTACTTTTGTGGACTATATATTTCGGATAATAAAACAAGGAAAAAATATGTAGAAGAAGCAATAAAACTAGTAGGCCTACAAGATTTTAAAACATTTTATCCCAAAAAATTATCCGGAGGATTATTAAGAAGATTAAATATTGCTTGTGGAATAGCACATAAGCCAAAACTTATTTTTTTAGATGAACCAACTGTTGCTGTCGATCCACAAAGCAGAAATAATATTTTAGATGGTATTAAAAAATTAAGAGATGAAGGAGCAACTATTGTTTATACAACTCATTATATGGAAGAAGTAGAAATACTTTGTGATAGAGTAATAATTCTTGATAAAGGAAAAATATTAGCAAATGGAACTACTGATCAATTAAAAGAACTAGCCAAAATAGAAGAAAAAATATCAATAGAAGTAAATGACTTAGAATTAAAATATATAGATGAAATAAAGCAGTTAAAAAATATTGATGAAGTTAAATATAACGGAAATATATTACTAATTACTTATAAAAAAGGCAAAAATAATCTAGTAGATATTATGGAATATTTGAAAAAAGAAAAAATTAAATATAATAAAATATATTCAGAACGACCAACGCTTAATGATGTATTTCTTGAATTAACAGGAAAGGAACTTCGCGATTAAATGTTTATACATAACTTTAAATATTCCTTAAAAATTCTTTTTAGAAATAAAGCCTTAATATTTTGGACCTTTGCCTTTCCAATAATATTAGGAACATTTTTTAATATGGCATTTTCAAATATAGAAAATAGTGAAAAACTAGATATTATAAATATTGCTATTATAAGCAATGATGATTTTAATAATAATGAAATATTTAAAACATCCTTTGCAAAGTTAAGTAATAAAGATAGTAAAGACAGATTATTTAAAATAAAATATACAACAGAAGAAAAAGCACAAAAATTATTAGAAAATGAAAAAATAATTGGTTATATGAAATTAGTAAATAATGAACCAGAATTAACATTTACAACAAATGGTATCAATGAAACAATATTTAAATATGTATCAGAAGAGATAACACAAACAAGCAATATTATAAAAAACTTATCAGAAGAGGAAATAAATAAAGAAATACTATCTGGTAATTATAATATTGACTATCAAAAAATTTATAATAATGTATCAAAGTTAATAGAAGAGGATGATGTAAAACTTAATAATATTTCTAGTACTAATTTAAGTTATACGATGATAGAGTTTTATACACTTATTGCTATGGCTTGTTTATATGGAGGAATACTAGGTTCAGTTGCGATAAATAAAAATTTAGCAAATATGACTAATCAAGGAAAAAGAATTTCATCATCACCATCTTCCAAATGGAAAATAATATTAAGTAGTATTCTTGCAAGCTATATTGTTCAAATAATAGGTATTATGCTTTTATTTCTTTACACTGTTTTTGTTCTAAAAGTTGACTATGGTAATAAAATAGGACTTGATATCGTTTTAGCACTAATAGGAAGTTTATCAGGTTTATCACTAGGAGTTTTTGTTGCAAGTACAATAAAATCAAATGATAATACTAAAACAGGAATTATTATAGCTGTTACCATGTTAGGATGCTTTTTATCTGGTATGATGGGAATAACAATGAAATACATAATTGATAAAAACATTCCTATCATAAACAAATTAAACCCCGCAAGTATGATTACAGATGGCTTCTATTCACTTTATTACTACAATACATTAGATAGATATATTTTTGATATTATAAGTTTAATTATTTTTGCTTTTGTATTAATAATAATTTCTTACATTAGTTTAAGGAGGCAAAAATATGATAGTATTTAAAACATTTTTAAAAATATTAAATAAAAATAAATTTATCGTAATTTTATATACAGTTTTTTTAATAGGATTTGGTGGCTTCAATATGCAAACAAGTGATAATAGTACAAATTTTGTTGCTACAAAACCAGATGTTATGATAGTAAACTATGATGGAAAAAACAAGATTACAAATAATTTAATAAACTATATAACAAAAAATAGTAATGTCGTACAATTAAATAGTAGCGAAGAAGCAATAAATGATGGCCTTTTTTATAGAGATGTAAATTATGTCATTTATATCCCTAAAAATTATAATAAAGATTTTATGAATGGAAAAAATCCCAAAATTGATATAAAAAGTACAGGAGATTATCAATCATCACTTGCAGAAATATTATTATCTAGATATATTAAAGTTGCAAATATTTATCAAAAAAATATAACTAATGAAGATGAATTAATTAGTAAAATAAATGAAACTTTATCTAAAAAAAGTAAAGTTGAGATAACATCCAACCTTGATACAGATGCTTTAGCAAAGGTAACCTTCTATTATAATTTTGCAAGTTATAGCATTTTAGCCTGCCTTGTTTATGTAATATGCTTAATTTTATCAAGTTTTAAAGATATAAAAATTCAAAAAAGAACAATAATTAGTAGTACAAACTACAAAAAACTTAATAGACAATTACTATTATCAAATAGTTTATTTTCTATAATATTGTGGTTCATATATGTTATATTAAGCTTTATTTTAATCGGAAACATAATGTTTTCTACTCAAGGAATAATTTACTTAATAAATTCCTTTATATTTACAATTTGTGCGACTACTATAGCTTTATTTATAGGAAATCTAGTATCAAATAAAAATACAATAAATGGTATTGTAAATGTAATAGCACTTGGATCTAGTTTTCTATGTGGAGCATTTGTTCCTATGGAATGGTTACCAAATGAAGTCCTAAAAATTGCTCATATTTTACCATCATATTACTATATAAGTAGTAACGAAATATTAAAAACAATAGAAGTATTTAATTTTAAAACAATAAAACCAATTCTTTCAAACATGTTAATTATCCTAGGATTTTCAATATTATTTATTGTATTAACTAATATAGTTACAAAGAAAAAACAAAAAATAGGATAAATTTTATAATTAAATCATTATATATTAATTCTCATATTCTTAAAGTGGATATGGGAATTTTTTATATTTTATTGTATAATGAAATAAGTCATTCTTTTATAAAAGTATAGTATTGAGGAGTAATGTTAATGTGTAGTAAAAATGATTATAATTATATAAATAAATTTATAAAAGTATATCCATTCTTAAAAGGTTTTACAGATGATCTTTTATTTTTTATTGCAATAGATACTTTATTTTTTACAGTGGTTAAAGGTCTTTCAGCACAACAAATAGTATTATTAACAACAGTTTCTTCATTTTTTTCAATAATATGTAGATTATTATTAATAAAAGTAATAAGAAAAATTGGAAATACTTATTCAGTTAGATTAGGTATGAATCTATTGCTACTTTCGGCGATACTTATTACATTTGGAACAAACTATTTTTGGCTTATGCTAGGAAAAATCATCTATGAAATATCTGGGGTCTTCAAAGATATGGAAAATGTAATGCTTAAAAACAATTTAAGTGTAATAGGTAGAGAAGATGAATATGCCAAAATTGCAAACAAGGGAATGATTGTCTATGCATTTTTAACATTTATAGTTTCATTAAGTTCTGGAATTATCTTTAACATTAATCCATATTTGCCAATGTTTATATGCATTTCGATATGCATGATTGCTAATATTGTGTATTTCTTTATGAAGGATGTATCAAATAATAATATTGCTAAAAGCTGTGATACAACCAAAAATAAAAAGGTAAAGTTATCAAAAGTTATAATTATTATTCTAATAAGTTATGCCATATTTTTTGGAGTAGTAACGTTAGGACAACAAAACTCTAAACTATTAATTCAATATGAATTATCTGACTTATACGATACAGCAAAAGTATCTTTATACTTAGGAGTAATTGTTGCACTTTCACGCATTGCAAGACTATTAAATTCTATTATTTTTGGAAAAGTATATCCTAAATTAAAGTCTAAATCTATGGTTATTTTATCTACTATGCTTTTAGGAGCTTTTATATTTATAGTACTAGGCTATATTTGTCCAAATACCTTTTTAAAATTTTTGTTAATGACTATAGGTTTTTGTTTAATATTAAGTGTTAGAGATCCCTATAGATTATATATACAAGATATTGTTTTAAAACTTACAAATCCAGAAGAACATCAAGTTGTAATATCATATACACAATTTGCTAGAAAACTTGGAACAACTATATGTAGTTTATTTATATCCGCTATACTATTAAAATGGCCTTTAATATATGTAATCATAGCAGTTTCAATTTTGGCAACCATTGAAATTATAATAACATTAAAACTATATAAAATGATAAGTTATCAAGAAGTCTCAGAAAAATAATTAAGACTTTTAAAAATTTGATTTATTCCAATTTATACAAAAAGGTAAGTATCTAACAAAAAAGTACATACTTACTTTTTGTTTTTTTATGTTATAAAATTAATGTGTAAATGAAAGGAGAACAATATATGAAAAATTATGAAATAGGACATGCAGATGGAGCAAGAACAGAATTTCATCAAAAATTAGGCTTAACAGGAGCAGAAGTTAGTATTAATAACTTAGATAAAGGTGCAAGTGTACCATTTATTCACTCACATAAAGAAAATGAGGAAATATATATAATTACTGAAGGATGTGGAACTTTAAATATTGATGATGATTCTATAGAAATTAAAAAGGGTGATGTAATAAAAATATCACCAAAAGGTAAAAGACAACTTTTCGCATCAGCTAATGAGAAAATGTCATATATTTGTATTCAGGTAAAGGAAAATTCATTAACTGAATATACTGAAAATGATGCAATAATAGATTAATTTATAGTTCAAAAAAATTTATATAGTGTTATAGTAAATATAGGAAGTGATTACTATGAGAAAAATTTATACTGATTGTCCAGTAGAATATACTGCATCAATGATTGCCAATAAGTGGAAAATTCTTATATTAAGAGATTTAATAGAAGGTACTAAAAGATATAATGAACTTATAAGAACCGTTAAGGGAATAAGTGCTAAGGTACTTACAGAAAATTTAAGAGAACTTGAAAGCGATGGAATAATAAAAAGAAAAGTCTATCCAGTCGTACCACCAAAAGTTGAGTATTCAATGACGGAAAAGGGCAATGAATTAAAACCAATAATTGATTTAATGAGAGCTTACGGCAAAAAGTATAATACCAAGTAATAATTTATAAAAAACTATAATTACGAGAAGGATAATTAAGGTACTAAAAACTTATAATTATCTTTTTTTATATATTTTTAAAAATTAATCCCAAATTAATGATATAATAGTTATAGAAATTTGTTAAAGAAATGGAGTAATATGGAACATACACTAAAACTACAACCTGAATATTTTGATTTTGTACTTAATGGTACAAAAAGAATCGAAATAAGGTTAAATGATGAAAAACGACGAAAAATTGAACTTGGAGATACAATAAAATTTTTTAAAGAACCAGCTTTAAGTGAATGTTTTACTGTAAAAGTAATAGGTTTATTAAGATATAATTCATTTATGGATATGTTTAAAGATTTCGAAATAGATATTTTATCTGACAAGTCGATGACAAAAGATCAATTAATAAACTCCTTAGAACAATTTTATCCTAAAGAAAAACAAGAACAATATGGAGTCCTTGGTATTAGAATAGAATTAATCTAGAAGTTTTTAATAATTAAATTTGAAGGGAGAAATAAAATGAAAAAAGAAAAAATAATTTTTATATGCTTTATAGTTGCTTCAATGTGCTATTACGTTATATCAATAGTAAACTATTTTAATAAGAATAAAACAGGAGCAGCAATATTCTTAGGTTTAGGTTCAACTTTTTTATGTTTATCAACTATATATCAAAATAGACATGATAATGATAGCGATGAAAAATAATTATAATTTTATTCAACAAAAAAATTCGGTTAAAAGCCCGAATTTTTTAAATTCTTCTTCGTACATTCTTTAATTAAATATAAAATAATAATAAATAGTAATTTGAAAAGGAGTTAATAATATGAAATACAAAATAGAACATTCAATTAATGCAGAGGAATTTATATAGATGGTTGAATCAGTAGGATGGTAAACATATTCACTAGAACAAGTAAAAAAAGCATTAATGAATACCATGTATATGGTTAAAATTTCCTACAATGACGAAGTGGTAGGAATTGGAAGGGTAGTAGGTGATTATAGTATTGTTTGCATACTTACAGATGTATGTGTTAAACCAAAATTTCAAGGAAAGGGAATAGGATTAAAAATAATAAGTGAATTAAAAAAGATGATAGAAGAGAAAGTAGCTGTAGGCGAGAAAATGCAAATCGAACTTACACCAACAGCTGGAAATGAAGAGTTTTATAAAAAAATAGGATTTAAATATAAGCCAGATATTATAACAGGTATGTACTTATGGATAAAAAAATAACAAGTTCAAGTTTAATATAAATTAAAAAATTAATTTAATATATTTACTAACACCCCCTAGGGGTGTTATAATTTTGCTTGGAGATGAAATATATGGATAATAAATATGCGAATTGTAATGCCTGTACTAAAAGCACTCATAGAGATGAAGAAACGAAAAGAAAATTGAATAAAAGACTTAAAACTATAGAGGGCCAAATTCGTGGTGTACAAAATATGATAAATGAAGATAAATATTGTAATGATATATTAATTCAACTTTTAGCAATAAATAAATCTATTAAAAGTGTTAGTAATGAAATATTTAAAAATCACTTATCTACATGTGTTGTTAGAGATATTAAAAATGATGATCCCAATATAATTGATGAAGTAATGAAATTAATTGGGAGGCTTAATTAATGTACATTCTATATGTTAAAATTGATGGCATTACTTGTGATAATTGTAGAAACAAAATAAAAAAAGAACTATTAAAGATAAAAGAAATTAAAAAAGTAGAAATAGTTAAAAATATTGCAGAAATAACTTCTTCAAAAAAAATCGATGAAGTAAAAGTTATTAACCTAATAAACTCATTAGATTATTTTACAAAAGAAGAATATATAAGTGAGAATATTAAAGATATAGACCAAGACATGAAATTAAAAGAATTTATCATTATATTTATTACTATTTTATTATTAATATTCTTAATAAAACAAATATTTGGATATAATATTTTTAATGTGATTCCTACCATTAATGATAATATTACTTATGGAATGTTATTTAGAGGATTAAACACTTTAGGTATAAGTTATAATACATTATTTAATAATTATAAAAATTATACAGCTTCAACTCTTCACAAAAATTATCAAGAAGTAAAAATAAATTTATCTTATGGAAGTTATGATGATATATTAGTCCAAAAAGGTAAAAAGGTTAAATTAATTATTAATGTTCCAGAAAGATACTTAACAGGTTGCAATAATGTTGTAATGATAAATGATTTTAATATTAAAAAGAAACTTGAAGTAGGTGAAAATATAATAGAATTTACTCCAAATAAAGTTGGGACATATTCTATGAATTGTTGGATGAATATGATTACAAATAATATTAAAGTTATAGATAATGAAAAATATTTTGAGGT
>CAKPLP010000015.1 GCA_934167695.1 uncultured Bacilli bacterium | reverse complement strand
GGTGGACCTGATAGGACTTGAACCTATGACCCCACGCTTATCAAGCGTGTGCTCTAACCAACTGAGCTACAGGTCCACATCAATGAGTACTTTTTAATCTTACACCATTTTTTTAAATTTTGCAAGAGAAATTTGCACTTTTTTTCAACTGACAGTTATATATTAACAAATCAAAAGCAAGAAATCAAGTATTTTCTTGCTTTTTAAGTAATTTTTTTTGTTTTTCTTCATTATATTTTTCTAATTTGTTAAAATAAGTGCCTATTTGTTTGTCAAAAAACTTATATGTAATTATTGATATTCCAATACAAAGTGCTATTATTATTATCATTTGGATGTCAAAATCTGCAAATGAAAATATATCTTTCATAAATATAAAGCCACCTATAAATAATAAAAACATTGTAATTATTAATATTTTTCTGAAATTATTTAGTGGTTTGCAGATTTTATAAAGTAATACAAAAGTAATAAAACCTGTTATAAATACTGATATGGTTGAAGTTTTGGAATAAGGTATATCTAATAGTACACTAATAATTGTTATAAGTAAAATATTTATTACTATAGTTAAAGAAGCTGGTGTTGATTTTTTTAAAACATTTGGGAGAAATTTTCCTTTTACTCTTTCTTTATTTGGTTCAAATGATAACATAAATGATGGTATTCCTATTGTTGATATACTTGCTAATGTTAGCTGAATTGGGATAAATGGATATGGTACTTCTAAAAAGATAAAAATGAATGCTAATATTGATGCATATACTGTTTTAACTAAAAATAATGATGAACTTCTTTCAATATTATTTATTGTTCTTCTTCCCTCTTCTACGATATGTGGCATAGAAGAAAAATCAGAATTTAAAAGGACAATTTGACTAACATTTTTTGTAGCATCACTACCACTAGCCATTGCAACACTACAATCTGCTTCTTTTAAGGCTAGAACATCATTCACACCATCTCCGGTCATTGCAACAGTGTGTCCATGGTTTTGTAATGCTATTACAAGGTCCTTTTTTTGTTCAGGGGTTACTCTTCCAAAGATATCATATTTTTCTACTGCATTTATAATATCATTTTCACTTTTTAGAGTCGTAGCATCTATTTCTTTTATTTCTTCGCCAAGCCCAGCTCTTTTAGCAATATTTTTTACAGTTAAAGCATTATCTCCTGAAATGATTTTTAATTTTACGCCCTGTTTTTTAAAATAATCTAAAGTTTCTTTAGTATTTTTTCTTATTTTATCCTGTATTAAAATGAATCCTAATACATCAATATTCTTGTTAGATATTTTGGCCACTGTTAGCACTCTATATTTATTACTATATTCATTAATTTTATCTTGATATTTTTTTATTTTTTCTTTTAAAACAAATTCAGGGGAACCCATTATATATGTTTCTCCACTTTCTAGAACTAATCCTGAGTATTTTCTTTTTGATGAAAAATATATTTTTTCTTTTATAGAAACTTTTTTATTAGTTTTATAATGCTGACGAATCGCTGTTGCTGTTGGATTTTCGTCTTTTAATTCTTGGACAATTAATGCTGCAATTTCTCCAACATCAATATCCGTTAAATTTTCTTCCTTTATTACTTCCATATTTCCTTCTGTTATTGTTCCAGTTTTATCTAAACATAAAACATCTACTCGTGCTAGTGCTTCTATACAGTATAAATCTTGAACCAAAACTGATTTTTTAGAAAGAGTATAGACACTGACAGCTAAAACAGTACTTGTTAATAAAACTAGCCCTTCTGGTATCATTCCAATAATTGCTGCTGTTGTGTTTACGACAGCATTTGCAATATTATTATCTTCTAAATATAGTTGCCTATAAAATAATAAAATTGCGATTGGAACAATTAACATAGATATATATTTAACAATTTTATTTAAAGAACGCATTATTTCACTTGAAACATTTTTTATATACTTAGTATCATTAGCTATCTTGGCTGTATAATTGTCTTTTCCTATATTTTTAACCTGACAAACTGCACTACCGCTAGTTATAAAACTTCCTGATAAAATTAAATCATTCTTGTTTTTTACTATTGTATCGGATTCACCTGTTACAAAGGATTCATCTACTTCTATAGAACCTTCTCTTACAATGCAGTCTACAACGACTTGATTTCCAGATTTCATAACAATAATATCATCTTTTACTATTTCATTTATATTTATTGAAGTTTCAACGCCTTCTCTTCTGACTATTACTTTACTTTCAGATACTATTTTTAATTTATCTAGTGTTTTTTTACTACGTATTTGTTGAAAAATACTAATTAATGTATTACAAATAATAATACTCATAAATGCTAAATTTTTAAATGAACCAACTAATATTATTGAAATTGCTAAAATAATATTAATAATATTAAATAAAGTAAATACATTTTCTAAAACTATTTGTTTTATACTTTTTGTTTTTGCACTAGTATCATAATTTACAAGGTTTTTATTTATTCTTTTTTCAACTTCATTAATTGTTAAACCGGTTTCTATGTTTATTTCACTTTCTTTTGGCATCTTTTCACCAACTTTCTACATAATAATATCATAAATTTTATTGTTTTTTTATTTTTTTATTATTTTTTGTAGATTTTTTATAATTTTGTGTTATAATTTTAATTGTCAGATGTCTCCTTAGCTCAGTTGGTAGAGCAACTGACTCTTAATCAGTGGGTCTGCGGTTCGAGCCCGCAAGGGGACACCATATTGATATTATAACTAGTAATTTACTAGTTTTTTTATTGCATAAAAAAACTAGATACATAATAAGTGATGTATCTACTTTTTTCTTTTAACGAGGTCTTTCAACTAATTCATATACTTCTATTACATCGTTTTCTTTATAGTCGTTACATGATTCTAATGTTAAACCACAATCCATATCTTTTTTAACTTCTTTTACTTGATCTTTTTCATGTTGTAATGTTTTAATTTTTCCATCATATACAACTATATCGTCACGAATAATTCTAGCATTTGCATTATTTTTGACAACTCCATCTGTAACATGACAACCTGCGATTAAACCGACTTTAGAAAATTTAAATATTTGTCTTATTGCTAATTTACCAATTACTTTTTCATCATAAACAGGTTCTAGCATTCCCTTCATTGCATTTTCAATGTCTTCTACTACTTTATAAATTATGTTATATGTTTTTATTTCAATACCATATTCTTTAGCAGTGTCCATTGTTTTTTGATTTGCTCTTACATTAAAGCCTATTACTAATGCGTGAGAAGCTTGTGCTAGGACAATATCACTTTCAGTTATAGCTCCTACACCTGCTCTTATAATTGAAAGTTTTACGCCTTCTACGTCTATTTTTTCAAGTGATGATTTAACGGCTTCTACGCTACCATTAACGTCAGCTTTTAATACAACGTTAATTTCTTTCATTCCCTCTTTTATCTGACCAAATAAGTCTTCTAGAGTCATTCCTGATTTATTTGTATCTTTAGCCTTTTTTCTTAATGCTCTTTCTTCTGCAATGTTTTTAGCTTCTTTTTCTGATTCAAATGCCATAAACTTATCGCCTGCTTCAGGTATTCCTGATAATCCGGTTATTTCAACTGGAGTTGATGGAAGGGCTTCTACAATATTTTCGCCTTGATCATTTTTCATCATTCTTACTTTTCCATATACTGTTCCAACAACTACTGGATCACCTAATCTTAGAGTACCATTTTGAATAATTAAACTTACAATACTACCTACGTGTTTATCTTGTCTTGATTCTATTACAGCACCTGTTGCATAACGATTTTTATTAGCTTTATATTCATTCATTTCTGCTACTAAAAGAATACTATCTAATAATGCATCTACGCCTTCACCAGTTTGAGCAGAAATCTTGTTAACAATTACATCTCCACCCCATTCTTCTGGAGTTAGGCCGTTTTCTACAAGTCCTGACATTACCTTATCAATATTAGCTTCTGGTTTATCTATTTTATTAATTGCTACAATAATTGGTACCTTTGCAGCTTTAGCATGATCAATCGCCTCTTTTGTTTGTGGCATTACTCCATCGTCAGCGGCTACTATAATTATTACTATATCTGTAATTGCAGCTCCTCTAGCACGCATTTGTGTAAATGCTTCATGGCCCGGAGTATCTATAAATGTAATCTTTTTACTATTATAGTTTACAGAATATGCTCCAATAGCTTGGGTTATTCCACCAGCTTCACCACTTGCAACATGTGATTTTCTAATATAATCCAATAAAGTTGTTTTGCCATGATCAACATGTCCCATTATTGTTACAATAGGAGGTCTATCTTCCAAATCCTCAGCTTTATCTTCTATTTCATAATTTTCAAAGTTAGAAATATCTGCAGTTTCTTCTTTTCTTAGAGTCTTATTATATTCACTAACCAATACTTCAGTAGTTTCAAAATCAATACTCTGATTTTGATTTGCCATTATACCTAATAGCATTAATTTTTTTATTATCATTGCTACTGGTTGATTTAAACAATTAGCAATATCTCCTACAGTCATTCCATCTTTATATAGAATAATATCATCGCTTACCTTTTGTTCATTGCTAGTTAACTTTTGACGATTTTTATACATTTTTTTTCTTTGAGCCTGAAAATCTTTTTTGGCATCATTTACTCTTTTTTGTTTTGATTTGACCTTTTGAAAACTAACATTATTATCTAAGTCAATATTTGTTTGTTCTGCTATTTCAACAGCTTTATCATATGTCTTTTCATCTACTAATTCATCTTCTTCTAATTCTACCTCTTCAGTTGAAGAATCATCTGCTATAGCTTGATCTAACAAAATAATTTCTGTTTCACTTAATAAATAATTTTCATCTTCATATTTTATTGATAAGTTATCACATATTTTTTTAATTTGTTCAATGCTTAAATTTACATCATTTGCATAATCTAATAAACTCATCATTAAAATCACCTCACTCTCTTATTTTTTTATTATTTCCATTATTTTTTCATATACTTCATCATTAATAGAACATTCTAATCTTTTTTCTAAAATCTTACTTTTTTTGGCTTTTTCTAGAACGTCTATATCTTTTTTAATATATGCTCCTCTTCCATTAATCTTTCCAGTTAAATCTGGAATAATCTCGTTAGTTGGTGTTTTTACAATACGTAGTAGTTGTCTTTTTTCTAATTTTTCTCCTGTTACTACACAAGTACGCATAGGTATTTTTTTTATTTTCATAACACTCACCAATCTTTCTACTCTTCTGTTTTGATATTTATTCCTTCTTCTCGAGCTTGTTCTATTGTTTTTATATCTATTTTATAATGAGTTAATCTACTTGCTAATTTTGCATTTTGACCTTTTCTTCCTATTGCTAATGGGAAGTTTTCTTTATCAGCGATTACCATTGCTTCTTGTTTTTTTGGATCTGTTATTACTACTGTTAAATTCTTTGCAGGTGATAATGCATTTGCAATGAATACAGCTGGATCTTTATCGTATTTGACTACATCTAACTTTTCTCCATGAAGTTCATTAATAATACGAGAAATTCTAGTTCCTTTTTCACCAATACAAGCTCCTATTGGATCAATATTATAATTTTCTGAATATACTGCTACTTTACTTCTTGATCCTGCATCTCTTGAAACACTATAAAGTAATACTGAGCCATCTGATAATTCAGGTATTTCTAGTTCAAATAAACGTTTTACAAATCCATAATGACTTCTTGAAAGTAATACTAATAAGCTCTTTCCATTATTGTCAACTTTTGTTACATATACTTTTATTTGACTTCCCATCTCTATTTTTTCACCGGGGATAGTTTCTTTCTTTGGTAAGATTCCATTAGTACGTCCTAAATCTATATAATAATTGTCAGAGTCTTCTAGGGCTACTGTTCCAACAAGCATTTCATCTTGTTTATCTCCAAATTCCCCCATAATACTTGCTCTTTCTGCTTCTCTTATTTTCTGAACAACTACTTGTTTTGCTGTTGATGCTGCAACTCTACCGAAATCACGTGGAGTAACTTCTGTATCTATTGTATCTCCAACTTCTAATGTTTTATCAATTTTTAGAGCATCACTTAATTTAATTTCAATTTCTGGATTGAAGAATGATATTTTTTCTGGTTCTTGTTCTTCTTCTAATTCTTCCTCTTCATCATCTTCATCTGTATAATTTTCGAATAAATAATCTTCATATTCTTCCTTAGTCATTTTATTATCATCTACAACAGTTAAATATGAAAATACTTTTATTTCTCCAGTTTTTCTATTTAATTCCACTTTTACATTTGTCTTAGAATTAAAGTTTTTCTTATATGCTGATGCTAAAGCTAATTCCATAGCTTCATATACTACTTCTGGATCAATATTCTTTTCTTTTGTAATATTGTCTACAGCTTTTAAAAATTCTTTACTATTCATCTACTACCACTCCTTTTTCTTTTGAATGAATATCTAATACATAGCTATCCTCTGAAATATCCATCTTATCTATTATAGGATTAATTATTCTAGATGCTTCTGTTATTCTATTTAAATCAATTATTTCATCGCTATCTAAAACAATATTTAAATTTTTTATTCCTTCTTCTTCTGAAAAATAAACATCATCCACAAACATATTTAATTTTTCAATTTCAGGATCTACCTTTACTTTAATTTCTTCTAGCATTCAAACACCTCCTATTAAAACATAAAGAGCGGGATTTTGTTTTTCCCACTCCTTTCTGCATTCCATTATAACATAAATATTATATAATACCAAGCATTTTTCTTCTTTTATTAGTTATTATTATGTTAAAAAAGCATTTATATTAATAATATTGTCATTTTTTTAAAAAAAATGTTGACAAAATAGACTTAAGTGATTAAGATAGTAATCACCAATTCGGTTATTAGGCGAATTGGTCGCTAGTATCACACTAGCCAACCCCTTTTTATTCTTTTTTAAGAAGCTGTTCCTCAGGGGGTACAGCTTCATTTATAGAAATTGAAAAAGTCATAGATAAATTCTATGGCTTTTTTCTTTTTTATTTTGAAACTACTACAACAGGTCTAATTCCACCATTTCCTGCTGCATAATATAATATTCCATTTTTCTGAATTCCCCAAGCAGCTGTATAATAACCACTAGTGTTCATAGTTAGATAATGGTGACTACCATTATCATTTACTGTTCCTCCATATTTTGTTGAGTCAACCAAATAATTAAACATCCAGATTGGGCATGATTTTTCATCTTGTGTACATCCTAATGTTATTGCTTCTTGAAATGTTATCATTCGAGCTTTACCTTTTCTTGATTCCCAAGTATAAGAGTTTTCATTACAATTAGCTTCACCACTACATTGTGTATATCTATCATTAGTTTTTCCCATTGTATATGTTTGCTCATCAACATTAGTCCATGTTGATGTTACTTTTTCTAACAAAGTTATTGCTGTTAATGGACCTTTATTAGTACAAGTTCCGTATGTATAATCACATGTACCAGAAAGGGTAGAATCTTCATAATCCCCCTTTGTTATCCAAGATACATTGTTTGCTAAATTTCTTTGGCTTTGCATAATCATAGTAGTTCCTTTATCAAACATTACATGGAAATTTACTATTGTTGTATCATTTACTTTATATTTTATAATTGTTCCCGCTGGACAACTTCCGCTTGTCTTAGTTTTGTAACAAGTTGATTTTACACAAGTTGATTCTTCTCCTGTGATACACTTTGTTGATGTTGCTGTGCTATATTTATATACTGCTACAAATTTGTCTGCATTTCTTATATCAGACTTTGTGTATAATTCATCTATCGCTCCTTGAACTGTCGTTGATGATAATCCTGTTGTAGTATTCGAGTAAGTTACAGCACTACCTGCGATTGTTGTTGCAGCGTATACTCCTCCCAATGAAATTATTAGTCCTATTAATACTCCTATGAAAATCTTATAATTACTTCTAATTACCTTCTTTACTTTTTTCACACTTCATTTTCCTTCCATATATCTTCTATTATTTTATTATATCCCAAAATGTATTTAATAGTAAAGTAATTATAAATAATTTACTTTTTATTTGCTAGACTTTCATAGTAAGCATAACGTTCTTCTGCATTTTTCTTATTTTCTTCTAATATTTTTTTATAATCAGGATTTATATTTTTTAAGGTACGATAACGATCTTCTCCTCCTATAAAATCTGAGTATTTAGAAAAGTCTGCTTTGGAATCTAATGAGAATATTTTTGTTTCAGGATTGTAGTGGAATATTGGGAAGTATCCTGATAATGTTGCTAATTTTTGTTCTTCATTACTATTGGACATACCTCTTATAATTCCTTGTGCAATACAAGGTGAATATGCAATTATAATTGATGGTCCATCATATTTTTCAGCTTCTGTTAAAACTTTTATTGTTTGCATTGGATTTGCTCCTAGAGAAATTGCTCCAACATATACGTGTGGATAAGTTAGTGCAATTTTTGCTAAATCTTTTTTTGCTATTTTTTTACCACTTGATGCAAATTTTGCGATTGCTCCTTGACGAGTTGATTTTGATGATTGACCTCCTGTATTTGAATATACTTCTGTATCTAATACTAATATATTTATATTTTCTCTATTGGCAAGGACATGATCAATTCCATTATATCCAATATCATAAGCCCAACCATCTCCTCCTACTAGCCAAACTGATTTTGGTTTTATGAAACTTTTTAATTGTTTTAGTTCTTCTATTTTTGTCTTATCTATTATTTCATATAGTGCTTTTGCTGTATCATCATTTATTTCATTTACATAGGCATTATAAATTTTTTGTTCGCTTTTTTTAATTTCTTTAATATTATTTTTTATAATGTTTACTATTCTATTTTTCATTGTGATGTCAGCAATTTTCATGCCATATCCAAATTCTGCATTATCTTCAAATAATGAATTAGCCCATGGTAAGTTGTATGGCATTGATGGAGAGCTTGCTCCATAAATTGATGAACATCCTGTTGCATTTGCTATTACTAATTTATCTTTAAATAATTGTGTTAATAGTTTTAAATAAGCAGTTTCTCCGCACCCTGCACAAGCTCCGGGGAACTCAAATTTTGGTTTTACTAATTGACTTCCTTTAATTGTATTTATTGGTAAGACATTTTTTTCAGTTACCTCATTAAATAAATAATCGGCTTCTTTTTTTACATCTATTTCATCTTTCTTTTCAGTCATTATTAAAGCTTTTGAGCCTTTTTTCCCCGGACAGATGTTACTACATAATCCACATCCAGTACAATCTTCAACACTAATTCCAATAGTAAACTTTAGGTTTTGATCTTTTATATTAGAATCTAATAATTTGTCTTTTAATGAATCAGGAGCATCTAATACTTCATCTTCATTTAATAAAAATTCTCTTATAACCGCATGAGGACATACTAGACTACATAGTCCACATTGTATACAGTTCTTACTATTATAATTAGGACAAATATCTGAAATATTTCTTTTTTCTAGTTTAGATGTTTCTGCAGGTGTTGTTCCATCAGCTGCATCTAAGAATTTACTAACAGGTAAATTTTCTCCTTCTCTTTTACATATTATATCAAAGATAGTTTCTTTTTTTGGCATTTCTGGAATATAATCAACATCTGGTATCTTTACTTGTGTAATACTTGTTAGAGCTTCATCTATTGCTTTAATATTTTTTATTCCTAAATCTCCACCTTTATTTGAAAATCTTTGTTTAATATTTTCTTTTATTTTAGATACTGCAAAATCAAAATCTATTAATTTTCCTAGTTTAAATATTAAACTTTCCATTATAGCACTTATTTTGCCACCTAAACCGTTATTTCTTGCTATTAAGGAAGCATCTATTATATAGAATTTTATATTTCTATTTTTTAGTATTTTTTTATCATAATTACTCATATATTTTAAAACTTCATCTTTGTCTTTAGAAGTATTTAATAAAAATATTCCATTATTATTTATTTTATCTAAGATGTGCATTTGTTTTAAGTAACTATCTTTGGTACATACTATTAGGCTTGCTTTTTCTACATAATATGTTGATTTAATAGGTGCCGTTCCAAATCTTAGATGTGATATAGTTACACCACCACTTTTTTTGGAGTCATATTGAAAATATCCTTGAACAAAAGCTTTTGAATAAGTACCAGTTATCTTCATTAAATCTTTTGATGCACTTACCATTCCATCTGATCCATATCCATACACTAAAAAACTGGTATTTGTTGTTGGTAAAAGGAATTTTTTATCATACATAACACTTAAATTTGTTATGTCATCATCTATACCAAGTGTAAAATTAGTATGACAATCTTTGCTATCTAAAAAGTCAAATAATCCTTTTATCATAGCAGGAGTAGTATTTCTGCCGGAAAGACCGTAACGTCCTCCATAAATTTTAATTTTTTCACTTACTTCTTTAACAACTTTACAAACATCTAAAAATAATGGTTCTCCGATTGATCCTGCTTCTTTCGTTCTATCTAGAACTGCTATTTTTTTAACTGTCTTTGGTAGTGCTTGTAAGAAATATTTACTTGAGAATGGTCTATATAAATGAACTTCTAAAAGTCCTACTGCCTCTCCTTTTTTTGTTAAATAATCTACAGTTTCCTTTATTGTTTCACACACTGATCCCATTGCAATTATTATTTTTGTTGCTTTTGGGGAACCATAGTAATTAAATGGTTTATAATTTTTACCTGTTATTTTATTTATTTCTTTCATATATGAATTTACAATATCTGGTAATTTTTCATAATATTTATTTCTTGCTTCTGTTATTTGGAAATAGATATCTTCATTTTGAGAGGTTCCTTTAATTACTGGTTTTTCTATATTAAGTGCTCTATTTCTAAATTCTTGCAAACTATCTTTATCAATTAATTTTTCTACTTTGTCCATATCTAGAACATCAATTTTCTGTAATTCATGGCTTGTCCTAAAACCGTCATTAAAGTTTACAAATGGTATTTTTCCTTTTATTGTTGAAAGATATGCAACAGGGGTTAAGTCCATAGATTGTTGAACTGATGATGATGCTAATATAGCAAATCCTGTTTGGCGTACTGCATAAATGTCTTGATGATCTCCAAATATTGATAAGGCATGAGTTGCTAAACTTCTAGCAGCAACATTAATTACACATGGTAAAAGTTCTCCTGCAATTTTATACATATTTGGAATCATTAATAAAAGTCCTTGACTTGCTGTATAGGTTGTTGTTAGACATCCTGATAATAAAGAACCGTGAACCATACCTGCGGCTCCTGCTTCACTTTCCATTTCTATTACTTTTACTGGAGTTTTAAAATAATTTAATTTTCCTTCACTAGACCATTTATCTGTAAGTTCGGCCATTGGAGATGCTGGGGTTATTGGATAAATTCCAGCTACTTCGGTAAAATTATATGCAGCGTATGCACATGCTTCATTTCCATCCATTATTTTTTTCATTTGTATTCCTCCTTGACTTTTATAACTATATTATATAATAATTTTAAAATAAATTAAATAGATTATTCGATGATATAAGGATTTTTCTGTGTACCGGTTCCTTTTTTAATACTATTTTTATCAATACAAATAACTGGTATTATTTTATTTAAAGTAGTTATTTTTTCTTCTTTTATAGTTCCGAATTTATCATATATATAAGCTGTTTCTAAATCATTACTACTTGTATTTACTAAGTAATAGTCTGTTAAAAAATCTGTAATATTTAGATCATACATATTTAATAAACCTATTTTGGTACTAATTTTTGATTTATAAATATCTGTATAATTTGATTCTGTTTTTATTGGTGATGTATAGAATGTACATTCTTTTAATAATTTTTTATATGATAATGATTTATAATACGTATTATTTAAATAGTATGCTATATTATTTTTATTTAGTGGATTAAAGCCAGACAACTTATTGCTAAAATTTTTCTTTTCTGGTAGAGGTTTTTTCTTTCTTAGTTTTAGAATATTTTCTTGTTCTTCTACTACTTTATATAAATCATCTCCTAATTGAATGTATTTGTTTATATAATTGGTATTATTTTTTTGGGAAATTACGTATGGATTATTTATTGTTCCATTTCCCTTTATTACTTTCATATTCTTTTTTAATGTCATTATTACTCTTATTCCAGATGTTTCTGTTTTATTTATTTTCTTTATATTTCCAGTAGTTGTCTTTTCTAGAATAGTATTATCATCGTACCCTAAAATATATGATGCTGTTCCGTTATTTAAATAGCTTTTACTGGAGCCTGCTTGAAGATAGTCCTCGATGTTTAAAATAGTAAAATAAGCATTTTCAGTTGAAATAGGTGTTAATTTATCATGATAGTTGTTTATATTATAACTTGTTTTTACTAATATTTTTTCTACATTAGGAATTGTATTGTAGTATATTCCTGAATTTGGAGTTTCTGTTTTATTTAACCATTCATTAATATTTGAAGTTTTATAGTCTTTTGATTTTCCATAATAAAATACAGCTTCATTTACATTTGAAACTATTTTAACTTTTTTATCTGTTATGGATATTATACGATATAATCTATTAAATATTTTTACATAATTGTTATAAACTTCTCCTTTAAAGTAGTAGGTGTCTTTATCTTTATATAATCCTGCTTTATTGGTTGTTATTTTATTATCAAGTAATATTTTATTACTTAAAATATTTGAGTTGTTTAAGGCTATATTTTTTTGAATAGTATAACCTTTGTATATTAAAAGTATTCCTATAATAATTATTATAATGCTTATTACTTTTAAATTTGTATTTTTCATAATTTCTCCATATTTTAAGTTAATTATACATATTAAAAGAGTATCTTTCAATTAGAAAGATACCCTTTATTTTGACATGTTTTTTATTTTATTTCAGTTATTTCTACTTCGTATGAACCGTTAGGAGATTCTACTGTTACAATATCTCCTACTTTATGATTTAAAATAGCTTTAGCGATTGGAGATTCGTTTGAAATTTTACTTTCAAAAGGATCTGCTTCTTGACTTCCTACTATTTTATATTCATCAGTTTCTTCATCTTCTATATATTTAATAGAAACAGTACTGCCCAAACCTACTACATCCTTTGGAATATCTGTAATTATAGAAACGTTCTCTAACATTTTTTCAATAGTTTTTATTCTGCCTTCAATTTGTGCTTGTTCATTTTTGGCTGCATCATAATCAGCATTTTCTGATAAATCACCTAAACTTCTGGCTTCTTTAATTGATTGAATATTCTCGGGACGTCTTACATTAATTAAGTTGTCTAATTCTGCTTTTAATTCGTCTAATCCCTCTTGTGTTAGATAAACAGTATTCTTGTTTCCCATTTTTTTCACCTCTAATTATTTTTTTATGGTTATATAACATAACGTTACTAATTATACTACAAATTTAAGAAAAAATCAAGAATTTTATCTTATTTTTGCAATTTCACTTAAAAGCAGCTCATCTGTCATACCTGCAATAAAATCCAATACTTTTCTTTCATCTGATGTATTTTCTAAGTATTTTATATCTTGATTATTTAAGAATATACAATAAATTATATTAGATTTGTTTTTTTCTTTTATTGCTGTTAAATAATATTTATATAACTTATTCATTCCATTCTTATAATATTCTCTTTCTTTATCAGACATTGATTTACTATAGATATTTTGGTAATTAAATTGTTTTAATTTTGTTAGAGCATTAAATACTTTTTCACTCATTTTTATATATGGTTTATCAAGACTTTCTTCTATGATATTGGTTGTAATAGTATTTATAATTTCTCTATTAGTACTTCCTAAAACTGATGTTATTTCTTCTGGTAGATCTTTTCTTTCAAATAAGTCTAAATTTATAGAGTCTTCTATATCTCTACCTATGTACGCAATAATATCTGAAATTCTTACTACACATCCTTCTAATGTCATAGGAGAATATTTTTTTGTTTGTTCTAAGTTTGTGTAACTTTCTTTATATTCTCTTAGAAATTCTTCTTTATCCTTTTGCATTGGTTTATATATTGGATTTAGTAATTCACCATTATGACACATTATTCCATCTAATACTTGAACACTTAAATTTAGACCTTTACCATTATTTTCAACATACATATAATGTCTTACACCCTGAATGTTGTGGGCAAAGTATTGATTAATTTCTCTTAGGGAAATTTCATTTAAAACTGATTCTCCAAAGTGTCCTAATGGAGCATGACCAATATCATGACCTAAGGCAATGGCCTCTATTAAATCCGTATTTAGTCTTAAAGCTCTTCCTATTGTACGAGCTATTTTACTTACTAGTTGTACATGAACCATTCTTTTGGAAATATGATCATTTTCTTTAAAAGAATATACTTGTGTTTTATCGCTATATCTAGTATATGATAGTGCATGAATTATGCGATCTACATCTCTAAAAAATGGTGTTCTTAAATCGTTTTCTTGCTTATTTAAGCGATATGCTTCTAATGATTTTGTAGCATATTCACATAAATTATTATCAATTAATAAAAAATTCTTTTTGGCTTGTTCTATGTTTTGTAATTTCATATTACTACTTCCTATTCAATAATATATTTTTATTTTTAAATACTACTAATTACTATTTTTCTTTTCTATTAGTCGTATCATAGAATATTTTTCTATTTTAATTTCTGTATCTAAGTAAATATAATAAATATCATCAGGATGTCTTGCGATTTCTATTTCTTCTTTATTTTCATTAAATAATTTTTTAATAGTAAATCTTATAGTATCTCCATTAGGTGTAAATAACTCGGCAACATCCCCTACTTTAAAATAATTTCTTTCATATATTTTTATTAATTTTTCTTTTTTATCATATTCTATTACTTGTCCTAAATAGTCTTGATTTGATATTTCTTGTCTTCCTGTATAATATTGATCTGTATAATCTGCTTCGTGAGTAAAGTATTGGGTTGAGGTTTCTCTATTGGCAACTTTTTCTAATACTTTCATTTCTTTATTTAAAACTTCATCTGTTAAAGTATTATTATAATAATTATCTATTATCTTTCTATATGATCCTATAACTGTTGTAAGGTAGTAAATAGAACGCATTCTACCTTCTACTTTTAAACTTTTTACTCCTATTTCAATTAGATCTTTAATATACATTGCTAAATTTAAGTCCTTTGTTGCTAAAGTAAAGTCTGCTTCATTATTTGTTTTAAAACTAAATCGACATACCTGAGCACATCCTCCTCTATTGGCATCTCTATTGGTTACATAATTTGATAATGCACATCTACCAGAAAAACAGGTACACATTGCTCCATGAATAAATACTTCTGTATCTATTTTTGTTTTGTCTATTATTTTTTTTATTTCATCTTTTGATAATTCACGGGCTAATACAACTCTATCTACACCTTGATTTTTAAAGTATTCAACAGCCTTATAGTTAGTAGTTGAATTTTGAGTTGAAAGATGAACTTCTTTATCTGGGTAGTTTTCTTTAATGTGACTTATTATGAATGGATCACTTACTATAAAAGCATCTACTCCCATATCTACGCATTCTTTTATATACTCTTCAACACCATTCATGTCTACATTATGAAAAACAATATTTAAAGTTAAATAGACTTTTTTTCCTAGTTTATGGGCAAAGGAACATCCTTCTTTTAATTGATCCATTGTAAAGTTTGTAGCATTTGCTCTTAGACTATATTTTTGTCCTCCTAAATAAACAGCATCTGCTCCATATAATAAATTAATTTTTAATCTTTCTAAATCTCCTGCGGGAGCTAATAATTCTATCTTATCCATTTTTTTTCACCTTATATATTGTTTCTTTATTCAAAAAGCCTGTATTATTTCCTATTAAATCAGATATTTCTTTTAAAGAGGAGTTTGTTGTTAAATAATTATTTATAATATTTAATATATTTATAAATACTTTATGTTCAATTCCATCTTCAATTAATATTAAGTAGGGAAAATCTACTTTTACTAACTGTTCAAGGGCTTCTGTATTATTTAAAACTTTACTATATTTAAATGTTGTACCATTAATGTTTTCAAATACCTTATATTTTTCTTTTGTGACTTTTTCTTCTATTTCTAAGTAATCATTATTCTCTAAATTATGCATTTTATTGTAATTTGTTATTAAATGTCGTCTGCTCATTGCAACAGGGGGATATGCTATTAATGTGAACATTGGTATTATTTGGGATTTTTCTTTTATTTCCAAAGTTTCTTTTAATGTTATTTCGTTTGACAAATAGGCATATTTAACACCTTGTTCATGATAATAATCACATGTTTTATAATTTGTAGTCATATGAGTGGCATTCCATACTAAATCTATTTTTAGATTTAAATCTTGTTTTAATTGTAATATTGCTAAATCATAAAAGAATATTCCAGTTATATTAAGGGAATCTAATTCTTTTAATATAATTGATATTTTTTCTATTTCATTATTAAAAATCATTTTATTAATTACTACAAAAATTTCTTTTTTAAATGTATTTCTTATTGTTTTTATTTCATTTAATGTAAAATAAGTTTCATAATCTACTGAGTAATTTTTTAATGGTAAAATTAAGCCATCACAGTTTGTAAACTCTTCTGTATAACTATTTGGTTTTATAAGTAATTTCATAATCTCACTTCCGTAACTATATATTACTATAATTCCAATAAAAAATAAAGAAAGAGTTGCTTTCCTTATTTTTTAATTATATATTATTAGTTTTTTCTTTCAATTTCAATTTTACATTTATGATTATTTAGGTCATACTCTTCTTTTAGATTTTCTTTTTTAGTAATATTTAATGCTAGAGTTTCACCACTGATATAATCTTTATATAGTTCTATCATTTTATCTATATCATTATCACCTTCATAGCTGATGTTTATGTGATCAGTTATTATAAAGTCAGCATCTTTTCTTAAAGATTGTACTTTTCTTACGAATTCACGAGCAAGACCTTCTAGAATTAAATCTTCTGTTAATTCTGTATCTAATACTACTATTGTTCTATTGTTACTAGTTGATGCATATCCTTCTTTTTGTCTAATAGAAATTAAAGTATTTTCACTATTTAATTCAAAGTCTTCTCCTGCAAGTTTTACTGTAAGTCCCTTTTCTGAAATTTCACTTATTTCATTACTTGTTAATTTAGAGATAACTTCTTGTAATTCTTTAATTTTTGGTCCTAGAGTTTTACCTAATACTTTGAAGTTTGGTTTTACAACATATTCTAAGTATTCAGTCATATCTTCTTTGAATTCTACTTCTTTTACATTTAATTCTTCTTTAATTACTGGTAGTAAATCTCCTATAGTTATTTCATCACTCTTTGGTAACATTAATTTACTAATTGGCTGTCTTACTTTTATATTTACTTCTTCTCTGGCAAATCTTCCTAGTGAACAAACATCTCTTATCAAGTCCATTCTCTCTTCAGCTTTTTCATTGATAAGATTCATATTTGGAGTTGGGAAATCGCTTAAATGAACTGATTCTTCATTTGTAAGTTTAGTATAAATTTCTTCCGTTAAGAATGGTGTAAGTGGTGCACATAATTTACACAAAGTAAGTAGTGCCTCATATGTTGTTAGATATACTGCTTTTTTACTTTCTGTAAGTTCTGAATCCCAGAATCTTCTTCTGTTACTTCTAATATACCAGTTTGAGAAGTCATCGTTTAAGAATGGTACTATTAATTTAGCAACCTTATTTAAATCATATTCTTCATATGCGTCTGTTACATTTTTAACTAATTTATTTAATTTAGAGATTAGCCATTTATCAATTAGTTCTCTGTCTTCTACTTCTATATAATATTCTCTAGGATCAATATTATCTGCATTTGCATACATTTCAAAGAATGAATATAAGTTTTTCATAGTTGATGTATATTTAGAATATACTTCTTTTACTCCTGTTACACTGAATCTTAATGGAGTCCATACAGGTGAAACGTACGCCATATAGAATCTTATTGTATCTGCTCCATATTCTGTCATGATTTGAATTGGATCAATTATGTTTCCAACTGATTTTGACATTTTCTTTCCAAATTCATCTAACATCATATCATTTACAACTACATTTTTAAAACTTGATTCTCCTGAGATAATTGTTGAAATTACTAGTAATACATAGAACCAACCTCTTGTTTGGTCTACTCCTTCAGCTATGAAGTCTGCTGGGAATTGGTCTTTAAATTTATCTTGGTTTTCGAATGGATAATGCCATTGTGCATAAGGCATTGAACCACTATCAAACCATACATCTAATACATCTTTTACACGAGTCATTTCTTTGTGACACTCAGGACACTCTAAGTGTAGGTCATCAACGTAAGGTCTATGTAATTCTACTTTTCTTACATCAATATCTTCTACTAATTTTTCTTGTAATTCATCAAGTGAACCTATTACTTCACGATGTCCACAAGAACATTCCCAAATAGGCATTGGACATCCCCAATATCTATTTCTTGAAATTCCCCAATCAACCATGTTTTCTAACCAGTTTGCGAAACGTTTTGTTCCAACAAATTCTGGGAACCAATTTACTTTTTTATTGGCTTCAATAATTTTATCTTTATATGCTGTTGTTTTTACATACCAAGCTGGTTTTGCATAATAGATTAATGGTTGTTTACATCTCCAGCAATGTGGATAGTCATGCGTTAATTTAATCTTTTTAAATAATTTATCTTCGCTCTTTAAGTATTTAATTATATCAATTTCTAGTTCTTTATCTGTTACTAAACGACCTTTCCAAGGACCTTCTGTATAACATCCATCTTTTCCTACTGGATTTATAAATGTAATTCCGTTTTCACGAGATACTCTATTATCATCTTCACCATAAGCTGGAGCGATGTGTACAATTCCTGTACCATCTTCTGCAGTTACATAATTATCTGCAAGTACTTGGAATGCTTTTCCTTCTACTTTTACAAACGGAAGTAATTGTTCATATTCTATTCCTACTAAGTCTGTTCCTTTATATGTTTCAAGTACTTTTGCTTCTTCTCCTACAACTTTATCTTTTAAACTTTCTGCTACTATGAATTTATAACCTTGAGAATCAACTTTTATATAAGTTAGATCTGGATTTACACATAGTGCTAAGTTTGCCATTAAAGTCCATGGTGTTGTTGTCCAAACTAAGAAATATACATCTTCATCTTTTTTCTTAAATGGAACGATAACTGTATTTACTGAATCTTCTTGATAGCCTTGAGCAACTTCATTTGAACTTAATTCAGTACCACATCTTGGACAGTATGGTAAAACTTTATTTCCATGATAGATAAGTCCTTTTTTATCCATTTCTTTGATTATCCACCATTCTGTTTCAATATATTCATTCTCACATGTAACATATGGATGATCACAATCAATGAATTGCCCCATCATGTCAGTTACCTTTTTAACTTCATCAATATTTGATGCTGTTTCTTTATTACATTCTTTACAGAAATTTTCTACTCCAAATTTTTCAATATCTGCTTTTGATTTAAAGCCAAGCTTTTTTTCTACGTTAACTTCGATTGGTAAACCATGAGTATCAAGACCTATTTTTCTAAGTACTCTATAACCATTCATTGTCTTATATTTACAAAAAGCATCTTTTATAGTTTTTGCAAATACATGGTGAATTCCCGGTTTTGCATTAGCATAAATCGGTCCATCGTAGAAGACAAAATTTTCTTTACCTTCACGCCTAGTTATACTTTTTTCAAATATATTTTTATCTTTCCAATATTTACTGTATTCACTTTCAATATCACTAGTTTGTCCTTTTTTTAATTCTTTAAACTTCATATACTTCATCCTCTCTTACCCCATTATTACGAAAGCGTAATAAATTATAAATATAACTAAAAATGTTAAGCCTTCTTTACGACTAATTTTGTAATCATTATAACTAAATATAAATAGTAAAAATGCTGAAATAAATAATGCAAATAAATCAATATAATTAAATGTTATAGAAGTTATTGATCCAAAGATAATTAATGGAACTCCTAATACTATACCAATATTGAATATATTACTTCCTACAACATTTCCTATTGCAATATCATATTCACCTTTTGTTGTTGCTACAACACTTGTTACAAGTTCTGGTAAACTTGTACCTAAAGCAATAATAGTTAGTGCTATCATACGTTCGCTTACTCCTAATGCTTTAGCAATATAACTTGCGGAATCTACTACGGCATTACTTCCCAATATTAAGCATGCTATACCAATTAATGTGAAAATTATTGATTTTAAAATACCAAACTTAGGTTTATCATCTTTTTCATCTATTTTATTTCTCATTACGGTTAGTAGATAATATACAAATACTAAGAAAAATAATACAATAACAACTCCATCTGATCTAGTTAATGAATTAGCTTTCGCTCCTGATAATAAATTATCACTTAATAATACTATTAATAATGTTGATATTAATATTGTAATTGGTAATTCTTTTTTTACTGTTGCATTTTTTACTGTTAATGTGTGGATACAACTTGAAACGCCTAATATTAAAAGAATATTTAAAATATTACTTCCAATAACATTTCCTAAAACAATATCCCCACTTTTACTAAGCATTGATTTTATTGAAACAGCAAATTCTGGTGCACTTGTACCAAATGCTACTATTGTAAGAGCAATTAACATTTTTGAAATATGAAAGTTAGTAGCAAGTGATGATGCTGCATCAACAAATAAATCCGCACCTTTTACTAATACAATAAATCCAATTATTAGTATTATTACATTTAATAACATAAATTTCCTCCTTTAAAAAAAATAACCATAAATATAAGGACGAATTATATGAATCGCGGTACCACCTTAATTTATAGTTATTACTATACACTCTTTACTCTTAACGCGAGTTTAACGCCTTTGTCTTTTCCACAAAGAACACTTGAAAGTGATCTAAAATATCTTATTCATTGTTTCTTTCCACCACTTTGAAACTCTCTATAAATTTTCAGATATTTCCGTCTTTCGCTCTTGTTTTCTTTTGATAATATACCATAAATATTTTTTATTTTCAATCTTTATTTAAAATTTTTGGTACAAAAAAAGCAACAATTTTTTAGTTATCAGATAGATGTAAATCATCAATTTCATCTACAACAGCTTGTTGTTGCTCAATTATTATTCTTAGTTTTCTTTTAAAAATACGCATATTTTTTTCTAATAAATCTCTTTTATTTTCTGTTTTTTCAGCTTTTAGAAGAGCTTCATTTACAATCCTACTGGCATTATTTTTTGCATCAGAAATAATAATATTAGCTTCTTCTCTTGCCATTTTTTTAATACCATCTGCTGTTACTTCAGCTCTTACAATCGCATCTTTTAAACCATTTTCCATATTGCGATAGTGAACCAATTCTTTATTTAATTTTTCTATTTCCTGCCGTTGTTGTTGACACTTTTTAATAATACCTTCTGTTTCATCTATTACATCACTTATAAATTGGTTTACTTCCTTACGATTATATCCATTGGGTTCATAATTAAATTTTTCCAATTAAATCACCTCTAGAATATATTTTTTTGGTTACCAGTTAAAGTCTTCGTCCTCTTCTTCAGTTGCTTCCTTCTTTGAAGTTTTTGAGGTTGTTTTAGTATTTTCTCTTTCTTCTGATATTTTTCCTTCAACATTTACATTATTTGGAGTACATAGAAAAATTCCTCCTCCTAACTTTTGTAAATCTCCACCTATTGCATATATTGTTCCACTTAAAAAGTCTACAATTCTCTTTGCTTGATCAGGAGTAACTCTTTTTAAATTTACTACAACTGCATTTCTTGCTTTTAAATAATCTGCAATTTGTTGTGATTCAGAGTATGCACGTGGCTCTAAAAGCATCATTTTGCTTCCTGCTATTCCATTTTCTTCTTTATAAGTTTCACGTGATGTTGAATAAAATTCTTCATCTACTGATGTTTCTTCATCTGCTACGCTTTCTCCTCCGAATATATTTTTTAATTTATCTAATGCCATAATTCTATCCTCCAATTATTCTTAATTTAATCTCAATTATAATTTATTATAGCATATTTTTTTTTAAGATAAAAGAGTAATTTTGTCTTTAATGCATTTTTGTTATATTTTAAATACTATTATTATTTTTTATAAAACGTAGGTCTTATAACTTTTGTTAATTGCTTTCCAGCTTCTTTAGGTGTACAGTTTTCTATTTTTGTAGCGGCTGAACATTGATTTCCTCCACCATTTAATCCTTGCATTATTTCACCAACATCTATTTTTCCTTTACTTCTTGCACTAATTGATACTATATCATCTTCAATTTTTCCAATCGCAAAGGCTGCATCTATTTTAAATTTTAGTAAATAATCTGCTGCTTTAGCAAGTTCTTCTCTTGTATATTCTCTATCTTCTTCTCCTATTACGGTTGCAACAGCATAATTGAAAAATTCAGCATTACTTACTAAATCCTGTACCTTTCTATCACTTATAAAGTCTTCTGAAAAGAAATCTGCTACTTTATCATTACTAGCTTTGTTCTCTAAAAGCTTTGTTACCATTTTCATTGTGTCTGATGTTATATTCTTCATCATTTTATTAGTATCCAAATATATGCCTGCTAAAAGATAATTAGCAATATCTTCATCATATTTAATTTTAAATGCACACAATAATTTCGTAAGTATTTCACAAGCACTTGAGGCTGTTAAATCTATAAATTTATAATTAGCTGGTACTGTATTTAAATCTTCACTATGATGATCGATTATAATAATATCTTTTTGTCTACTTATAATATCATCATTTAAGTAAATTAAGTTCTTTTTATTAACATCTGTTAGTATTAATAATTCATCATCTTTGGGAAGTTGTAAATATCTTTCTCTGTCTACTATGTTAAATCCTTTTTCTCTTGTTTGTTCAATTATGGTTTGAACCCCTGACTCTATTTTGTGTATAGGATCATCTACAATAATATATGATGGCTTTTTAAACTTTCTAGCAATTAGTGAAAGTCCTAGTGATGATGCTATAGCATCGAAGTCTGGATTTTTATGTGGTACTATAACAACATTATCTGAGCTTAATATTCTTTGTTCTAAATATATCTTTAATTTTTTTATGTCTTTCATAAAGATATTCACCTCTTGAGAGATATTATAAGAATGTTTAAAATTTATGTCAAATATTTGTTATTATTTTATTTTCTTTAACTTTGGTTTTATTACTTTTTTTGTACTATTTATTATTTTTTCATTTATTATAAGATAAAATATACTTATAAATAAAATTGATAATCCTGTAAATAATATATTATTTGAAAATTCTTTTAAATAATAATATATTATTGTTTTTAAAAACTCATTAGAAATTAAGTTAAATAATATACTTGGTAAAAATATTGCTATTAATAATTCTAAAATACTGCATATTATTGTTGGAACAAATATATATGGAAATAATTTTTCTTTATTTATAATATATTCTAGAATAATTGATATTATAATAAGACATAATAATATTATTTTAAATTTATAATCTAATACATATCTAATTATTTTTAACTTATAGTATGAAATATTATTTATCTTTCCTCTTATTATATTTTCAATCGTAAGAATTTTTAGATTATTATCTGTTATTACATTATTTATTATTTGTTTATCATTATCAGATAAATTTTTAATATTATTAATATTATTGGAAGTTAAAGTATTTAATTCATCTATTGTATATGTCTTTTCACTCTTTCCAGTTAAAAGATAATTTAATTCTGTATAAATTATTTTTGTTGTTACATCTTTTGCAAATTTTTGATTATAAATTTTTGTTATTAGATCTGAGTTAATATTATTTTCTGGGTAAGACAAATATATATCATCATAATTTTTTTGAATATCATTTTGCTTCCCTTTTATATTTACTAAATCTAAATAATTTATTTTTGAAGATATTTTATCTATAGTTTTATACTTTGTTAATATATTTATATTTAAAATTATTGTTAATGTAGCTAAGGATATAAAAACTATAAATGATAGTATAATAGATATTACTTTTTTCATATTATCACCTATTTTATTATATCATGTATCTTTGTATTTAGAGTATTTTTTTAAAAAAGGTATTGTCAAGTTGTATTTATTTTGATATAATTTTGTTGTTTAATTGATTTGGCGCTGTAGCTCAGTTGGCTAGAGCAATCGGTTCATACCCGATAGGTCGTGAGTTCGAATCTCTCCGGCGCTACCATATTGAATATATTTTGAATTTTTAATTCAAATTTAGATAAGGTCCATTTTTATAAATGGATTTTTTTATTATATTAAAAAGCACACCTTTTTTGGTGTGTTTTGAATTACAATTTAATAGTAAAAATTGAATCAAAGTAATAATTTCCATTTTTATATTTAAATGTATATTTATAACTGTCTAATTTATCACTTACATTTTTATGTACATTTTGAACAAAGTTTCCTGTAGAATCTTCTTTATAATCTAAATAAGCCATTTTTTCTACTATCTCTAGCTTATCATCATATTTTGTCGCACTTATTATTTTTGTATCTATCTCAGGAATAAATACACCACCACATCCATCAGGTTCTGTAAATGAATAAGTTTGAGTACTTGCATCATATACTCCTACTGTTTTACAATTAAGTGTTATATTAGAATCTGTATATGTTACATCAGGTCCAAAAATATCCTGAATTTCTGCTTGCATTTCTGATTTTGTTATTGTTATTGGAAATGTATTAGATTTAAATTTATTATTTTTTTCTTCATTATTCTTTACTTCAGTGTTAGTCTTATTATTTTGTAATTGATAATAGATACCATAACCTGCAACAACTACTACTAATATAATAATTAGTACTATTAAAAATTTTTTCATTACCTAATTTACCTCCTATTCTATTATAGAATAACATATATATATTCATTTACTGCAATTATCTATCTATAGAATAACAAATATATTTTGGTAAAAATAACCTGACTTAATGGGGCTCTTATTTTAAACTTAGGTTTTGTTTTTTGCATTTCTTTTATTATTTTATTTGTGAGATCATTATAATTGTTTTTTTCTATTAGGGTGAATATGTTTTTTTGAAATCTATTAATACTTTTTAAATTATTATAAAAAATACTATCTTTATAAAGGTATTTTTCTTTATTTTCTATCATAACTTGATTGAATCCTGTTCTATATGCCCCTGGTTCTATTAAAGAAATTGTAATTTTTGAATTTGTTTTTTTTAATTCTTCTTTTAGGGAAAAACATATCATTGATAATGCTGCTTTTGATGAGGTGTAACAAGATAAGTACGGAAAAGGTAACATTCCTGCTAGAGACGAGGTTACAAATATCTTTCCATTTATATTATTTTTTATAAAATTTTGATATGCTTTTTGAATTACTTTGGTTGTTGCAAAAACATTTGTATTATAATTACTTTTTAATGTTTCTATATCCATCGCTAGAATTGTTCCGCCATAACCTACTCCAGCATGTGTCCAAATTATATCATAGTATAGTTTATCTAATAGTGATAAATCTTCTTCATTTGTTATATCTAATTTAAAAGCCATTATATTTAAGTTTTCTTTTTTTATTGTTTTTTTTAATGAAATTAGTTGACTATTTGTGTGGGTACATAAATAGATTGAATGACCAAGTTTAGATAATTTTAAAGCAGTATGATATGCAATTCCTCCTCTTCCTCCTATTATTAATATTCTCATAAAATCACCAATCTTATTATTTACAAAAATAAAAAAAAGAAACCAATTATTTATGGTTTCTTGTAATAATAAAGGAAACTCCTTTTTTCTCGTTTTTGATGGTAATGTTATATCCCATAATATTTAAAGTTTTTTTTACGATTGAAAGTCCTAGTCCAAATTCTCCTTTGATTCCTTTTCGGAACGGAGTAAAGATTCCTTCAAGTAAATCATTATCAATATTTGAACCATCATTATATATAATTAATTTATTAGGTTTAGCAGTTATTTTTATAGTAGTACTAGCATATCTCATAAAATTGCTAAGCAAATTATCTAAAATAGTTTCCCAATGTTCGTAAGTACCGACGAATTTTGCCTTGTGGTCTATCTCCACTTCGAAATTAATGTTCTTTCTTTTCCATTTAAATTTATCTACTTCGTCGTTAATTATTTTTTCCATATCTACTGGTTCTATTTCAATTTTACTATCTTTGAGATAATCTAGTTTATTTAAGTAAAGAAGTGAGTGTACTTTTGTTTCTAATTTTTCGGTTTGTTGTTTGATAACTTGAAGAGCGGTAAATGAATCTTCTACATTATCTTCAACAGCTTCAATGTATGATTTTATAACGGTGAGAGGTGTTTTAAAATCATGTGAAATATTTTGATACATTTGATTGCGATATTCTTCTTGATGTTTTAAAGAAATTCGCATATCTTCAATGGCTAAACCTAATGATTTTATTTCATCATTTACTTTAAAATCTATTTTATGGTTATAATCAGGATTATCTATGTTATCTACCTTTTCCTTAAGTCGTTCTATTTTTAAAACGATGAAAGAACTCCAGATAACTAATATTAACCCTATTAAAAGGAATGTTCCTAAAACTATTGGTATAATTGCATTTAAAATTTCTTCTTTAATTTCACGAATATAGGAATCTCCGGTAAGAGCAATTTTTATTGTTTTATTTATTTGAACGCGGTAATAATAATATGTTTTATGATTATAAATAAATTTACCATACGTATTTTTGGTATATTTTATTAGTTTTCTTGTATCTTTTATATTTAATACATCGGATAAATTGTCGCTACTAACTACTTGGTCTTTTATAATATAAAGATAGGCAACTTCTGATGTAGTTAGATCTCTATCAAAATCCGATTGCATTACTTTTAATGGTTCACTAAGATAACTATATATATTCTTTTCAGCAACAGGTATTAATGTTTTGGGTAGAACAACACCTAAACAGATGAATACAATTACAAAGACTATAATTATAATAAAGCATAGTTGTTTACTAAGATTTTCTTTACTATAATTCATGATAAACGATATCCAAAGCCATAAATCGCAGTTATTTTTAGCTTAGGCATTTTCTTTCTAAGTCTTCTTACAAGATCATCTACTACACGATCTGTTCCAAAATAATCATTTCCCCATATAGCATTTAAAATTTCATCTCTTGAAAAACCTTTTCCTAAATTATTTAGAAATAGTATTAATAAATCAAATTCTAATGTTGTTAGAGAAATTTCTTTTTTTTCTTTATAGACTATTCTTTTTTCAATATCTATATTATAAATATCATATTTTAAAAATTTATTTTGAGGATCTTTATAAACCCTTTTTATAATATTATTAACTCTTAAAACAAGTTCTTTACTTGAATATGGTTTAGTTATATAATCGTCACTTCCAAGTTCTAATCCTAATATCTTGTCGAGTTCTTGATCTCTTGCAGATGTGAATATCACTGGTGTATCAGGATTTTTTTCTCTTATAGCACCGATTATATCATAGCCATTAACATCATCTCCTAACATTATATCAAGTATCCATAAATCTACTTTATTACCAATGTAGTTAATTGCATCGGCACCTTTAGTAAAGGATACTACATTATAACCTGCTTTTTCTAAGTAAACTTTTACTAAATTGGAAAGGTCTACTTCATCTTCTACAAAACATATAGTATACATATTATCACCTACCCCAATAGTATATCATTATTTAATTCTTTTTTCTAATATTCTTTATCGCCTCCATTTTATATATATAAAATATTTAGATTTTTAAGCATTGGGTTAATATTCTATCCTTATAGGCATCCCTTCCTCTCTTACAAGTACATGGTATCTAAAAATTATAGTTAAATTATCAAATTTTTATGGGAAATTATGGGATTTATTAAAACAAAAATTTCAGTCAACAAATGACTGAAATTATTATATTTTAACTATTTTCTTTTTGTTCTTCTGTTTCTGTTGTTGTTTCTTCAGTTTGTTGTGCTTCTTCTGAAGGAGTTTTTTCTTCTTCTGTTACTACTTTTTCATCTGTTTGGGGTGTTTGTTCTGTTATATTTTGACTTGATGTTTCTATATAGTCTTTTGTTACTATTCTTAA
>CAKPLP010000014.1 GCA_934167695.1 uncultured Bacilli bacterium | reverse complement strand
AATTTGTCCACAGTAGAGAAATATTTATAATATAAATAGTACAGATAATACAAATAATATAGATGTTACCTAGTCTGAAAAAGCCTGAAATACAGGTAATATTATAAATACAAATAATACAGATAATATGGGAGTACAAAGTTCTTGTGGCTCTGGTAAGAAGTACAAACAATGCTGTGGTAAATAGCTTATTTTATAAGGGCTTGTACAATTGGAATTAGTCAAAAAACCACTAAATTGTGTGCAAAAACACTAAATTGTGTGCAATTTGTGTGCGAAAAATAAAAAATCATGTACACAAATCCATTTAACCCATATAAATAAAGGGTTTGTGTTATGCACACAAAATCATGAAATCAACATTCGTGTTGATTTTTTTTGTTCTCTAAAAGATTTAGAGGAAGAAAAATTTATGGCACAAGTGAACATCATAAAATTAATCAAAAATTAAATTCAGTCAGAAGTAATTTTTAATATAGTAAAATTTAATGAAATTTATGTTGATTTAATAAAACCAGTAATATTAAATGATATAATGAAATAAAGGAAGTGAAAAGATGGGCAAAGTATCAAATGCTATTCAAATGTTAAACTATTTGAATACAGGGAATAAATATACCGTAAAGGAACTATCAGAAAAAATAGGTATTACTGAACGTATGGTTAGATATTATAAAGTAGAATTAGAACAAGCAGGAATTCCAATAGAAACATTTATGGGACCGAATGGAGGATATTACATACTAAATATCAAAAACCAGTATAACCATTTTAATAAATATGATCTTCAATTATTAGAAAATGTTAATATGCTGTTAGAAAAATTAGGATATGAAGATATTGCAAAATATAAAAGATTAATTAATAAAATTAAATTTGCAAGTGATGTAGAGGAGGAAAAGAGTAAATATTTTTTGGATAATGGGACTAATGGTAAATCTGTATTATATTTTACTTTAAATGATGCTATTTCAAATAAAAAACCACTAAAAATATTATATAGGAATTTAAAACAAGAATGGCAAGAAAGAATAATTCATCCTTTACAAATATTTAATTATGATAATAAATTTTACGTAACAGCATATTGCGAACTTAGGGATGATATTAGACATTTTGAAATAGATAGAATAAAGTTAAATAATTAATAATTTAGACATAATATTGCCTATATATGCGGTATAATAGATTTATGAGAGGTGATATTTATGTCTAATCAAAAAATATTTATTGATTTTGACGGAGTAATATTTGATACAGAAAAAAGAGTTGTTGAAAGAAAAGATCAGAACCCTGATATAAGTTGGGATGCATTTTTTGAAAAACTAGATTGGTTTGAATTACTAGATGAATCAAAAGTAATCAATAACGCTATTGATTATATTTTAGAGGGACAAGCCAAATCTAAACAACTTTCTATTTTAACTAAAATACATACTTTGGTTGAGATGGAAGCAAAAGCAAAAGCATTAAGGAGTAGAAAAGTAGAAGTACCAATTTTGTTTGTTCCACCACATGTGAAAAAAAGCCAAATATATTTACCAAATAATGGAGAAATTTTAATTGATGATAGTATTAAAAATTTAATTGATTGGGAACAAAAAGGAGGAACAAGTATTTATTTTAATGAAGATTTAGATTCTATTAGTCAGTTTGAAACTGTAAAAACTTTGAGCAAAATTTTATAGGAGGTTATTATGATAAGTGAAAAATTATTAAATAATTATCAAAAAGCATTGCAGCAAAAATATAATGCAGTATGCTTTGATATTGATGGAACATTAACAGAAGATAATTCAACAAAGATAGATCCACGTGTTTTGCCAATGTTAGCAAATATGTTAAAAAAACATATTCCAGTAGTTTTTATTACAGGTCGAGGAGAGACTGGATTAAATGATTTATTAAGTGATATTATTTATGATTTAAAAAACAAATATGAAATTACCAAAAAACAATTGTTAAAAATGTATGCACTTACTAATGATGGTGCAAGGATATTCATGACTAGTGATGGTAGTGAAAAACTTTTTAATGTTAGTGAATATATATCATCTAAAGAAGATTTTATTAAATTAGAAGAATTAAATAAAAAAATTATTTCTTTATTAAATACATCTCTTTTAAATGAACATTGTAAGGTTACTTATTCAATAGATTCTAAAACAAACTCTATAATAAATATAAGAATAATGATTTTGAACGATAGTTTAAAATTTAATAATGAGATAATAAGAACTATTAATTCATTAATAAGGGATTCACAAAGCTCAAATTTAAACTTAACAATAGGAATGCATAATGGCAAACAAGTTTTACAAATAGGTACTGCCACCAAAAATAAAGCCATACAAGTTGCTGAAAGAATGATAGGTATTCCACAAAATTCAATGCTTCGAATTGGAGATTGTGGTGATCAACTTGGGAACGATTATTCTATGTTAAATTGTCCACAAGGATTTAGCGTTGAAAAAACAAGTGGAGATTTTGATAAATGTTTTCCAGTTATTGATAACGGAAAAATAATAACAGGTGTAAATGGTACTTTAAGTTTATTAAAAAAAGTAAAATTACTGCCTACAATTTGTTTGGAACATGCTATACAAAGCGAATATGCAAGAGCCTATGCTAAAGTAGAAAAGAAAATGACACAAGGAAAAAACAATAAAATTACATATTTTAATAATTTAATTAATGATAAATTTCAGGCAGTAGATGGAATAGCCAGTTTATTTGATTCGTCAAGTGGAAGCATAAAAATTCCTATGTATGAATGGATTACTATACCAGATAATAATCCACTAAAACAACTATGGTTTACATATAATGACTCTAGTTTGTGTTATTCAATGTATGATAATGAAAATATATTATTAAGAGGTTCTGGTATATATTATTATTTTTTATCTCAAAGAATTCATGACGAAAATACACGAGAGGATATAACAACTAAAGAAATGATATATGAATGGTTAAATAATAATATGGAATTTTTTTCAAAGTCTTTAATAGCAATTAATAATACATTAGATATAAATGAATTAAATAATGTAAAAATGATATTAGGGTTAATAGATAATGTTAGAAATTATTTGTTAATTCTATTAAATCAACAAATTGTTAATAATCAGATAGAAAAAAATGTAATGGTTAACTTGGAAACATTAGCTAAAAATTCATTAATGTACAAACTATATAATAGTTTAATAAGTACTGAAAATTTGATGAAAAATATTTCATTCGATGAAAACTATAAAATTAATAGTATTGAAATAGAAAATTTAATTAAAAATATAATTTTAATTACTAATGAGTTTAGATTGAATTTTATTAAACAACCTGAAAAAGAGAATTATTCTAAAGATTTTAGAGCATACAGAGAGATAGATAATTTTGCAGAAAACTTTATTACTTGTAGTTTAACACTACAAAAAGATTCTAATATTTTTAATAAAGGTATTTGTGGATTATGCTATGGTGGTTTAGAATTGCCAATTATAATGAAATCAATAGACGATAGAATAAATGATGTTTCTATACTAAAATTTAACAAGAGTGTAACTGGATATGCAAAAAAACAATCGTTAGAATTAAGATTTTTTGATATTTTTAAAACTGGTGGTATCGAACTTTTTGGAATTGATAAACAAAAAGAATATATTATATTAGATGACAATTTATTAACTGGTAAAACAATGCAACTAGCTATAACTACTTTTTATGATATAGGTATTGATGTTGATAAAATAGTTGCTGTAAGGTATCCAGGAGTTAATAGAATTAGCCAAATGTTCATGCCTAATCATGGAGCTGTAGATTATAGACATTTCTTTAATTTTATAGAAGGTTTATATTTCTCTAGTCCATATAGTTGGAGAGATCCGTATAGTACAAATCCATATGAAGACTCTTTAGGGATTTTTGATTTAAATAGAAGAAAAATAATAGAATGTTTAGCAAAAAATGGCGACTATTCTAAAAAGAGTGAAGTATTATATGTAAAAAGGAAGATGAAGAATGAAAACTAAAATTGACATAAATAATTGGAAACGAAAATTAGCATATGAAACATTTTCAAGTTACAGTGATCCATATACAGGCATAGTTACTAAAATAGATATAACTAATTTAATAAATTTTTGTAAACAAAATAAAATTTCATTTTATGGTTGCATGACTTATTTTGTACTGAAATCATTGAATGATATTGATGCATTTAAGTATGGTATTGGTAAAGAAGACGGAAATGAATTTGTTTATAAATATGATACTTTAGCAGCAACAGCAACTGTTATAAATAGTGATAATGAATTAAATTTTACGAGATATGTTGAATATGATGAAGATATTTCAAATTTTCTTATAGAATTTTCAAAGGCTACAGAAGATGCATCTAATAATGTTCCGTACTATAAAATATTAGGATTGGAAAATATGAATAAAATAAATATAACTTGTATCCCATGGATTACTTTTTCAAATTTTAAAGATGCGATTGATTTTAATGAAAAAAACAGTAAACCTAAAATTTGTTGGGGAAAATATTATTTAGATGATGATAGATATCTTATAGATATTTCATTACTAGTAAATCATGCATTTCAAGATGGATATCATATGGGATTATTTTTCAATAACTTACAACAAAATATATACAATCTAAAAGTAAATAAAAATTTAGTGAAAGTAAGGTAGGATATATGTTAAAAAAATATTGTAAACTTAATGATAGTAATTTTTGTAATATAAATTATATTGTTTATGCTCCAGAAACAAATGAAAGTGATTTGCCATTACTATTGTTTTTACATGGTATAGGAGAAAGAGGCAATAAAGTAGAAGATGTAGAGAAATATGCTTTGCCTAAATATATGAATAAGTTTAATATCCCTTATATTGTAGTTGCTCCACAATGTACCAACAACAATTTTTGGGATTATCATTTAAGGGATGTAGAAAAAATTTTAGAAGAAGTTTATAAAGAATATAAATGTGATAAAAATAGAGTATGTATTTTAGGAAGTAGTATGGGGGCGTTTGGTGCTTGGAATTATATTATGTCAAGACCTGAACTATTTAAAGGTATAGTATCTGTGTCTGGAGGTATAATGCTTCCTATTAATCAAACTTTATCACAAGTAAAAGACAAAGCAATTTTAATATATCATGGTAATAATGATGATGTTATTGATGTTAATGAAAGTATACAAGCTTATAATAAACTTAAAAATATTGATTCAAAAAATATAGAATTAAAAATTATAGAAAATGATAATCATTTTTTAACTTCACATGCTTTTAAAGATAAGTATTTGTATGAGTGGTTAGAAAAAAATATTTAAGTAGGTGAATGAATGAAAATAATTAGTATTGGAGATTTAGTTACAGATTTTTATTATAAAAATGGTAAATTGGTAGGAGTAAATGGAGGAATGACTTCTCATAATATAATTGCTAACATTGCTAAACTAGGCTTAGAAACATCTGTTTGTGGTGTATGTGGTGATGATATGGCAGGTACTATAGCAATTAATAGCTTAAAGGAAGTTGGAACAAACATTGATAATGTAAAAGTGATTGAAAATATAAATACTCGTTGCTTTCATGTATCATATCAAGAATTAAATGATAAATTAGAGTTTACTTCAAAAAAACGATGTCCTATTTGTAATATAAAAAAATGGTACGAAGAAAGTAAAATAGAACCAAATGATATTTTGAAACAAATTAATAAAGATGATGTTTTGATTTTTGATAATTTAAACAATAAAAATCAAATTATAATAGATAATTGTAATAATAGAAAAATGCTAGATTTGGGACAATATTTTGAATTAGAAGATTATAATGATAATGAAATACTAGAAAAAATTAAAAATAAATTTGATATTATAAACTTAAATGAACGAGTTGAAAAATATTTGAAAAATAGATTTTCTATAAAATCATTGGAAGAGATATATAATATACTACATCCTAAAATGATAATTGTAACTAGAGGAAAAAAAGGTTCAGACTTTGTTTTTGATAATAATAAAGTCAATAAAGAGTTAAGTAATCCTGAGGTAGAAGTTGACCCAACAGGAGCTGGGGATGCATTTTTTTCAATGTTTATTAGTGAATATATAAAGAATAACTATATTATTGATTATAAATTTATAGATTCAACTTTTGAAAAAGCAACTAAACTTACAAAAAAGGTTGTAAAAAAGTTTGGTGCAAGAGGACATATACAAAATTTATATAAAATAAAAAAAGTGAAAGATGCTTGCTCTTGCAGTAATTTTAATATTTCATTAAGAAAACAAATAAAAAGATGTAATATAAATATCAATAATTTAGAAACAAGAATAATTAATGCTATTAATAGTAGTGCTTATGATAAGTTAACTAAAATAGATTTTGAAAGTCTAAATAATAGTATTTTTGTAGGAACTGGTGGTTCTTTTGCAGGCGCAAAATTTTCATCTAAACTTATTAATCATTTATATGGAATAAATACAGTGGCTTTATATCCTAGAGACCTATATTATAGAAACAATAATAGTGTTGATTCAGTATTTTTGTTTACTTACTCAGGAACAACAAATGATTTGCTTGTATCAACAAGTTTAATTGATAATGATAATAAATATATTATAACAAAAGGTGAATTGCAAAAGGTTGTAACAAAAACTGGAATATCTAAAAATAATGTTATTTCATATCGAACAGGCACAAATAAAGGAAAAGAGAGAGGATTCTTATCTTTTGAAGGAGCATTGGCTCCAGCTAGTTTATTTTTAAAATTATATTTTGAAAGAAAATCAAAAAATGATATTGAAGAGTTTATTAGAGATAGTATAAATTATTGGAAAAATTACTTTGATAAATATTTTAAAGAAAATAAAAAAATGCTAAAAGAATTTTTAAAAGAAGGAAATAGTTTTAATATTTTTACAGGAGATTTTACTGAATCTGCTGGTAGTGATTTAGAAAGTAAAATAATTGAGTCCGGTATATATAATTGTTTAATTCATGAAAAGAAAAATTTTTCACATGGAAGATTTATTAATTACGAGCATTTAAGTCATAACAAAAATATTTATTTTAAGCAAAAAACTACAAGTTTATATGAGAAAAAGTTATTGGAATATTTAGAAAAAGATCAAAATTTGATAATTGAAAGTAGATATGATGGAATATTATGTGAATATGATTTATTAATTTCATCTCAATATTTAATATATTATATATCAAATTTTCTAGATATAGATATTTCAAAACCTACGTATAACGAAGATGCAATGAAAATTTATTTTTATAAAGGTGAATTATAGATTGTTATATAAAAATAAAAATGTTATAATTTTAAGTAGAGAACAAATGCTGATGATAACAATGTGTGCAATTTGTGTGCAAAAATAAAAAAATGTATAGTTCTATATATACTATATGTATGACATAATACCAATACCGTTCAGACTCATTTTTCCTTGAAAAATATATAATACTATATATATTTCATAGTATCATATATACTGAAAAAGGACGAACTTGTGGCTCTGGTAAGAAGTACAAACAATGCTGTGGTAAATAACCTCACAAGCCTTTATAAAATAAGGAATTGTCAAAAATAGAAAAAACGATAAATTTGTCTACAGATGACAATTTGTTCACGACTTGTCCACATAGTATAAATAATGTGGACAGAATTAAAAAATAAGTAAAAAGGATGCCGACATCATTTTTGCTCGTAGTGATTTTTGACATATTAATATTAATTTGTTATAATTTAAATGTAGTAAATCAATTAGTCATTCGCGTTTTACTACCAGATAAATAAATGTTTAAAGGAATAATGAAGAGTCTTAAGAATCTCCTCATGAGTGACAAAAAATATACACATTAATTTTGTGGTTGTTTTTTGTGGTATATTCGTGAAAGGAGCTTCTTTTTATATTTAATCACACTTTATTAATATTAATAGATGATGGTGAAAATGAAAACAAATAAATATAATTTCTATAGTAAAATGGCCAACTGGTCTTTTGAAGATATTGACTATACTAGTGAAGTATTTACAAATATATATTTAGAATTTGGAGAATTATAAAATTAATGAAGTAACCGTTAATGAACAAAATTATTCAGCATTAAAATTTTATCAACATATGGGATTTAAAACATATAAAAGAAGCGAATTAGATGAACAGAAAAATCCTTATCCAATTTTATATATGAAATTAGAAAAATAATAATATTGTTAAATATATGTCAATAATCAAACTACCAAGGTAGATTTATTGACATTTTTTTTGTTAAATTATATTCTATACTATGGAGAGTATAAGTATGAGTAAAAAAAGAATATTGTGGTTAGTTGTGGGAATTATATGTGTAGTATTAGCAATCACATGTTTTCTTTGTGCTAATAAAGTTATTAATTTACAAGAAAAACAATATAGTGATACTTGTAAGGCATACAGAAAGTTATTTTCTAGTAGCAATAAATACATACCAAGAGATAATTTAAATATAAAAGAAGTAGTTTCAGTTGAAAAAATGAATAAAAAAGTAGTCTATGACGATAAAAGAGAAAAGCTAGATAATAAATTAAAAAAATTGAAAGATTATGTTACATTGAAAAATATTATTGATAGTTACTTTGATGGTGATATTCTTCGCTCGAATGTCACTAGTGCCGATCTGGTTAATGTTAAAAATAAAAACTTTATGCTTTCAAAAAATTACCAAGAGTTGTTAAATCCAAAATTGCAGTCAATGAATGAACAAATCAATCAAATAAATGATGTTAAAAATACTATTGATTCTCTCTTCGTTGATAATCAATATCAACAAGTAAAAGATGATGTAACTAGAGATATGTATAATGCAGCTATTACAAAAAAACAATCTTTAAAGCAACAAGATATAAGTAATGAATTACAAGTATATTTAGATTTAGTCAATAGTGAGTTATTAAAAAGAGAAGAATTAGAAAGACAAAGAATTGCGGAAGAAAAGAGAAGACAGGAAGAAGAAAAAAGAAGGCAAATTCAAGCAGCGTGGACAGTGTTAGAAGTCCCATATATTAGTCAAAATAAAAATAATGTATTAAATGGTTGTGAAGTAGCTACATTACTGATGGGTTTACAATATAAAGGATATTTAAAAGATATGACTTTACCAACTTATGCTGAAAATGTTCCAAAAAGTTCAGATCCTTTTCTAGGATTTACTCATGATATTTATGGTACTCAGCCAAATGATGTGCCACATTGGATTGCTCCAGATCCACTTGCTAAATATGGTAGAACCTCTTCTGGAAATAATGGCATTATTGATAGTACAGGAAAATCATTGGATGAACTAGATGAACAGGTTAAAGCAGGTAATCCCGTTATTATTTATTTGACTGCAAAATTAAAAGCTCCGAAAGAATTTATTGAAGGTGCTCCTAAAAATGTTCATGTTTTACTATTAACAGGGTATAACAGTATAACCGGCGAACAAATACTAACAGATCCATGGACTCATGATGATGGTAGGACCAAATGGACAACCTCTAAAAAACAGGTTGAGTCAATTTATAACTCTACAGGAAAAAGATCAGTCATAATATCGTAAAAGTATTAACAAAATTGTTAATATTTTTTTATTTAAAAGCAAAATATTAAAATTTAAATATTATATTTTAAATCAAAAACATTTGGTGTATAATAGATACAATTATGAGGGCAAATATGATAGATAATATAGAAGAAAAATTATTTCATGGAATAAATTTAGAATATTATAATGATAAAATTAATGAATTAAAAATATATAAGCAAATATTAAAGTCAGAAAAAATAAAAAAATATTGTAATGTATTTAAATAGGATGTGAAATAGAAAAATGTCAAAATTATATTTTAGATATGGTGCCATGAATTGTGGAAAAAGTGCCGCATTAATGCAAGTAGCACATAATTATGAACAAAATGATAAAAAAGTAATAGTAATAAAATCTGAAATAGATACCAAAGGAGAAAACTATCTAGAATCAAGAATAGGTCTTAAAAGAAAAGTAGATATATTACTAAAAAAAGATGAATCATTGACTAAATATTATAAAGATTTAAATGATGTTTCATGTATATTGGTAGATGAAGCCCAATTTTTATCAGAAAATCAAATAGATGAATTATATTACATAACAAAAATTTATAATATTCCAGTAATATGTTATGGTCTAAAAAGTGATTTTAAAAGTAAATTATTTGAAGGTAGTAAAAGATTATTAGAATTAGCAGATGAAACTGATGAACTAATTACAATTTGTGTATGTGGAAAAAGAGCCAAATTCAATGCGAGATTTGTAAATAATAAGTTTACCCTAGATGGTGAAACAACTTTAATAGATGGTACAAAGGAAGATATAAAGTATATTCCATTATGTGGAAAATGTTATTTAGAGCATAAACTAGGTTATGAACAAGAAAAACCAAAGGTTTTAAAAAAGAAATTTTAAAAAGATTATTTTAGTTAATAATCTTTTTATTTATATTCTAAATGTATATAATTTGGATGAAAGTAATTATTATAAATAAAAAAGGAGCCCATTGGCTCCAATCTATCTACAGAGGATCTTCACACTTATAGTGAACCTTCCTCTCTAATATATTATGTAAATATAAAAAAAATATACCAAATATTGTTTAAATAAATATAACATTGTGTATAATATTAATAGAAAGTTGGGATAAAATGGATATTAATGAATTAAAAAAGGAATTTGAATTAAATCTTAAAAAAGTAAATGACTTATGGAGGTCACTTTGACGTTGATAAAAAAAATAAAGAAATTAAAGAATTAGAAGAACAAACAAAGCAAAGTAATTTTTGGGATAATGAACAAAATGCTCAAAAAATATTTAAAAATATATCATCCTTAAAGAATATTACAGAGCCAATTATGAATTTACAAAAAGAAATTAAAAATAATTTAGAATTAATAGAATTAATAAGTACAGAAAAAGATGATAGTCTGCTAGAAAATATTAAGGTAGATTTAAAAAATATAAATATTCAAATTACTAATTTAGAAAAATTACTATTATTAAATGGCAAGTTTGATAAAAATAACTGTATTTTAGAAATACATAGTGGCGCAGGTGGAACAGAAGCTTGTGATTGGGCTTTAATGCTTTATAGAATGTATACAAGATGGTGTGAAAAAAATCAATTTAAAGTAAAGACTCTAGATTATCAAGATGGTGAAGAAGCTGGTATAAAAAGTTGTTCATTAGAAATTACTGGAGAAAATGCCTATGGATATTTGAAATGTGAAAAAGGTGTACACCGTCTAGTAAGATTATCACCATTTGACTCAAATAATCGTCGTCATACCTCATTCGCATCAATAGAAGTAACTCCAGAGATTGAAGACGATAGTATTATAGATATAAATGAACAAGATTTAAAAATAGATGTGTATCGTTCATCAGGATGTGGAGGACAAGGAGTAAATACAACAGATTCTGCAGTAAGAATAACTCATCTACCAACAAAGATTGTTGTAACCTGTCAAAATGAAAGAAGTCAACTACGTAATAAAGAAGAAGCCTTAAGAGTTTTAAAAAGTAAACTTCAAGTTTTAGAAGAAGAAAGAAAACAAAAAGAACTTAATAATATTAAAGGTGAAGAAAAAAATATAGAATTTGGTTCACAAATAAGAAGCTACGTAATGCATCCTTATTCTATGGTCAAAGATCATAGAACAAACATAGAAACAAGTAATGTTAATAAAGTATTAGATGGAGAAATAAATATATTTATAGATGCCTATTTAAAAAAAGGAGAATAATATGTCAACAAAAAATATTGAAAAAAAGATATATAAAAAGAGCCGTTTTAAAAGATATCTTCAAGTAGTAATAGGAGCATTTTTATCAGCTTGTGCTTTCAACTTGTTTTGTGCTCCAAATAATTTAGTAGCAGGAGGAGTAAGTGGCCTATCAATAATAATTCACTATTTATTTAATATAGATACATCATTATTTATTGCAATAGTAGATATTTTACTTTTAGTTTTAAGTTATTTTACTCTTGGAAAAGAAAAAACAATGCACTCTACTTTAGGAAGTATCCTTTTTCCACTATTTATAAAACTAACCCAAAACATAAATAACTTTTTACATTTAGATACATCAGTTCTTCTCCTTGCTGTAATTTTCGCTGGTGTTATTCAAGGATTTGGTTCAGGTCTTATATTTAAAGCAGGTTTCAGTTCTGGTGGAACTGATATAATTAATCAAATTTTATCTAAATATTTAAAAGTTAGTATAGGTAATGCTATGTATATGAGCGATGGAACAATTATTATTTTAAGTGGAATAGTATTTGGTATAAATAAAATAATGTATGCAATTTTACTATTATATATTATCAGTTATATAACAGATAGAGTAATATTAGGAGTATCAGATTCCAAATCATTCTACATAATAACTAGTGAAGATAAAAAAATAAAACAATATATAATAGAAAACTTGCATCACAGTGTAACCGAATTAAGCGCAGAAGGAGGATTTGCTGGCAAGAAACAAAAGGTTTTAATGTGTGTATTGCCAACTAAAGAGTATTATCGTTTTAAACAAGGAATAAATGAAATAGATGAAAATGCATTTTTTGTAGTAACGGATGCCTACGAAGTAGTAGGAGGTGCCTAATGGAAGAGAAAACTATTAAAGAATCCGTACTTTTAAAATCAAACAAAACAAAACTATCGAGATATATAGTAATGTTAATATCTCTATTAATATCAGCCATATTATATAATTTCCTAATCCAGCCTGCAAAAATTGTAACTGGAGGAGTAAATGGAATAGCCTTAATCAATTATTCTATTAATAAAATTAATCCTTCAATTACAATTTTAATCATTTCAATAATTATGTTAATACTAAGTTATATTTATCTTGGGAAAGAATGTACTACAGGAACATTAATAGCAACATTTGCCTATCCATTATTAGTACAAATAACTAGTTATCTAACTAAATATATCACTATAGATATGTCTGATTTATTAGTAATTTCCATATTTATTGGAGTAATAGGAGGACTTTCTAATGGAATACTATATAAAACTGGTTTTAGTAATGGAGGTTTACCAATAATTAGTCAAATTCTATTCAAATATCACAATATCCCAATAGGAAAAACTAATTTTATTATTAACACAGTTATAATTCTCTTAGGAAGCCTAATATATGGTACAACAATGATTATGTATGCCATTATAATTCTATATATAAATAGTTTAATAGTAGATAAAATTATATTAGGAACATCCAAAAATAAAGCTATATATATAATTACTAGTAAGGAAGAAGATATAAAAGAATTTCTAATAAAAGAAATGTCTCATACAGCAACAGTATTTTCAGTTAAAGGAGCTTTTTTAGATAAAAAAAGAAAAATGATATTAACAGTAATACCAACAAGAGAATACTTTCAAGTGACAGAAAGTATTAAATTACTAGACCCAGATGCCTTTTATATAGTAAATAATGCTTATGAAGTAAGTGGTGGAAAATAATTATTGTTTTCACCTCTTTTTTATTTTATAATAAATTTGGAGGAATAGTATGCCATTTTTAATAGGAGTAATTATATTAATTACATTCATTACAATTATTTATATCTATATAAGAATCAAAATAAAAAAGACATTAAACAAATATGGATTAAATTCTATAAACGAAATAATAGAAAAGGCTAGATTGGAAGATGAAGAACTACCCAAATCATTATCAAGTATGGACAGTATTTACATGCCAAGATTTAAAGAAGATTTTCCAAGTGTTAATATAAATGAATTAAAAAGAACCAGTGAAAAAATAATATTAGAAGCATTAAATGCAATAGAAACAAAAAATAGTAAAAACATCAAAAATGAAAAAGTAAAAGCCTTTGTAGATAGTAAGATAGAAGACTTAAAGAAAAGTAATATTAAATATGATTCAATTAAAATTCATAAAACAGTAGTTAGTAAATATGAAAAAGAAAAAACAGTTGCTACATTATATTTATCTACAAGTTTGGAATATTTCTATCAAAAAGATAATAGCATTAAAAAGAAGGTACAAGATAGATTTAAATTAGAATTCATCTATATCATAGATGCCTCAAATATCGAAGAAGATAAAAGAGCCTTTGCAATTAATTGTCCAAATTGTGGATCTCCTATAAGAAACATCAAAACAAAAAATTGTGAATACTGTGGAAGTAATATTATTGATATAGTAAAAAGAGCATGGATATGTAATGATATAATTGAATATTAATAGAAAAAACATACAAAAAAAAATATCTATGATATAATCTTGTTAAGATGGGATGTGATAAAGTGGAAGTATTGGACAACAAGTGTCCAGCATGTGGTGCAAAAATCACCTTTAACCCAAAAAATCAAATGTGGGATTGTGAATATTGTGGAAGCAAGTTCACACTAGAGGAAATGCAGAAGTACGATAATGCAAGTAGCAAAGAAGCCAATGAAAAGTCAAAAGAAAAAGAATATAAAAAATTAGAAAACTTAGACGTCTACAGATGCAAAAACTGTGGAGCAGAAGTAATGGCCGATGAAACAACTACAGCAACATTTTGCGTATATTGTGGAAGTACAACAATTTTAAAGGACAAAATTACAGATGGTATTGCACCGACTCAAATAATACCATTTAAAAATGTCAAAGAAGAGGCTATAAAAAGTTTCAAAGCTCTCTCAAAAGGAAGACCATTAATGCCTAAATTTTTTAATGATCCAAAAAATATAGACAAAATAACAGGAGTATATATTCCATTTTGGACTTATGATTTGAATGTTTCCGGTGATATAGATTTTAATTATGATAGAATTACTACTTGGAGTGATTATAATTATCATTACCGAAAAAAAGATACATATTTAGCAAAACGTCAAGCAAATATGAATTTCAAAAAAGTATTAGTAGATGGCTCATCTAGATTTGATGATAACCTAATGGATTCTTTAGAACCATTTGAGTATAAAGATCTAGTAGAATACAATCATGCATATTTATCTGGTTTTTTAGCAGAAAAATATGATATAGATAAAGAAAAAAGTATTACTAGGGCAAATACTAGAACTATGAATACAGCAGTAGATGAAACAAAAGCTACTATACCAGAAGTTGGTGCATTCGTTACAAGTAATAATTTAAATATCAAAAAAGTTCAAGATGATTATATTTTATTACCAGTATGGATGGTCAACGTCAAATATAAAGAAAAATATTATACTTTTGCGATGAATGGACAAACTGGCAAAATAGTAGGTAATATACCACTAGATAAACCGAAAGTAGTAATAATGACACTAATTATATATATACTATTGACTGCCTTATCATTTGCAATATTATGGTTAGTGAGGTAGAAAATGAAAAAAAGATTAATAATTTTACTACTAGTGTGTACAATGACACTTTGTGGTATAGAAAATGTAAATGCTAGTACTAATACTAGACAACGAAGTGAAAGCAATTATTTAATATCAGATAATATAACAGTAACTGATGAAAATAAAGAAAATATCTTAAATACGCCTTCAGTTATAGCTGAAGAAAAAGTATATGATTTTGCAGACTTATTTACAGATGAAGAGGAACAACAACTCTATCAAAAAATAACAGATTATATTAATAAGTATAATATGGATTTGGCAGTTGTAACAATTAATACCAATAATAAAAAATCACCACGTGAATATGCAGATGATTTTTATGATTATAATGATTTTGGTATTAATAATACAAAAGATGGTATATTGTTTTTAATAGATATGGACAATAGACAAATATATATGTCTACAACAGGATATGCTATTAAAATGTATAATGATAACAGAATAGACTCATCACTTGATAAAGTATATCAATATATGAGTGACAATAACTATTATCAAGGTGTTGCTAGTTATATTGATGTTATAAGTGAATACGCAGAAAGCGGTTTGCCAAGTGATGAGGATAATCAAATGACAACAGGTGAGATGTTACTTTACTCATCTGGAATATCATTAATCATAACATTTATAATAATGTATGTATTAATAAATAAAAATAAACTAGCTAGAAAAGCAACAACAGCAAAACAATATCTAGATAAAAATGATATGATAATTAATAATATGGGTGATATGTTAATACACACCCATACGGATAGAACTAAGATAGAACATGACTCTTCATCAGGCGGAGGTTCATCAACACATACAGGAAGTAGTGGTCAAAGCCATGGTGGTGGAGGACATAGTTTTTAATAAAATTAAATAATAAAAAATAAAGAAAAGAGGTAAATTTATGGGATTAATTAAAGCTGCTGTCGGAGCAGTAGGAACAACATTACATGATCAATGGAAGGATTATATAAAATGCGATGATTTAGGTCAAGATATTTTAATGAAAAAAGTATCAACCCCTAATGGTATTATTTCAAAAGATAGTGCTATTCAAGTTTCTCCGGGACAAATGGCTATTATTTTTGAAAGTGGAAAGATTTTAGATGCGACAGCAGAAGAAGGAATTTATACATTCGATAGTTCAACATCACCTTCATTCTTCGCAGGACAATTTGGTGAAGTTTTCAAAGAAATGTGGAATCGTTTTGTTTATAATGGAGCACCAAGCAAAGAACAAGCAGTATTCTATATAAATGCTAAAGAAATTATGGATAACAAATTTGGAACACCAGCACCTATACCATTTCAAGATTGGTCACATCCAATTCCAAATCAAATGACAGGAACAATCAACCCTTTAAGAGTAGAAGTAAAATGCTTCGGAAAATATACATTTAAAATATCTGATCCAGCATTATTTATGTCAAAAGTAGCTGGAACAGCAGATGAATACCGTAAAGATAGTATAACAGAACAAATGCGTTCAGAAGTAATAGGAGCATTCCAAAACGTATTAAATGAATTAGGAAATTCAAATCATAAAACACCAGTTTTAGAATTACCAAGTTCAACAGGTGAGATTAAAAAAATAATGGACGAAAAAGTCTTTGATCAACCAATTCGTGATAGAGGAATAAGCATCGTAGGTTTTGTAGTAGAATCAGTAACTTTAGATGATGAATCAAACAAGAAAATAGATAATTATGAATTATCTTCAAATTCATTCATGCAACAAGGTACACTTACTGGAGCGTATGCAAATGCAGTTCAAGATGCTGCTAACAATGCAAATGGAGCAGCAAATGGTTTCATGGGAATTGGTATGATGAATATGGCATCAAATGGAGTAATAGGAGGAGCAACAAATGTAATGAACAACCAAACAACTCAAGGTGCTACTACTCAATATGATCCATATAATCAAAATGGTGAAAATACTCAAACTACTTCAAAATTTTGTCCAAATTGTGGAAAACAAGTAACTGGAGGAGCATTCTGTTCTAACTGTGGTACAAAATTAAACTAATTAAATTAAACTTATTATTGGAAAATAAAGGCAATTATTAAAAAAATAATTGTCTTTTGTTATGTCGAAATTTGTGTTATACTGTATGTGATAAGGTGGATGATATAAGTGGATATTATTAGATTAAAAAATGTCAAAAAGCAATATAAAAATGGTACTACTGCAATATATGACTTGAACTTAAATATTGAAAAAGGTTCATTTGTTTTTATAATTGGTGGTTCCGGCTCTGGTAAAAGTACATTAATGAAGATGCTTTATCGTGAAGAAAAACCAACTAAAGGTCAAATAATAGTTGGTGGAATTAATGTTGCAAAATTAAGAAATAGCAAAATTTATAAATTAAGAAGAAAATTAGGTATTGTTTTCCAAGATTATCGTCTACTTCCAAAATTAACAGTATATGAAAATGTAGCTTTTGCTATGGAGGTAATAGGAGCTACAAAACAAGAAACAAGAATCAAAGTATTAAAAGCATTAGAAATAGTTGGATTAAAACACAAGATACATAGCTATCCAGATCAATTATCTGGAGGAGAACAGCAAAGAGTCGCGATTGCACGAGCTATTGTTAATAATCCAAAAATGCTATTATGCGATGAACCAACTGGAAATCTTGATCCTGATATGAGTATGGAAATTATGAGAATTATTGAAAAAATAAACAAAGATTGGGGAACGACAGTACTTGTTGTAACCCATGATAAAGAAATTGTAAATAGAATGAAAAAACAAGTTATAACCCTAAAAGAGGGAAGAGTAATAAATAATAAAGCGAAAGGAACTTATGATGATAAAAATGCTTAGAATGTTAGGAAGAAGTATTAGAGATGCTTTTAAAAGTGTTTTCCGTAATTTTAGTTTATCTCTAGCTTCAATTTCATGTATAACAATAACTTTAATTATCGTTGCAATGTCGATAATTGCCTCATATAATGTATCAAATTTCACTGATGAAATAGAAAAAGATTTAACAATAATTGCATTTGTTGAAAATGATGCCACAGAAGAAGAAATAGAAAATATAAAAGAACAATTAAAAGATATTTCAAATATTGATCAAAAAGAGATTAAGTATGAAGATAAAAAGCAAATAAAAGAAGAAATGCAATCATCATCAGATATATTTAATACAGTTATGTCAGGTTGGGATGAAAAAGATAATCCATTAAAAGATACTTTCCAAATAAAAGTAAAAGATGTAGAAAAAATTAGTAAAACAGCAAAACAAATAGAAAAAATAGATAAAATTGCAGTAGTTAGATATGGTGAGGGAATGGTTGATAAAATGATTAGTGCTTTTAATTCAATAAAGCAAGTTACCTATGGAGCTGTAATTGCCTTAATATTAGTAACAATATTCCTAATTATTAATACCATAAAACTAACAATATATTCTAGAAAAAGAGAAATAAGTATAATGCGTCTAGTAGGAGCTAGTAACTTCACAATCAAAACACCATTTATTATTGAAGGTATGTTCCTTGGACTTTTAGGATCTATAATTCCTATTGCCATAGTAGTATTTGGTTATCCAGCATTATATACCCGTATGGGTGGTTACTTATTTACTCCATTAATTACCCTAATTAATCCAACTCCATTTATATACACTATATCTGGTATGATTGCAATAATTGGTATTATCGTAGGTATGATTGGTTCATCAAGTGCAGTTAGAAAGTATTTAAAGGTGTAATATGAAAAGAGTTAAAAGTATAATAATTTTAGCCTTAATATTAATATTAGTTCCAAAAAATGTATCTGCAAAAACAATCGCCCAATTTGAAGCAGAAGTAAATAAATATACTGCAGAACTTAAAGAAAAACAAGCCAAAGTTGCAAAAAATCAAGCAGAGGTAGAGCAAGTTAAAAAAAATATTGCAAATATACAGTCTCAAATTACGGGAACAGAAAATGAAATTAATTCTCTTCAAGAACAAATAGAAGAAAGTAATAAAGAAATTATCAAAAAGAGTGAAGAAAGTAAAAAAATAATGGCTTATTACCAAATCGAAAATGGAGAAAATGCCTATTTAGAATATGCTTTCGGTGCAGAAACTATAACAGATATGATTTATAGATTGTCAATAACAGAACAATTAACAGAATACAATAATCAAATAATGCAAGAATTAAAACAACTTATAATAGAAAATAATAAGAAGAAAGAAAGTTTAAAAGCAAAAAAAGAAGAACTTTCAACATTAAAAAAACAATTAGAAGATGAAAAAGCAAGAATAGAATTAGATACAAAAGGTATAGTTGAATCAATGCCATCTGTTGAAGAAAGGATAAAAGCAGCAAAAGATAACCTAAATTACTATAAAAAGTTAGGTTGTGGAGCAACAGAAGATATTTCAGCATGTCAGTTTAGAGTTATTCAAAGTTCAGGTAATTCACTTCCAAGTGTTGGAACTTTCCAAAGACCAATTTCAAGTGGTAGATATAGTAGAGGATGGACAGGAAATTATGGACATAGAGGAGTGGATATGTCAAATCCTGATAATGTCAATATTGCAGTTCATCCAATCGCCGATGGACAAGTTGTTGCTAGATATAATGATAATTGTAGTCCATCATGGTGTAACAAGGCAGCAGTAGGTGCATATTGTCATGGAAATGCCAATATAATTGTAGTTAGACATAATTACTCAGTAAATAATAGTAAATATATATATTCTATGTATGTACACTTAAGTAGATATGGAAATTATAAGAAATATGATAAAGTAACCACAGATAGTATTATAGGATATATGGGAACAACAGGGTGTTCAACTGGAGAACATTTACATTTAGAAGTAACAACATGTCATTGGAATGTAGATGGTGGATGTACATATAAAGAATTCCAAAACAGTTCTATAAATCCAGTAGGAACTCTTGGAATTAGATTTCCAAGAACTTGGAATACATTTTGATAAAATAACCACAAAAATTGTGGAAAAAGTAATGAAAGGAAAAGTCAATGAATAAAGATCAAGTAAAAATAATATTAGCAAGTATTTTAATAGCAGTAGGATTATTCGCAATATATTATAATAGTAATAAAGTAACAGAAGATTCAAAAAAATTTAAAAAAGAATACGAAAAACTAAATAACACTACAAACGATAATGGCAAAAAAATAAGAAATGTATCAATTCCAAAATCAAATCCAATGAAATATATAACAGCAAACTCTCTTGTAGAAAAAATGGAAAAAAAAGAAACATTTATCGTATATTTTGGATTTAATGAATGTCCATGGTGCAGAAGTGTTATAGAAACATTTATAGAAACTGCAAAAGAAAATAATATTAAAAAAGTTTATTATGTAGATATAAAAAATATAAGAGATACTTATGAATTAGATGAAAATAATGAATTAATAAAAACAAAAAAAGGTTCAAATGGATATAATAAATTATTAGAAAAACTAGATAACGTTTTAAGCGAATACACATTAACAGATGAGTCAGGTAATAAAATTGATACTAAAGAAAAAAGAATATATGCTCCTAATATGGTTGCAGTAGTAAAAGGAAAAGCAAAATATTTAACAACAGGGATTAGTTCAAAACAAACAGATGCATATATGAAATTAACAACAAGTATGAAAAATGAAACAAAAAGAGAATATAAAAAGTTAATAGAGTACATAAAATAGATATATTAAAAGGAATAGAAAATTTAAAACTATTCCTTTTTTGTGGTATAATTTCTTATATAAGAAATAAAGGGTGTAGTATTATGAGCAGTATTCAAAAAATGTATAGGAACTATCTAAATAAAGACTTAAAATTCGATAAAGAAACTTTTATCGGAATAATAAGTCTATTAATAGTAATAACTGGTGTATTTGGATTCATATATGAATTTATCTTTTACTATTTTAATGGTGGAATGAAGCAATTCTATTGGAGAGGAGGTAATTTTCTTCCTTGGATTAATATATATGCAACAGGTTCAATAATGATATACATTTTGACATACAAACATAGAAAAAAGCCTTTAAAGGTATTTCTAATAAGCTTTTTTTCAACAGGAATATTAGAATATTTTTCAGGTTTAGGTATGTACATAATAGGTCATGGAAAAAGATGTTGGGATTATAACCAAGAAATATTAAATTTTGGAAATATTAACGGCTTTGTTTGTTTAAGAAGCGTAACATTTTTTACCTTATCTGGTTTACTATTAATATATGTTGTTATTCCAATATGTTACTATCTTGCTAAAAAAATCCCTAAAAAAACATTTCTAAGAATAAGCCTTACATTATGTTTCATAATACTATTTGATGAATTCTATAATCTTCTTTTTGCAAGAATTCTTCATTTACCTAGGGCCTATGACGTATATAAAAATATAGGGTTTAATTATGTTAATTTTAAATAGGAGGAAAAAATATGTATACAATAATTGATTATTTAAAATATTATAAAAACATGCCTTTAAAGGATGTACATTGGAATAATATGGATAATTTAATTTGTGCTATCTTAGTATACTTGCCAGTACCATCTTTTTTTGAAAATATTACTATTCAAGAATTTGAAGATTTAGCTAGTAAGTATAAAAATAATGAAACATCAGGAATGATGGTTCCAAAAGCTTATGAAATATTAAAACTAATAAAAAATTCTGTTAGATATAATAAACTAAATATTGGTAATTTCCAAAAAATAAAAAATGAATTTACTCAATTTGGAGCATGTACCTTTACAATAGATGACAAAACAATAGTAAGTTATCAGGGAACAGATGGTTCATTTATTGGTTGGTTAGAAAATTTTCGTCTAGCCTATGAATATCCTACATATACACAAGATTTAGCTATCAAATACTTAAAGCAAGTAATGAATATATCATCAAACATCACAATAGTAGGTCATTCTAAAGGAGGAAATCTAGCCATGGCAAGCGCTATGGAAGTGCCAGAAAGTTATCAATATAAAATTAAATATGTTTATAATTTTGATGGCCCGGGCTTTAGAGAAAAAGAGTATCACACAGAAAAATATGAAAGATTAAGTCATAAACTAATTAATATTGTACCAACAAACTCAGTAGTAGGAATATTATTAAATAATAAAAACTATAACGTAGTAAGCAGTAAGGAACATGCCTTTCACCAACATTACCCAACAACTTGGAATACATTTGGAGAATGTTTCGTAGAAAGTAATCTATCCTCTATTAGTAGTCAATTACACGAGAGTACAACAAAAGGAATAAGAGAATTAGATGAAGAACAAATTAAATTAACATTTGAAACACTTTTTGCAAGTATAGGAAAATCATACTCTTCAAAATTTAAAATAACATTTACAGATCTAAAAAATATGATTAATAATATGAGAGATGTTGATCCAAAGGTAACCTTATATATAAATACAATTATAGATTCTATGATAAAAGCATTACACGATTAAAAATATACTAAAGAAACATTAGAATATTTATGTGTAAATACAGATTAGAATCTATTTTATGATAATCAAAAAATTATTTTTTAACACTTTTTGTAGTATAATTAGTCAAACCCACCTCTTAAAAAAAGAGGAGGTGGGGCTCATATTCATGTTAAAGAGTAAGAATAAAAATATTGAAATGAATTCAATATTTTTATTTTGCTGCGAGAACGAGGCGGGAACCAAGGGTACCGTTGGCAGCACCCATGTTCCTACCGAAGTAGAACTGACCAGCAAGCACTCCGAAGTCGTAAATACCGCCTCGAAGGAACCAAGAGCCACCAGTAGAGTCAACGAAGTGAGAATGGTCGCCGTACCACTTGTTATGGTATCTTGCATTTCCGTCACCATCTATATAATTTATAATAGGTCCCATTTCTCCAGTTGCATCTCCAAGTATTCTATAATTATAAGTATTTACTGCTGATGCTCCATTATATACATCAAAGTATTTAGCATCTCCTGATGGAACACTTGCACCACTTCTATATGAAGCCATATATTCATGTGCTCCTCCAGCCATATCATATATACCACTTATATTTCCTGTTGTACTTGCTAAATATCCAATAGTTGTATTATATGCGACATTATAATTTCCACCATCACCATATTCTCCTGGATATGTTCCTTGCTGTGTTGCAAGTTTTGCTGAATATCCTGTTTTATATGCACTATTATTATTTATATTAATTTCTTTATCAATTCCAAATTTTGAATGAGATAGGTATGCAACTGCTCCCCATTCTGTATTTTTCATCATATGTGAATCTAAATTTCTATTAAAGTTGTACATAGCACTAAAGAATGATGCTACTGTTTGACTTTTTAATGATACTGAATTAGGTTTAACGGTTAAGTTATCAATTGAACCTGTAAGTTCATATTTACCTACCCAGAATCCATTAACATCCATTGATATAAATGCTGGATGAGTCATATATTTACCATTACTACAATTTCCTGTTCCACCACTTGTCATTGGTGTTGCACATGATGTTGAAGTATTAGTTGTATTAGTTGTATCAAATATTATATCAATTGAGTGAGCAAGTTCTGTTGTTCCTGTCACATCTACATTCCATAATTGATATTTATATTTTGGTATCCATACAAAGTATGCTCTTATTGCTGATTCTGGTATTGTATTTCCTACTTTATAATTACCAGAATTTAAAATTACTGCATTAGCCCATTCTTTTTTGCAATAGTTATACCAACCACTTTCACTATTTGCATAAGTAACTGTACCATTATCTGCAATATTAACTGGAATTAATTTATCTTTTAATACAGGTTTTGCTACACTTTCACATTTTGAGTTACCTGTTACATTACTTGCTTTAGTATATAAATCATCTAAAGCATTTTGAACAGTTGTGTACTTGTATGAAACTTCACTTGCTGACGTGAATATTGCTGCAGAAACACCTGCTGCACCAAAAACTACTCCCCCAATTATAAATCCTAGCATATTTCTTGCCATGAATTTACCGATTTTTGAAAATTTACTTCCCATCGCCTTTCTCATATCTTACATCACCTATTATATATATTAATATAAAAATTTATTTTGAACAATATTTTTTCCAGACAATTAAATCAAAATATGCTTTATTTTTTAACTTTTGTTCAAAAATGTATAAAAAAACCAAGACATCATATTCTTGGTTATATTTATTTAATCAATTTCTTTAATGTTATTTTGAGTCAGTATCTGAAAAAACTTTGTATAAATTATCTATGTTATCTCCAACAGTAGAATCTACATTTGTTGATAAATCATTAGTATAACTTACTTGATATGCCGTTACAATATCAGGAACTGACATGTCATTACATTCACCGAAGTCAGTTGTTTCACTTATGGACATCCTAGAAGTAAAGATTTTCATGTACGATATTATAAAAAATTATTAAAAGATAATAATCTACCAGATATAACTTTTCATGATTTAAGACATACATATATTACCTTGCTTTTAATCAATAATTTTTATTTAAAAGCAGTATCACAATTATTAGGACATTCTAATACCATTATTACAGCAAATGTATATTTTGATAAAAATAGAATAGTTGTAGATTGTGAAAATGAGTTACAAAGTTATATTGATAAAGTTAAACCAGAAGATGAAACTGATACAACAATAACTGATGTAACGGCCACGAATTTTGTGGTTGATAGTAGTCATAATAAGGAGGCAATTATGTTCAAATTAGAGTCAAAATTCAAGCCTAGTGGTGACCAACCTGAGGCAATAGAAAAATTAGTAAAGGGAATAGAAAACGGCGAAAAATACCAGGTTTTACTAGGGGCAACTGGAACAGAAAAAACATTTACAATTGCTAATGTAATTGAAAGAGTTCAAAAACCAACCCTAGTTTTAGCTCATAATAAAACTCTCGCAGGCCAACTTTATTCAGAACTAAAAGAATTATTTCCCAATAATGCTGTATGCTATTTTGTTTCTTACTATAGCAACCTCACAAAAAACTTTTTATTTAGTACTTTTTAGTGTTATCTAATCCTAATTAAATATCTAAATAACACTAGGTAAAATCAAAAGTTAGAAAATAAATTTGTGGCCAAGATTCGTGTCCATAAAAAAATTGAAAAAAATAATAATATATGATATATTATTATGAAAAAAAAGACCTTTTTTTAAGAAAAATTAGGATTTAATGATAAGAGCGTGATTATATGGTTAGGTATTATAAAGAATTAGAACATAGATTGAATTATTATTTACCATTAGTTGATATCGAAGATAATGGAAAAAAAGTCTTATTTAATTATGAAATACCATTTTTATTTATAGAAAAATATGCAAATTTATTTAAAAATGGTGAATCATTCATTAATATTTATAAAAATTTTAATATTGATGAGTGGTTTAAAAAAAATATATATATTGATTACGAAAATGCCTGTTCTGTTTCTAGTGAGTTTGAAAGTATTGAAGAAGAAATATATTGGATATTAGATGAATATAAAAAAATAGATTTTTCTTCTAAAGCAATAGAAAATTATTTATACTTAATCAAAAGATTATCATTTATTTATATAGATTTATTTCCAAAAAATAAAGAGTATTATACCTCACTTAATAAAACAATCATAGAAGCAATAGAAGAATTAAAAAAATACAATACTATTCACTATATTCCAGATAAAGTAGATAATCTATATCAACCAGATGCATGGTATATAACACCTAATGGTTATTTATATAATGCCGGAAAATATGGACATAGCGGTAGGGATTTAACGTTCAATTATAATAAAATGAAATATTTTATAAATAATAATGAAAATATATTAGACAATCATAAAATTTCAAACGGATATTTAAATCTGTCTAAAAAAATAAAAGAAAATGGTTATATATCTGCAGGACAATTTAAAACCTTTTTAAATTATATAAGTCAACCTGTATATTTAGAATATATTAATGGAATACCAGTAACTAGGGAAAGACATATAATTGAATTAATTTTAGGTATAATTAATGCTAAAGCATGTTTTTATAGATTCTTTGAAGATTTATATATATATACAGAAAGTCCACAAAATGAAATTGACAAAATAATAGATTGGACAAACGATGATATTGGGGATGTATTAGTTAGATGTTGTGGATTTCATAAAGTAGAGTCCATGCAAGAAAAAACTATTACAACTAGTTGTATAAATTATGAAGTCAAGTTTGAGGAATATATAAAAAAAGGATGGAACATAGTATTTATACCACCTATCATTATTGACGAAGATAATCATAATGTAATACATTATCCTGAAGAATTTTTAACTATCAGAAAAATTTTAAAAAAATAATAGTTAATAATATATAAGGAAGTTGAAATGGCTTCCTTGTTTTATTATAAAATAAGTGTTAAAATAGGTTATTGAAAACTATTTAGTTTTATCTTGTTTTATTTAGTGTTATTTAGTAAATTTGTGGCCGAGATGTGTGTCCTATGCGTATCCACCAAAAATTTGACCTATTTAATCAGTTCTAGAACACGAATTTTTGATAGTTGGACACGAATTCTCTGGTTGATATGAGTCATAATAAGGAGGTCATTATGTTTAAATTAGAGTCAAAATATACCCCCCCAATGGTGATCAACCTCAAGCAATCGAGGCATTAGTTGACGGAATACAAAAAGGTGAAAAATACCAAGTTTTACTAGGAGCGACTGGAACAGGAAAAACATTCACAATAGCAAATGTAATTGAAAAAGTAAATAAACCAACTCTAGTTTTAGCCCATAATAAAACTCTCGCAGGTCAACTTTATTCAGAATTAAAAGAACTATTTCCCAATAATGCTGTATGCTATTTTGTATCTTATTATAGTAACACCCCAAAAACCCTTTTATTTCAACCCTTTTAGGTTTATTTAATCACCAAAAAATACCATAAAAAGACTAAATAAAACTAAATAACGAAATGTAAATTTGTGGCCGAAATTCGTGTCCTTTGTATCGTGTTCTTTTAGCAAATATATTATATAATGTGTAAACTTTTAGGAGGTTCAAAATGAAAGAATATTTTTATAAAAAAGAATATAAATATATGTATTTAAGTACTATATCATATAGTTTTGCAAATACTTTGGTAGGAACATTTGGAACGGTTATGTTATATAAAAATGGAATACCAATATGGCTTATACTATTAATATATGGTTTAAGATTCGGATTAACAGGATTTACTACACCACTATTTGTAACCATATCTTCAAAATTAGGAATAGCAAAATGTATCTTAATATCTAATGTGTTTAGTATTATTTGTGCATATATGATGCTAGACGGAACGAATTTATACAAAAATATAATTATATTTATATTAGCAATGGGATTTATGGGACTTTCTAATCCATCAAATGATTCATTATCTAGTAAATATGTGGATACTGAACATAGAGGAAGATATAATAGTTTTATAAACATAAGTAAAATAATAGGTACTGCATTGGCAAGTTGCTTAGTTGCTTGGAGTGTAATAACAGCGAATAATATTATATTATTTACAATAATCGCTATATTTTTTGTATTACAATATATATTTATTAAAAAAATAGATTATAAAGTAGAGAATAAAACAAGTGCATTTAAAACAACTATGAAATATATTTTTAAAACTAAAAGTAGATATAAAATAATTTATGCTTTAACTACAAATCAAATAATAGAAAAACAATTTGCACCACTTTACTTATATATTGTTTTAAAAAACTTTTCATTATTTTCTTCAATAGTTATAGTATCATTATTATTGCAAATAATTACTATAATGCTGATTGGAAAATATTCTGATAAAAATTTATCAAGATCAAATAATCTAGTATCAATTATTAAGACTACAATAACAGGAATATACTTATTTTCTAAAAACAAAGTAATGATATCACTAAATAATACATTAAGTGATAATTTTGCAAAGGTATATGAAACATCAATTCAGACATCAATTCAAAATATTATTAGAAATTCAAAAGAAGATAGTGATCTTTTATCAGCAGTAGGTCAAATGAGTTTATGCTTTACGGAAGTATTCATATTTTCTATACTTGCAATATTAAGTATTTTTATTGGAGATAAGGTATTTTATATAATATTTATATTATCTATGATTTCAACTATTGGAATTAATTTTAATATACAAAAATCAAAATTGCAAAATAAAACCATTGGTTAACTAAATATGGAAATATGATATAACTATAATTACAAAAACATATAAAAATATAATGTTTTATCAGCTTGTAGAAATTTGTAGTCGAGATATGTGTCCTATGCGTATCCACCAAAAAAAAGACCTATCAGTTAAGTGTTAGAACACGAATTTTTGATAGTTGGACACGAATTCTCTGGTTGATATGAGTCATAATAAGGAGGTCATTATGTTTAA
>CAKPLP010000013.1 GCA_934167695.1 uncultured Bacilli bacterium | reverse complement strand
TATAAGAACCAACTATATAAAGTAAATTCAAAAATATGACAATCATTAAAGTTAGATAGAAATCTCTTTTTAATTCAGTACCACTCGCATCTATTATTATTTTGTCATTAATTTTATATTTATCTGTAACAACAGATGAATAAGATTCATCGTATGAGATGGTTTTTTCTTTTCCTTTCTGCTTACCATTGGTTATTATTCCAGTTATCTTTCTCGTATAGTATTTTTCTTCTAATCCTAATGAATTTTGAGATGTTTCTTTGCTAATTGTATCAATTTTTGTTATTTTAATAATTTGCTTAGAATATAAAAAATCATCATTATAAACAAAAACCAAAGAAATTGCAGATACTATAAATAGTACAATAAAAATTATTCTCTTTGTATTAAACATTTTATCACATCCAATAAATATTATATCACAGTTATCAAATCTTAATATTTAATTAAATGAATATTCACATTTTTTAAATTATAATAATTACATATTATATCATAGAGCTCTAAAATACTATTTTGAATGTTGTAATGAGCAGACAACCCTCTAAAAAAGTTGCAATTTTTTTGCTTTTTTTAAAGATTATAGCCTTTATTTACATTTTTATAAAAAAATAACTACATATCAAATTCTCTAAAAGTCCTTATTTTAAGGGGAAAATTTGAATGTAGTTTTGAGTGTAACAAAAGGGCAACACCTGTAACTGGAATTAACCCAACTACAACCATTAAATTCATAATTGCCTGAAATATTATTTGAAAGGTCATTCCAAAAGCTAAGTACTTAGAAAATGGTTCTTTTGCATTCATGGCAATTTTTACTCCTCTTATTAAAATTATTGTAAATAATCCTACTACGATAAAGGCTCCTACAATTCCAAATTCTTCTGCTATAATGGAAAAAATAAAATCTGTTTGTGGTTCTGGTAGATAAAATTGTTTTTGAATACTTTTTAAATATCCTCTACCAAGTAATCCTCCGGGTCCTATAGCATATAATGATTGAATTATTTGAAATCCAGTACCTAAAGGATCTTTCCAAGGATTAACAAATGCTGTTATTCTATCCATTCTATAGGGAGCTATTATTATTAGAATTATTACACCTATTACTCCTAATATCCCAACTCCAAAAAAGAATTTCATATTAACTCCTGCAATAAATAGTAATGAAACTATTGTCATTGCCAATACTAATCCAGTTCCTAAATCTGGTTGAAGCATAATTAAACCAAAAAACAATAGCATTACACCTAGAATTGGGAATACTCCTTTTTTATAACTTTTTAAAAATTTATTACTATTTGATAAATATTTACTGGTAAATATTATTAAACCAAGTTTTGCAAATTCACTTGGCTGAATACCAAATGGTCCTATTCCAAACCAACTTCTACTACCATTCCTAACTGTTCCTATCCCCGGTATTAATACTAATATTAATAGTAAAAAACAAATACCTAGAATGATATTTGCCTTTTCGTAATACTTATTATAGTCTACTTTTAATATTATTCTAATTAAAATTAATCCTATGAATATAAATAATGCTTGTTGTTTTACATAATGAAAACTATCATTAAATTTGTATTGAGCCCATATACTTGATGCAGAATAAATCATTATTGATCCAAATATTAGTAAGACTATTATAGACAGAAAAAGCAATTTATCATATTTTTTATGCATTCTATCACCTATAATATTTTATAGTTATATATTTAAAATTATGCTTATATAAAAAACAAATATAAATAATTATACTTGTTCTTGACTTTCATTTATAATTTTTTTGATATTGTTATATGAGATATCTGTAAATGATTCTTCTCCTATAATTTTAGTTATCTTCTTTTTTATTTTATTAAAAATTTTTTCGTTTAATTGTTCACTGCGATGAATATCTGTTCCTATAAAATTAACCATTCTATTTTTTAGTAAGTATTTTACTCTTCTTTTACTTTTTAATCCATAAAATCCTATAATACTTTCATAGTTAATTTGAAACATAATATCTAAGTCAATTAATTGTTTTAAATCTTTTTCTGTTAAATAACTATATCTTTCAGGATGTACTAATATAATATTAATATCTTCAGTTTGTAATTCAAATATTAATCGTTCTAAATTATTTATTTTAGTATTAAATGGTAATTCTAGAAAGAGATAATTACCAAGTAATTTTATTTCGTTTTTTTCTATTAATTCTAATATATTAGATGTAATTCTAACTTCGTTTGCTAAATATAACTTTAAATTAATATTTTCTTCTTTTATTTTCTTTTTTAAAATTTCATATCTTTCTTGTTTTATTTTATTATTAGCATGATATGCATTTTTGTAATGTGGTGTTAATATTATTTCCTCAAAGCCTATATTAGAAAGATTTTTTAGTATTTCTATACTATCTTCTATTGTTTTTGCCCCATCATCTATTCCATATAAAATATGGCTATGACAATCAAGATATTTATTCATATTTATATGATGAATAGTAGTATCCGCCCTTTTTGATTGGTACTTTATTTACAATAATACCTGCTATTGGGGCTTTTACATTTTGTAATAATTTTATAGTATTATGAAGTAAGTCGATTGGAGTATATCCAATAGATGATACTATTAGGGCTTTGTCTACTAGATTTGAAATAATTAATGAGTCTGGTAGGTTTGTAACCGGTGGACAGTCTAAAATAATATAGTCATATTGTCCTTCTAATATTCTTAATAATTCTTTAAAGGCTTTACTACTTAAAAGTTCACTTGGATTTGGTGGAATTACTCCTCTTACTATTACATCTAATCCTTCAATAGCTGTTTTTGTAATGTATTCATCTAAGTTTGCTAAATCATTTTTAGCGATTAATGTAGATAGACCTTTTCCTTTTACATTTAATCTTTTATGAAGAAGACCTTTTCTTAAATCACAGTCTATTAAAAGTACTTTCTTATTATTTTGAGCAAATGAAGCAGCAAGGTTTGAGCTTACAAAACTTTTTCCTTCACTTGGAATTGAACTAGTAATAAGTACTTTTTTTACTTTTTTATCTATTCCTGAAAAGTCTAAATTTGTTCTTATAGTTTTGATATCTTCAGCAAAGTTTGATTTTGGCATTGCATCTATTAATAATTTTTCTTTATCTTTTGAGTCAATATTAATTTTACTACAATCTCTTACACTACCCATGATAGGAAGCTCTGTTTTGTTTTCTACTTCTGATATTGTTTTAATATTTCTATCAAAATAAAATCTTAAGAAAACATATAATAGACCAATAATTAATCCGATTGCAATATATAGTATTACTTCCTTAACTATATTAATATTATCTGGTCTATCTGATAATTCTGCACTATCAAGGATACTTACATTTTTCATATTATATATATCTTTTACTTTTACTTTAAAGATATCTGCTATTTCGTTAGCAATATCTTTTGCTTTATTTGGATCTTTATCTAAGACTGAAACATTAATAATTTCTGTGTTATCTACTGATGTTACTGAAATGTTTTTAGCAAGAGTACTATAATTGTAATCTAATCCTAAAATTGATATCGTTCTTTCTAAAACAGCTTTACTTTTAATAATTTCTGTATATGTATTTACAAGATTTTGGTTAATTGTAATATCTGCTTGAGTAATAGTAGTATTAGTTGTAGTTGCTGCATTTTCATTACTTGCTAAAATAATTGATGTAGTTGATTTATATAATGGTGTTTTAATATATACTGTATAAATTAATCCAACTGACAAACTAATAATTACTAATAAAATGACTACATATATTTTCTTTAAAAAATAGTCAAATAATTCTTTTAAATCTATTTCTTCCATAATAATTTACAACCTCTCTATCTAGATTAATATAGCATATTTTTTATTTAGGAGCAATCTTTTTGCTCTCTTTGTTAATGCTAATTATTTCTTTTATTTTTTATATATTTCAATATTATAACTGCAGTTATCGAACCTAATGTATCTATTAGAATATCTTTAACTTGAGCAGTACGTCCTATAACAAACAACTGATGGAATTCATCTAATGATGCATAAATGAAACAGACTATAATTGAAATAATTTCTTTATTTTTTATTTTACTTATCAGGAAAATGTTATAAACAAAGATTCCTAATATTAGGTAAATACTATAATGTGCTAACTTTCTTATTGGGTAATTTAATTTATTAATTAATTCTTCTTTATCTATATTTTTATGAGATATTTTTTCGTAAGAAGTAATTACTTTATTTATTAATTGTTTACTTGTTTGATTTGAAACTGTACTATTTTTACTTGAAAAAGTAAATATAACTAACATACATAATACTGTAAAAAATATATAAATTACTTTTTTATTATTTTTCATTTAGTATTTGGCTTATTTGTTCTTTGGCATTATTTACAGTATTTTGATCTGGAACCATTACGTATAATCGGTTTTTTGTTCCCATACTATATGTGTAGTTACTAGCACCTGTTCCATCTACGGAAATTGATTTTATATCCCATGTTATTTTTTTATCAAGTTGCATTTTTGCAAATGTTTTTATTTCATTATTGGTAAAATCTGTTTCAAAACTATTGGATAAAGTATTTAAAATATCTTCATAATTATTTATTAATGTTTTTGTATTTGTTATTTTATTGATGATTGCTGTTATTACTTGTTGTTGATTTTCTCCCCTATGTCTATCACCACTGGCATAAGCATATCTTTCTCTTGAATATGCTAGTGCTTGTTCACCATTAAAATGATTTATACCTTGAGTAACTATTACATTTCTATTTGTATGAGCAGTAAATGAAGTATCTGAATTAATATCAATGCCTCCGATTTTATCTACTATTTTAATTAAAGTGTTAAAGTTTACTCTTATATATTTATTTATATCTGTATTATATAAATCTTCCATTGTTGTTAGACTTTTTTCTATACCATAAATACCAGCATGTGTAAGTTTATCTTTTAAACCTGTTGTACCATGTAATTGAACGTAGTAATCACGAGGAGTATTTACAAGTAATATTTTATGGGTTTTAGGATTGATGGCAATTAGAATATTAACGTCACTTCTACTACGTGTTGATATTTCACCATATGTATCAATACCGCTTAAGTATACTAATATTGGTTCACTTGTAATGTCTTTATACTCATCTGTTGTATCTACATCTTCTTCTACAGTAAAAGTATAAATTACTTTATATGTATCACTAAATGTTTTTATTTCATCCCCTAATGCTTCTACATAGGCTGAATTTAATATTATTGGAGTATCGTTAGCAAAGTCGCTTAATATTTTATTATAGTCTTCATACATTACTGCATCACATTTTATTTTTTTATTAAGTAACATTGTAAGTTTTATACTATTGTTATCCTTCATGTAACCAATCTTTTTATTAGTAAGATCATTTATTTTATTAATATTACTATCTTTTTTTACTAAAACATAATAATTTACTGATGTTACTTTATTACTTACTACTTTATTAATAGCATTATTGGCAGTATTAATATAATTAGATGCCGCTGTATAGACACTACTAAATATTATTGCAAGAATAATTCCTATTATATAAGCTACTATATTCTTACGTGTAATTAATAATGAAGTTATGCCAAATATTAATGCCATAGCAATATATATAATTATTAAATATTTACTTGGGATAATTCCAAAATTATTTATACTTGTAATAAAGTATATTGAAATAATTGCAAATATTAAGATAAATAAAATTCCTATTATTTTTTTTATATTTTTTTTCATATAAATTTCTCCTTCTCATTTAATATATATTTTTACTAATTTAGAAACCATAATTACTTTTAATTGTTCTTTTAAACTTACATTAATTAAAGTATAGTTATTCATTATCTTTTTTAATTCGTCTGTTTTAATATTCTTACATATATTTTTAAAATATTTAAAATCTTTTTTTATAACTATATATAAATACATAACAATTAATTTAAGATGTTTACCATTAATTAATTTCGTTAACTCTTTATTATTAAATAATGTAATCATTTTATTATTACTTTTTATAATTGATGAAATTATTCTTTCGATATTATCAATGTTTCTAGTAGCACTTGTTTCATTGGCTGTATAATGATACTTACAACAATTAACATAATCTAATTTATTTATTACTTTATATAGTTTTATATTAAATATTAAATCTTCTTCGTATAAGATATCTTCATCAAAATAAATATTATTATCTAATACACAATTTCTTTTAATTAACTGGACACATGCTGAATGAAATAAGGTAGTATCAATGAAAATCTCTTTTGTTTTTTTTAAGTCAATATTAATATTACTATCATTAATATAGCTTACTTCTTCACAAGGTTCATCATTTCTATCAATAGTGAAACCTGTTCTACATACATCTAGTTTTTTACTTTCTGCATAATTGTACATAGTTTCAATATAATCTGTTTCAATCCAATCATCACTATCGATAAACATTATATACTTACCTGTGGCTTTTTTTATTCCATCATTTCTAGCTGAACTAACGCCATTATTTTTTTTGTCTATTAAAATTATTCTTGAGTCTATCTTTTGTAATTCCTGAATTATATTTAGACAATTATCTGTTGAACCATCATTAATGATAATTATTTCAAGTTGTTTATATGTTTGATTCATTATAGAATTTAAACATTTTTTTAGATACTTTTCCGAGTTATATACCGGAACTATAATTGAAATAAGTTTATTAGGCATAGTTTAACCTTCTTTCTTTTCTAAATTTAATATCTTTTATGATAATGTCATATATTGATATTAATGAAATTATTGAAAAAATCATAAACATGCTATATGTTTCTGTCAGTGATATTATAAAGACTAGTAAGGTAAAAAATGCTAATATTGATGATAAATTTTTTTCTTTACTATTTTTTAATTTTTTGGCAGCCATGAATAATATTATTAAATAGATTAATAAGGCTATTATTCCACCAAAATATAAAATATCTAATATAGCATTGTGTGAATGAAACGCATGAAAAGAAATTCCCTTAATATACCTTTGAGCTTCTGATTCGTAACCATAACCTAATATTGGTTTCTTACTTATAAGTTTAATGGTATCATCCCAAATATAAGTCCTATTTGTAAATGTTAAATCCTTTTTTAATATATCCACTATTATATATTTAAATATATTTTGGATTCTACAAATAACAATTAAAAAGTTCATAGTTAAAGATGCTATAATATAATTTTTCATATTTAAAATATTTATATTTTGTATCCATCTTCTAAATATGAGAAATAAAGTAATTAAAAAAGTAAAGACAATGGTTGTTGCTGACCATCTAATAACTGCAGATATAATTATTGCAATTAATAATAAAATTGTTCTTAAACTAAGTTTGTCACCTTTGTAAAATGAATAAATACATGAAAAAAGCAGTCCCGGTATAAAATACATAATATGTGAATTATCTATTCCGATAAACCAATAATCATATTTTTCTATAAGGAAAGGTGTAAAGTATGTTTTTATTGTATATAAACCATGTTGTGGATATTTTAATATTGAAATCATATTTATATATATACAAATTTCATAAAAACACAAAAATGCAAGAATCATTTCATAAGTGTACTTTTTACCAAATATAATAATTATTAATAATGGTCCTATAACATATACTACTTTGTTTAGAAAATTAGTTAATGGAATATTATTTAGTAAGCAACTTATAAACATTGTAATATAGTATAAAAGTATAAATATAAATATTTTATTTTTTTTACCAATATATACTAGTCCTATTACTAATAGTATTAATAATTCAAAATATTTTGATAAATTAATAAATTTTCCAATTATTGCAACTCTATTAGTTATATAATTTGGACATAAAAATGGAATTATTAGAATAAAGATAAGAGTAAATATTTTCAAATTAAAGTTTAATTTAATTTTCATATTTTTCACCTCTTTTTAATATTTTCTTTAATGTAGAAAAAATAAATTTTAATTTTTCATCTTTTATAAAAAGTACAAATATTATCACATTTGGAACAAATACACTTATTAAAATATTTATTATAAACGTTGATATTATATTGTTTTGTTTAAGTATTATTGATATTAATGTACTAATTATAAGTATTAAACTAAATAATAGTAAGTATCCTATATTTTCTTTAATATAATCAAAATAATCTTTTTTGAAAAGACCTTTATAAATAAATTTTGGATAACTGTATAGCCAATAGCATAGACTACTAATTATTGTCCCTATGAATACTCCTGATAAACCAATTTGTTTTACTAATATAATAGAAAAAATAATATTTATTATTGATTCAATTATTGGAACGAAGCGATCTTCTTTAAAAATGCCTGCCGTTTCTTTGTAAATTGAATAGCAATTAGTCATCATTTTTAGGTAGAAGTTAAATGTTAATATTAGAAGGGTTTCTATTGGAAGAAGATATTTTTGACCAATCCATAATGTTATAAATGGGTTCATAATAATGAATATAGAAACACCTGCAAATGTTGCTATCCAGAAATTTATAAAACGTAAATTTTTAAACACATTATAACTTTTTTGGGGATTGTTTTCTACAAGTAAATGACCAACACTTGCGGTTGTACCTGCTAGTACTTGTCCAAATAAAGTTTGTACTGAGTTAATTATTAAATAATAATTTGAGTATAACCCTACGGTTACTACTCCTAGATATTTTGATATTACTAAATTATCAGTTCCATTAACTACAAATGATCCTATTTTATGAAAGAATAAGGCTTTGATTTTTGTAAATATATCATTCTTTATTTCTTCATCTAATTCTTCATTATTATTATCATTAATATACTCATATTGTTTATTTACTATAATTGATATTATAACGTTTTCTAGTATTCTAAATATTATTTTTATTATAAGATATAAATAGTAATTTTTTGTAAAGTATAAAACTAATAATTGAGATGAATTCATTAAGACTAAATATATAATATGAATTATATTTATAATATAATTTTTTTGGTCAGCGTATAAAAGTGATCTTTTATATGAAAGAAAGTAGGAAAATGTTATATCTAAAATAAATAAAATATATATTATTTTAATATTTATATTAATATTTACTTTACCAATAAATATATTCAAAAATGGTAAAATAATCATACCTAGACAAAATACTATTATTCCTATTAACCTATAACTTTTTTTATAGAAGTTTAATAATTTTTTGATTGTTTTATGATCTTCTTTTACTAATGGTTTATAAAGATTATAAATAATTGCATTTCCTATTCCTAATTCTACAATTCCAAGCATTGAAATAATATTTGAAAACAAACCATTTATTCCAAGGTATTCTACACTCAAAATCTTTAAAAATAAAGATTGTGCTACTAAACCAACAAGGATAGAAAATGTATTTGAAATCATTGCCCATACTGAATTTTTAAATGACTTTCTTGTTTTCATACTTTACTCCTATTCTATTATTGACCAGAATATTTTTAATATTTTGTAGGCTTTTAACCTTAATAATCTTAATTGAAATTTTGTTTTTATATTACATAATGAATCATCATAATATTTAATCATGTTGTTAAATATATTATTACTATTTAAAAAATCGCATATCTTTTTATATTCTTCATCTCTATTTATTGTTCTTCTTAAATATCCTAAAATTATTGTTAAATGTTTGGCATTTAATTTTTTTGATATATTTGGATTTTTCTTTTTTATTATTTGGTTTACTTCAAGTAATTGTTGAATGTTATTTAAATAATTTTCTTTATTATTTACCTTGCTTTGTTCATTATAATAATAATTATATAATTCTTCTTTCATAAGATATATACTATCTATTTTGCTTAATATATCTATATAAAACAAAGTATCTTCCATGAAACCAATTTTTTCATTATATTTTATTTCTATTTTTTTATTAAACATTAATAATACAGAATAACAAGGCAAAGCTTTTGGTGGTAATAAAAATTTTTCTATTAAACTTTTGGGATTAGTAATTTTTTGATTCATTAAATTATCTGTTGTACCTTTTTTAATCGTTTTTAGGTTATTTACGATTTTATAATTTGCTCTTACTACATCAACATTTTCTTTTACTATTATATCGTGCATTTTTTCTATCGTTTTTAACTCTATCCAATCATCACTATCTATAAATATAACATAATTCCCTGTAGCTTTCTCTAATCCAATATTTCTAGATGCACTAACTCCAGAATTTTTTTTGGAAATAAGATTTATTCGTGTATCTTTTTGAATATAATCTGATATGATCTTTCTTGAATTATCTGTAGAACCATCATCTACTATTATTATTTCTAGATTTTTATATGTTTGATTTATAATCGATTCAAGACATCTTGGTAAAAACTTTTCTGAGTTATATACGGGAATTATTATTGATACTTTATCCATTATACACATCTTTTGTTTTAATTATATTTTCTATATTGTCTATATAATTAGAGTAGAAAATACTTTTTTCAAATGTTTTTACTTTTGATAGTGAATTGATTGTAAGTTTCTTTCTTAAATTATTTTTATCTTCTAATAATAAATTTATATTTTTTTCTATATCATTTATAAGAGTTTTTGTTTCACAAAATAATGCACATTCTTTATCAACCATCTCTGGTATTCCTCCTACATTATTTACTATAAGGGGTATTCCTGATGCCATTCCCTCTATGACTGTTGTTGCAAGTGGTTCACCCCAAATCGACGGAACAACTTGAATATCACAACTTTTATAGATATTTACTATTTTATCATGATCAATATATCCTGTAAAAATTATATCACTTTCATGACCTGCACACATTTTTTTTAATTCTTGTTGATAAGGTGTTAGTTTTGCATTTTTGAAAAATGAGCTTCCTACTATTAACAATTTTAGATTATTATGAGTCATCTTTACATTGAGAAAGGCTGTTATTAATTCTTTTACACCTTTTTCTGGCATGATTCTTCCTGTATATAATATTACTTTTTGATTAGAATCAATATTATATTTTTTTAGAAATTCTTCTTTCTCATTTTTAGTTATTTTCTTATTAAATTTTTGTAAATCTATTCCATTGTATAATGTTTTTACTTTTGTTGTTTTAGGATCAATAGTTTTTATTCTATTACCAATATAATTACTTACAGTAAGTATTTGTGTTAAACTGTTTAAGGTTTTAGTTGCTAATTTACTTGTATTATTTAAATAATCATTATGTAAATGAAGAATTATTGGACATTTAAAATTTTTTCTTAAAGGTATTGCAAATATAGGATTATTTTCAACTATAATAGCATCAAATTCTTCATTTTCCTTTTTTATCATTTTTATAACTTCTCGTATATAAGCTTTTCCAACATATACATTTGGAATTTTATTAATCAATGCTAAAAATAATCTTTTTAGTTTATATTTTTTACTATTTATATTTATATATTTATAAACTGTATTTTTTTTATTATTTATTGGTATTTTATTGCCATCACTTATTGAATATATTATAAATGTTGCTTTTTTATATATTTCATTTTCTTCTGTAATGGTATCAATTAAACCTTCTATTGCTCCTCCATTAATGGCGGGCATTGTTAAGTATCCTGGTGATATTATTAATAATTTCATTTTTTCACCTCCGATTTTTCTATTGCTAAAAATATTCTTAAACAATTATTTTGATCTCTTTTTTCAAAGAAATTTTTTCTTCTATTTGTATATTTTGTTTCATCTATATAATTATTATCTATTAAGTTAATTATGTTAGATACTAATTCATCTTTTGTTGTTAATATCTTTCCGAAACCATCTTTTTTATAATCAAAATAACCTATTGGTAAATGCTTTTGTCTAAATTCTTCTTCATCAAATTGATAATATAAAACTGGTTTATTCATATAAGCAAAATCCATAAATACACTTGAATAGTCTGTTACTAATAATGGTGACTCTTTCAAAAGTTTTTGTATATCTATATTGGAATTATTAATTATTTTGATATTGTTAGAATTAGTTTTAAATGTATGTAAAAATTTTTGCATATGTTGATGTGGATAAAAATATATTGTTATATTGTTTTTTTCAATGTAACTTATTAGTTTATTATCATTCATTAAAGCACTCCAATATTTGAAAAAATCAGTATTTCTAAAAGCTTCCTTATTATGATCAAATTTTGTCGTTCCACCAAACCAACTTCTCCAAGTTGGCATAAATAAAATTTGTTTATTATTTATTTTTAAATTGTGTAAATTATCAAAGCGTGCTAATCCAGTATTCTGAACAACTCCTTCAGGGTATCCAAATGTTTTTTTTACAAATTCATATTCTCTTTTTGCACTACATATAAAAATTTTGAATCTAGCATTTTTATAGTGAACAAATGGTAAATCATCTTTTATTACACCATGTTGTAAAAACACTCGATTATTATATAATTTTAAAACTACATGCATTACATACCAAAATGACCTACAGGGATTACCATGCTTATGAATACTAATGTTTTCACTTGCACTCATATAGTAAATCCAATGTTTTAAAGATTTAAACTCAATAATATTTTTATCATATTGTTTTATTTTTTGGTAGTCTGGTTCTTGTTTTTTTATAACATAATATGTTATATATTCTGGATGCTTGTCCATCATGTATTTAAAAAAGTGATATCCATTATCTCTAGCGGTATAACCATCTTCACATATTAACCATAATTTTTTATTAGTTAACCTTAAATATATTCTATATATAGTTGCAAGTGGTAATACTAATATAAAAATAATTGGAGATAAAATGTCACTTAATTTTAAATATTTTATTTTTTGCAATATTTTTTTCATATTTTACCTCCTATTTTTCATTTTATTGAATAATCCCGGAAATTTATTTTTCATTATATTAAATGATTTTCCCATTACCATAGTTAATATTACTAATTTTAACTTTATAGGTATTATCATTATTTTTATTTTTTTACTATTAGGTTTAACATGCTTTATAGCTTCTATTGTAAGTGGATCATTAATAATATTTTTTATCTGTAAATATCTAGATTTAATTTTTAAATTTCCATTATATATATTTTCTATACATCCTAGCACTCTTTCAATATATCTTCTACATGAAAACTCATAATATTCTTCCTTGATTATATGATATTTTTCAAAATACTCATTAAATTCATAAAATTCTTTTTTTCTAATATTAAAGAGGTCCGGATTATATTTTTTTGTTTGGGCTCCTTGTCTTTCTCGAATATAGTGATAAAAGCAGGAATTTGAATTATAAAGTTTATTTGTTAATAATAAATATTCTCTATTAAATTGGACATCCTCACCCCAATTTTTATCATAAAATCTAATATTATTTTTTTTAATAATTTCTGTTATATATACCTTATTCCAAACATTATATAACATTGTATTATCCCATAAATCAACAAAGTTTTTTTTAATCATATTCTTGTTTTTTAATAGTATGGTTTTATAGTTGATTTTATCGGAACTTATTACATTTAGATTTTTGTCTTCTACTTCTGAATAAAAACCAAAATTTATTAAATCTACATCTTGATAATTATTGTATATCTTTATAATAGTGGAAAAATAATTTTTATTAATATAATCATCAGAATCCAGAAACAATAATAATTCACCAGTAGAATGTTCTATACCTATATTACGACTGTCTGATACACCTGAATTTTTTTTATTTATAATTGTAAATTTCTTATCATTAATGGCATCTAAAATACTTTTTGTATTATCTGTTGAACCATCGTTTAATATAATTACCTCATAGTTTGTATAATTTTGTATAAGTATAGATTCTATTAATCTTTTTATATATTTATCACAGTTATATACTGGTATAATTACTGATATTTTTGGATTGTTTTTCATATTTAACACTCCTTTACAAAAAAAGAAACTATATATAAGGGCATTAGATATATAGTTTCTTTTACTGCTTTTCACCCTTTTTATTTTGCACCTTTTCCAAATAGAACAACTGAAAATGTTTTGAAGAAAATTTTTATATCTATTTTTAAAGAGGCATTATTTGAATAATAACTTTCTAATTCCAAACGTTTTTTAAATGTAACATTACTTCTACCACTTACTTGCCAATATCCTGTGATTCCGGGCTTTGTTTTTGTTATGTTATCAAAATATAAACCCATATCATCTTTTTCGCGTGGTAAATATGGCCTATTACCTATTAGAGACATATCTCCTTTTAAAACGTTAATTAGTTGTGGTAATTCATCTATTGAAGTTTTTCTTATTACTTTTCCGACCTTCGTAATTCTAGGATCTTGCTTTAGTTTTTTATTTTCTTTATATTCTTTATAAGCATTTTTATCAAGTTCCAATGTTTTAAATAGTACCTCATCAGCATTTACTACCATTGATCTGAATTTATAAAATTTAAAATGTTTTCCATTTTTACCGATTCTATCTTGTGTAAATATAATACGATGAAAGTCACCATTAAAAATATATGCGATTTTAATGATTAGTGAGGTTGGTATTAAAAAAACTAGTCCTATTAGTGATACGATTATGTCGAAAAGGCGTTTAATAAAGTGATAAGCTTTTTCGGTTACGGTTGTTCTCTCCTCGGCACAAACATCTAGACCAAGTACATCACTATTCATAATATAACCCCCTCTTTTAATAATTGTGGCTATATTATATCATAAAACATAATTTTTGTAAAGAAAAATATTGTCTAATTATGTTATTTAGAAACATTTTTATCGACAATTTACAATTTTTTACGATTTTAATTTATCAAGTAAAAAAGTAGCTTTATTTAATATCTTCATCATCACATATTTTAGCTACTTTTAAAGAACATAAAATAAATAACATTGAAATTATGATTATACCTGATAAGGCTATTTTTAACATAAGTTTGTCCTCCTATTATTAATGTATCTTATACTACTTTATATTCTTAGTATATCATATTTTTTACTTTTTTTGACAAATTTTGATATTTAATAAAAAAAATAATTAGCTTTCGCTAATTACCGTGTTATAACCATACTCCAAATATTATACCAGCCATGGCAAGTATTAAACCAAATATCCAAAATAATTTTACAATATCAGTTTCTTTCCAGCCAAGTTTTTCAAAGTGATGATGAAGTGGAGTCATTAAAAAGACTTTTTTATGAAATGCCTGTACTGATATTGTTTGGATAATAACTGAAAGTGTTTCTACTACAAATACACCAGCTACTACAACTAATGTTAATTCACGATGTGTTAGTATTGCTATTGCTCCCATTGATCCACCTAATGCTAGACTACCAGTATCACCCATAAATACTTTTGCAGGGTAAGTATTAAAGACTAAAAATCCAAATAAGCTTCCACATAGAACTAAACTGAATATTCCTAAATCTTCATAACCCACCATTAAGGAAATTAGAGCAAAGGCAACAAATGCTATTGCAGATAAACCACCTGCAAGTCCATCTAATCCATCTGTTAAATTTATTGCATTGGATGCTCCTACTAGAACAAACAGAATAAATAGTCCATATACCCATCCTAGTTCTAAATCAATATGTAAAGTACCTACGGTAAATGATGTTTGACCACCATTTTTCATATAGATATAAAAGAAGCCGATAGCAATCAATACTTGTAAAAATAACTTTTGATACGTTGTAAGTCCTTCGTTATTTTTTTTCTTTATTGATAAATAATCATCCAGAAATCCGATTATGCCAAAACCAATAAAAACTAATAAAACAATTCCAAGATTAGATGTATAATCTATTTTATTTGTTATTAAAAGTGCTAGCATTGTAACAACAGTGGAAATTATAAAGATAATTCCTCCCATTGTAGGTGTTCCTTCTTTTTTCTTATGACTTTCTCCGACAAAAACGCTTATTCTTTGACCGACGTTCATTTTCTTTAACCATGGTATTAATATTAAACCTAGTAAGCTAGAAAATAGAAAGCCAATCATTACAGCAAAAACTGATTTAGTTAATAGTAACATTTTTTCACTCCATTTCTACTTGTATTATTATATCATATATTATATTTGGTAAATACTCTTAATTTGTAAATAGACATAACTTTACATTTTATTCTCCTAATAAAAGTCTAACTACCGTTTTTTCTTCTACTCTAGTTCCGGCTTCGGGAGATTGGCTTACAACTTTTTCTCCTGTTCCGGCATACTCTACTGTAAAATTATTTAAAAGTGATTGAGCTTCTTCTTTAGTTTTTCCTACTACATTAGGAACTTCATATACGGCGGTGTCACTCCATTGTAATTCTTTTTCTATCTGACCTTTTTGTTTTTTGATTCCTAAAGCATCTATAATATCTAGTAAAATTCTTCTTGCTACTGGTGTTGTCGTATAACTTGATAGCATGGCTGTATTCTTTGGATTATCTATTGCTATATAAAGAACTGCTTCAGGATCATTTGAAGGGACTACAGCCATAAAAGACATAATGTAATTGTTAACTAAATATTGTCCGTTTTCGACCTTTTGGGCTGTACCAGTTTTCCCCCCTACTCTATAACCATCAATATATGCTGCACGCCCTCCACCTAATGCTACAACATTTTCTAATGCTCTACGCATAATTTTTGATGTCTTTGTACTTATTACTTTTCTAGATAGCTTTTTATTATTTTGTTTTATTACATTTCCTGTTTCCTTTTCTAATATATTTTTTACAATATATGGAGTATATAAATTACCTCCGTTTACTACTGCAGATACTGCTGTTACTTGTTGAATTGGTGTTACACTTATTCCTTGACCAAATGCAGTTGTTGCTAATTCAACGTTTCCAACTCTTGTTAGTGGAAAAATTATTCCTTGACCTTCACCACTTAAATCTATTCCTGTTTTAGAACCAAAACCAAATTTGTCTAAATATGAAAATAATCTTTCCTTACCTAATAATTGACCTAATTTTACAAATCCCGGATTACAAGAGTTTTGTAAAACTTCCATAAATGTTTGATCTCCATGTCCACCAGCTTTCCAACATTTTATTACTGAAGTATCTACTTTTACTTTACCACTATCATAAAAGTGATCTTTATCTAAGTTAACAACGTTTTCTTCTACTGCGGCGGCTGTTGTTATTATTTTTTGAGTCGATCCGGGTTCATATGTTGCCCATATTGGAAGATTTCTGCTTAATACTTCTTGAGAATAATTTTGATAATTATTAGGATCAAAGTTTGGTCTACTACTCATTCCGTATATTTCTCCTGTATTAGGATTCATAACTACAGCTAGAGCCATGTCTGGGCTGAACATGTCTACAACGTTATCCAATTCTCTTTCTAATGAACTTTGAATATTAATATCTACTGTTAATTGAATATCCATTCCGTCTTGTGGTTCTAGATAAACATCGGCCAAGTTTAATTTATTTCCCTTTGCATCAGAAAAGTATTTAATTGCACCACTTTCACCTTTTAAATATTTATCATATTGTAATTCCAAGCCTGATAAACCCTGATTATCAATTCCTACATATCCTAAAACATGTGATAAAAGTGTTCCATAAGGGTAGTTTCTTTTTGCTTCTTTTACTAGATATACCCCCGGTAAATTTAAAGAACTGATTTTTTCTGCTGTTTCATAGTCTAGTCTTCTACCTTCTGGATGTACTCTTTCTATTGATGTTTTTTTATTAACATGTTTAGCCATATCTTTATTACTAACTTTTAAAATTTTCGCTAAAGCCTTAGTTGTTTTCTTTTTATCTTTTATTTGATTTGGAACTATTACTAATGAAGTTGTAGTAAGATTATCTGCTAAAACAACACCATTTCTATCTAAAATTCTACCTCTATTAGCCTCTACCGGCAGGTCCCTACTCCATAAATCATTGGCTAGTCTTGATAATTTTTTATAATCAAATATTTGAACATAAAATACTTTTATTACTATTAATATTAAAGCTAATGCTAAAAACATAAACAGTATTTTGATTTTTTTATCTATATTTCTTAAAAACATGTTAGTATCACCTATTGTTAATTATGTTTGTAAATAAAAAAAAAGAACTAATCTTTTATAATTATTCTTTTGATTCAAAAATTTTCATAATACATACAAATAAATACAGAAAAAGTGAAGAATACTTCCGATTAAAACAAATATATGAAAAAGTGAGTGCATATACTTTATTTTAGAGCCAAGCATATATAAAACTGCTCCAAATGTATAGGATAATCCTCCATAGATTAGTAGGGATATTCCTTGTTGAGGCATTGTTTTTTTCAAAGTATTATATGACAAAATAATCATCCATCCCATAAGTAGATAAAGAATGGTTGATAAATTTTTATATTTGTCTAAGTTTTTTACATTAACTATAATTCCTAATATTGCTAGTGACCAACTTAAAACAAACAGAAAAAAGCCACTAATTTTTCCAATTAATATTAATGCTATTGGTGTATAACAACCTGATATAAATAGAAAAATATCACAATGATCAATTAAACGAAGGATTCTTTTTAAATGAGAATGTTTTGGCATTGCATGATATAGAAAGCTAACTAAATACATAATAAACATAGTTATAGTATATATGATAATGCTAATAGTACTTTTGATGTTATTTGTTTTCATTAATAATATAAAAAAAGCCAATAATGAAAAAATTATTCCAATTCCATGTGATGTTGTATTTATTAATTCCTCTCGTAGTGAATAGTTTGGAATAGAAACTTTCTTATACATAAATATCACCTAATATATTTTTATGTATCTCTTTTTATTTAATTCAAATATTTCATATAATATTTCCTAATATTTCTATTAATAAACCGCTAAATGCTCCTATTAAATATAAAAGTAAAATTATTTTTAAGTTGTCTTTAATGTTTTTATTTGATTTAAATAGTATTAATATACCTACTCCACTACCTGTTAGAAGTCCAGCGATTGCTGATGATAATGAAATAGCATTATGTAAGTATAATTCTGTAAGCATAACACTACTAGCACAATTAGGCACTAATCCTATTAAGCTTGAGATAAATGGTCCTATAATATTATTTTTCATAAATATTTTTGATAATGTTTTTTCATCTACATTTGCTAGTAATAAATTTAAAATAAATGTGATTATTGTAATAAATAATAGAGTTTTAATAGTATGGATTAAACTTGATTTTAAAATGTTTTTTTTACAATTACAGTGTTCTTCTTCACATATATCATAGTTTGGTTTAGTTTGTTCTTTTTGTTTTTCAAAGAAAAAGTCTATTATAAAGCCTACAATTATAGCAATTAATATTTTTATTCCTAATATTTTTATGATAATTTGAGGTTTGGCATTTTCTGATATTAAAATTGGTAACATTTCATCACTAGTGGAAAGATATACGGATATTAATGTACCTAGTGTGATAATTCTAGTAGTATATAAGTTTGTAGCTAGTACAGAAAAACCACATTGAGGAAATGCACCTAATAATGAACCAATAAATGGTCCGAATTTTCCCGATTTGGTAATTAAATTTCTACTTTTCTTAGTAAATCTATGCTCAATTATTTCGATTATTAAAAAGGCTAGTAGTAAGAATGGAAATAGTTTTATACTATCTACTAATGTATCTATTATTATATCAATCACTTATTATCACCTCTTTATAAATGCACCTATATTATATTTTTTATCTATTGTTATGTCAATATTAATTAGGATTAAAAAAATGGTCATTAATTTTGGCCATTTGTTATTTTGTTATATTTCCTTGTTTTGCATATACGTTTAATGTAACAGTAAAGTTTTTAGATACTTCGCTAATTTCATACGATGAATCAACCCACATTCTTAATCTATAGTAATATGTTGCATTACTGCTTGTACTTCCTGTATCTAGAATCATTTCTCCTGTTTTTGCTCCATATTCATCATCTGAAGTTATTGGTGTATATTTTGTTGGATTTAAAACTTCATCATTATAACTTGAACCATCTGTACATTTTTGTAGATATAACCTTACATTTTCATCACTTAATGTTGAGGAGATATCTTTTTGGGCTGTTACTTCATATGAAATTGAAGTATTTCCTGCTATCTCTAAATTTGTTGTAAAATCAAATACTTGATTATCGGCAGATAATAATTTTCCTTCTTCTTCATTCATTGGTAAGGCATTATCTATTGTTATTCCATTTTTAGCTTCATTATAAGTCATTGTTATTGTTCCTGTTGTTATTGTATTTAATGTACTACCAGCTTTACTATATGAAAAGGCCGCATAAGTTACTCCTATTACTAATGCAATTAGAATAATTAATCCTATTACTGAAAAAATTATTTTTTTATTTTTATCCATTTATTACTCCTCCTATTCTATTTTTAGTATACCATTTATTAATTATTTTAAGCAAGTTAGTTGACTATTTTTGAACTATATATTTTCTTTAAACTATTATTTATTTTTGTAATATATTCTTCTCTAATACCATCAAGAAGTTCTTCCTTACCTTCTAAATCTATTATATTTTCATTATTTTGATTGATATTAGATAGGATTCTGGATAATTTTTTTATTTCTATTTTTCTAAATTTATATATTTTTTTTGATTTTTCTTCAACTGATAGTACTGATGTATTTTTACTGGTAAATACTTCATCTATTAGTTTTTTTAATCTCTTGAATAAAGGTGTATTAATATTTTCATTATGAATCAAACTTTTATACATCTCTTCATAACGCCATTTTTGTTGTTCATATCCTCTATTAAATAGGCTAAAATCATAATTACTATTTTTTTCCATTAGTACTTGAATGTCTTCCAAATTACTTATTTTATCTGCACATATAAGAAGTTTATGTCTTAAATCTAAATTTCTAGTTTTATCAATAGCTTTTTGCTTTCTTTCTTCCCATGGAAGTGTTGAATCTTCTTCGGTTGCTCCCATGATAAGATCTGTTACATCATAATTAAAATTATCTAAAATATCTTTTTTACTGGTATTTGTATCTTCTATTACATCATGTAAATATCCTGCTGCTATTAAATTTTCATCAGAGCCATAACCATAATCTTCTAAAATCATGGCTACATTTATAGGATGAATTATTAATGGTTTTTCTGGTTCTGCTTTTCTTACCTGATTTTTATGAGCTATTATAGCAAATTGTTTGGCCTTTTTTTTAATATTCATACCCTCACCTTTAATTCCTTATTTTAAGTATATCATTTTTTTCTAAATTTCCTACTAGTAATGATGATTTTTTGTTATGTTTCTTTATATTTGTTAATACTTGTTTTTCATCATAATTAGCATAGCAATATTTACAAAAATGAAGACATGTATTATATACACCTATGTCAACAGTTTCAATACATTTGCAATATTTTCTATTTTTACTTTTTTTAATATTTGTTTTGCCTGTTAATTTAAAATATGTTGAAGGTGACAAACACCCTTCATTGATAAAACCATATTCTAGTAAATCGTATTTTTCTGCACAGGTTTGAATTTTTATGTTGTATTTTTGAGCTATTTTGGAAAATTTAACGGCAACTTGTTTTATTTCATCGATATTTAACTCATTTGTATTTAATATTTTTTTATTATACGTTGTATTTTTTTTAAAATCTATAAAACTTATAATTACTCTATCAATATAACCATCCAATATATTTAATATTTTATCAAACATTTTTGTGTGATATTCTAAATTATATTTTTTATTTATAAATATAGGATCATATCTTAAAAATATTCTTTCTTTTCCTAATTCTTTTGATAAATATTTGATGCTTTCTATTATTCTTTTTTTATTTGGTACCTTATTTTCAATCTCTTTTAAATATGGAGTTATAGTTATTTGAAATAAAAGATTATAATTTTTTAAGTAGGATAAATATTTTAACATTGGGATGGGATTTTTAGTACAGAAAACTATTAAGTCAATATTTTTTGGATCTAGTATAATTCTACTTACTAAATTTTTATAGAATGGATTTCTAACATCTAAATATCCTTCTTTTATTCTATTTATAAACCATTCACTATAAAAGGCACATATATCAGTTCTTTCACTGGCATTAATTATCATTTTTTGCAACTTTCTTATATAAGTAATGTTTTTCCCCTTTTTCACTTTCAGTATATATTTTTTCATATAATTCATTTTTAGTGGTATCTAAATAGTATTTATACATATAATCATTTGTATTGATAATTAAATAGTCAAATTGATATTTTTGTAAAAATTTTGTTATATCTATTTGACCCATTTGTAATTTATAGTACTCTTTAATAATGTCTTCTTTATGATTATTTTTTTTAACAAAAACTTCTGCTCTTGGATCTAAATATACTTTTAATCCCTTATACTCTGCAAATGAACCATTATCATATGATGTATATATTTTACTATTTTTTTTATCAATTTTTTCAACTTTTTCTAAATATTTTATAGTTTTTGATATATTAGTATTATAAAAATCGTGATTTTCACTTTTTATATTTATTACTAAACCTGCTGTCATTATTAGTAATATGAGTATGTATTTTATTTTAAATTGTTTTGAATAATAATATTTTTCCTTATATACTTGAAAGTTTTCTTTAAAATGATCTCCTAATGAGAAAATGGCACCTATTATAAAAAAACTAAATCCTTTAATTGATTGTAAACTTAAAAAAGTTGTTCCTAAAAGTAGTAAAAAATAACGTATTTTTATTTTTTCTTTTTTAGATATTATATAACAAAAATATACTAAAAATATTATTAAATATACTAATAAACCGCTACTAGTATTTATTAATGGTGATTTCATTTCACTTACGAGGCTATTAATATAACTATTTCCATAAGATGTAAATATATAGGTCATGGCCTTAATTCCATATGGGTTTATAAAAGCGACAGCAATCATTAAAAATACTGTTATAAATAAGGGCTTTCTTGGATATCCTTCACTTTCAAAACATAAAAATGTAAATTTGTAGGAATTTATTAAGTATGGTAGTATAAATGCAAATAACATTAACCAACTTGAAGAATGCAAATTTATTAATAAAAGTGATAGTAATGGTAAGGGATATAAGTATTTTTTATCCTTTTTTCTAATATATAATTCTAACTGATATAAAAGTAGTAAAAGAATTATATAATCAAACATTTGTGGTCTACTTCTGACATAAATCATAGAAAGAAGTGTTCCAATTATGACCGTTAATATTATTGATAAATTAAATCTATTTTCACTTACTAATAAGCATAATTTATAGGTAATAAATAAAATTATTATAAATAGAATCATAGTTAAAAAAACTATTCCCCATTCTCCTAAATATTGATGAATATAATAAAATATTACATCTGTTAACCATTGTTGGATTATAAAATCAAAGTTTTTATGAATAGTAAATGGCTCAATAGTTGGGAAACCATTATTTATTATATATTTACCAGTATTCGTCAAAAACCAAAAGTCGTTATCTAGAGTAAGTGCTAATCTTAATGCATTAAATAATGGTATAAATAAATATAAAAAAGTTAATGATTTTGGAGGATGGTAATTTTTTAATTTGTTAATTATACTATTTTTATCTTTACTTTTATTAGTCATTATTTTTTTCCTCCAAATATTTTTTTTCAGTGTTAACATTCCAAATATTAGCTTTATTTTTTACTGAATTTATTATATTTCTTGCACATTCTATACCTGTTAGCATAGAGTGATCCATATTATTATAACGATGTTGACCATTTCTGCCTATGCAGTATAAATTACTAATAGTATTTAAATAATCTACTACTTTATCTATTTCAGCATAAGAATCAAAATATGCTGGATAAGCCTTTTTTACACGTTCTACATGGTATGTTATTACATCATTTTCTTCAATAATATTCATTTTTATTAGTTCTGAAATGGCAAAGTCTTTAAATTTTTCATCTGACATAGTCCATAAACTATCACCTTCATCACAGAAATATTCTAATCCTAAGGAGATTGTATTTTGTAAATCTTCAACTAAATATGGTGACCAATTATTAAAAACTTGGATTCTTCCCATTTTAATATCAGAATCTTGAATGTAAATCCAGCAATCTGGAATAATATTTGACACTGTCTTGTATGATGTTTCGTTTTGTAAATTTAACTTTTTTACCACTAATCCTAAAGTCATAAAATCCCTATATGGTAAGTTTGTGGCTATTGAAGTTATTTTTTTTGGAATATTATTGGTAATTTCTATAAGATTTTTTATTGGCATTGAAGAGATAAATATATCACCATTAAGTATTATCTCTTTATCGTTTTTGATATATGTAACATTTATTATTTTATTGTTCTTTTTATTAATTTTTTTGACTTTGGCATCAGTAATTATTTTTCCACCCATTTTTTTAATTGATGTGGCCATTTCTTCCCACATTTGTCCCGGACCATATTTTGGATAATAGAAGCTCTCAATCAGAGAAGTTTCAACATTTTTCTCTTTAATATGAAAAACTTTTTTTAATGAATCTTTTATAATTTCTAATATAGAAAGACCTTTTACTCTTTGGCTTCCCCAATCAGCAGAAATATTTTTTGGACTTCTTCCCCATAGTTTTTCTGTATATTTTTCAAAGAAAATGTTATACAATTTATAACCAAATCTATTGATATAAAAATTCTCTAGATTAGTTTCTTTCTTTTTGAAAAAGATACTTTTTAAATAACTAAATCCACTTTCTATAGTTGTTAAAAATCCAAGTTTTTTTATTGTTTCAAAATTCATTTTTATGGGGTAATCAAAGAATTTTCTTTTATAATATATTCTTGATACTCTATTTCTTACAAGTAATGTTTTATCTTCTATTTCTGGATCTGGTCCTCCTTTTTTTAGAGGTTTATCTATTTTTAATATTTTATCGTCATAACTGGCTTTTCCTTGCACAGGTAATATTTCTTGCCAAATATCATTAACTTCTTTATTCTTTGAAAAGAATCGATGTCCGCCTAGATCCATTCTATTTCCTTGATAATTTATAGTTTTAGAAATACCTCCAACTTTTTTGTTTGACTCTAAAATTATTATTTCATTATTACTATTTTCCTTTAATAGCTTATATGCACATGTCAAACCTGCTGGTCCTGCTCCAATTATAACTATTTTTTTCATATTACTTCACTCCTATTTTATTTCTTTTATTAGGCTATTATATGTTATTAAATCATCCTCTTTATTAAATATTAATTTTCCATCTTTAATTATCCATGTTTTGCAGTTTGTTAAGAAGTTAATAACTTGTTGTTCTTGATCTATTAACAAAATAATATTATCAGTAGAATTTTTTATTTTACTATAATTAATTTGAATAGTATCCTTATAATATTGTTTTGTTAGAAGCTGTTTATATAGTTTTTCATAATATTTATTTAAGTTATCTCTTTTAATATAAGACATTATTGTTTTCGTTTGTGTTAGTTCTTCCAACGAAGTTATTTCATTATTAATATTTTGTTTTAATTCAGTTAAATATGAAGTTGTACTTAAAAAGTTAGGACCATCACTACTGTAGTTGGAACTTGACAGAATTGTTTTTAGTTTATCATCATTTATTAATGTTAATATTTTTTTTGTATTAGTAGAATAGTCTGTTAGGTAATTTTTTATTTCTTTTTCCACCTTTGCATAGTTTAAGTTAGTTTTAATTGATGTATTTAGTTGGTCTTTAGAAAAATCTTTTGTGATGACTGCTTCTATTTCTTTTTTTAAAGTTTTTTCTTCATATTTTCTATAAATGACATTTAATGATGCTACTACTATAATTATAAATAGTATAATTTTTAAAAACTTTATATATTTACTTTTCTTTGTGCTATTTTTCATAATTACTCCTTACAGTTATATTTTACATTATTTTAATAATTTAGGCTACTTTTTTGAGGCGATATAATAAAAAAGACAAATCATAATTAATTTGTCCTTATTATAAAGTTTGATATATATTTTGAGTTTATTGATTATTTATGATAATATTTGGTTCTTGAACTGGACTTGTTAGAGGTGTGGTCTGCGCTGGCATTGGTGGCACAGAGAAAAATTTATTTTGATTACTTTGTATTGGTTGGTTTGAATATGTCATTTGATTATTTTTTGGGACATCTGGGACTTCATTATGCATATTTGCTAGGTTTGTTTGGTTATGCCATACTCTTGCCATGTCAACATTATTACTTAGTGGTTCTGGATTTGGCATCTCAATATATGCTTGTATTGGGATTTTAAATGCTACTCCGAAGGCAATACAGTTTCCTGATTTTAGATTTTTCATTTTCTCTATTATTTCTGATGATATGTTTGGTAACATTGTTTTAATATAATTTAAATCTTTAGGATGTGACATACGTAATACTATGAAGTTTGAACATTGTGAAATAACTGTGTCTGATAATTCTGAAGGTCTTTGTGTTATAAGTCCTAAAATAATACCATATTTACGTCCTTCTTTTGTAATTCGTTCAAAGATATTATAACCTAATAATTCACTATCGGTATCCTTTTGAACATATCGATGTGCTTCTTCTATTATTATATGAAATGGTATGCTACCACGGATTGGGTTGTTTACGGCTTGTTTAAATAGCATTCTTGAAATTATTTTTGTTATTACTTTGGCAAGTCTATCATCGATGTAATTAATATTAAAGTTTACTATTTGACATTTTTCATTGTTTTCATTTGTTAATAGTTCTGAAATATAATTTTCTCTATTAATATATTTTGGATATGAAAAATATTCGCTGGAACTACTGCTTACTAATGTATGTAATCTTACTAAAAGTACATTGGCAATATCATATATTTTATTATTTTTTAAAACTCCTTCACTTATTAGGGCGAATTCCATTGCTTCTTCTAAGTCTTTTAGTGTGTAAAATTCTGCAGTTCTTGGTGTTTCTAAGGTTAATGAATCATCTATAAAACTGCTAATAAAATTAACAACTAGTTCCATTTCTTGCATTTTTCCAGTTTTATCAATAAATAGGCATTGAGATAGAGTTCTGGTGTATCCGGGTTGAACAATTTGACTTTTTAAGTTAAGTTCCTCGGTATTAAATTTTGTTAAAACAGCTGTTATTTGATCCCTTATTTTTGTGGATTCATTACCACTCAAAAGGATATCTTGCAATGCTCTTGCTATTATATCATTTTTATGTTTAATTACCTCTGGTGTATTTCCAATTAGAATTGGTACTAATTTTAATGTTTTTTCTATTATTGGTAATTGATTTGGGGTTGTAGCGTTAAGCAAAAGAGCTATGTCATCGACATCTAATAACCATAATGGTATTCTTATTAATTTGTTTTCATCTTTTTTTGTGTTTGTTGTATATACTTTGTAATTTAATTGTGGATTTATTTGATGTAAGTTTGTGAAGGCTTTTGTATATTCTCCATAGGCATCAAATAAAAAGATATTTGCCCCTATTGGTGGGTTTGGTGTTCTTGTAAATAATCTTTGAAATAATCCTGCTACTGTAAAACTTTTTCCGGAACCACTATTACCCAATATTGAAAAGTGGTTGCTGAAAAAACCATTTATATTTACATTTATATGATAGTTTTCGTAAACATTACTTACTCCTAAATGAAAGTCATTTGCAGTTACTTGTTGTTTTCCTAGTAAAATTTCTAACTCTTGTGCATTAATTATTCTAACATCGCTTTTAAATGATGGTTTGATTGCTGATCCCGGAGTAAATGTGTTTCCAGTAAATTCTCCTACTATATTGGCCGTTAGTTGGGTTTTACTTATTTCTTCTATCTCTGCAACTATTTTTTTTGTTGACTCTTCAAAAACTAAATGAAGTCCTACGATATTTGGTTGATTTGTTATATCTATTGATAAAGAAACAATAACTTTATTGTCTATTATCTCGCTAATTTTTCCTATCATTTTAACACCCTCTTATTCTATATTGATTATAACATGATTCATTCTTTCTTAAAAGTTTTTTTATTTTTTTTAAAATATATTACCAATTTATTAACTTTTGTCGAATGTTAATTATAGGAGGTGATTTTTATTTTAGATCAAACTAATGATTTAAAGGAAGAATTTTTTAAAATTAAAAAAATGGGTTGGGTTAAAAGTGTGAGAAAAGGAAGTGGCGGTGTTGGCAGGACTTTTGAATATTTATTAGGAAAGGAGGAAGAAAATTTTGAGATTCCGGACTACAATGGAATTGAAATTAAAACAAAGAGATTATCTAGTTTATATGAAACTTCGCTTTTTAATGCTAGACCTGATGGAAAGTACTTTCATGAAATTGAAAGATTAAGAGATGAGTATGGATATTTAGATTCTTTTTCTAAAAAGTATAAAGTTTTAAATTTTACAGTTTCATCTAATAGAATTACCTATGTTAGAAGTGGTTTTGCTTTTAAGCTTAGAATTGATAAATATAAACAAAAAATATTTTTATGTGTATTTGACCATTTTGGTAATTTGATTGAGGATTTTGTATATTGGGATTTTGATACATTAGAGGAAAAATTGTATAGAAAATTGAGGTTACTAGCATTCATTAAGGCAAGTAGGAGATTTATTAATGGAGTTGAATATTTTCATTATACCGAAATGAAATTATATAGTTTAAAGAGTTTTGATATGTTTATAAATTTGGTTGAACAGGGAAAAATTATGATAAAAATTGAAATTGGTGTATTTCGTAGTGGTAAAAGAAAAGGACAAATTCATGACCATGGGACAACATTTGCTATCAAAGAATGTGATCTTTTATATTTATATAATTTACATTCTTCAAAATAATTTTTACTCATTATTTTTATACAAAAAAATGTCATTTATAAATAAATGACATTTTTTAATATTAAAATCTGAATTATTCAGATTGATTTTTAAATGGTCGGGAAGACAGGACCTAAGTTTTATATTTCTATTCATTTACAATTTATTATAAATACTACGGAATATAG
>CAKPLP010000012.1 GCA_934167695.1 uncultured Bacilli bacterium | reverse complement strand
GATATTGAAAAAAATTTAGGTAAATCAGTAATTAGTAGTGGTAATGCACTTAACTACCAGTATATAGATGAAAATAAGCAAATAGAAAACAAATAACTCTGTTAAAAATAAAGTTAAACTAAAGAAAAATTGTAAATTAATATAAAAAGAAGAAAAAAGTGTCTATACAACATTCAAAGAGTTGCTTTAATCAGAACTCTTGCTATAAAACCTGATATTTTATTACTGGATGAGGCCTTATCTGCTTTAGATTTTCAGTCAAGATTAGCTATTAGTGATGATATTTATAAGATAATTAAGAGTGAAGAAAAAACAGCAATAATGGTAACTCACGATATTAATGAGGCAATTAGTATGGCTGATAGAGTTATTGTATTAACAAAAAGACCAGCGGTTATTAAAAGTATTTATGAAATTAAACTAACTAACAAATCTACTCCTATTAATAATAGAAAATGTAAAGAGTTTAATGAATACTATGATAAGATATGGAGGGATTTAGATGTCCATATCTGATGAGAGAAAAAAATATTTAAAAAAAATTAGAAAAAATAAAAGAATTATTTTTATTAGTAGATTATCAATAATTGCTATTTTCCTAATAGCTTGGGAAATGTTGGTAAGATATAATATTATTAATACTTTTTTGTCATCCTCACCATCTAATGTATTTAATACTACTATTTCATTATTTAAAGATGGTAGTTTACTACATCATATTTGGATCACTTTATATGAAGTTTTAGTTAGTTTTATAATTGCTACTGTTATTGGTATTGTTGTTGCTACTATTCTTTGGAAAAATAAAATTTTAGCTAAGATAGTTGATCCTTATCTTACTGTTTTAAATTCTCTTCCAAAAGTATCTCTTGGTCCGTTAATTATTATTTGGATTGGTGCTAGTACAAACTCTATTATTTTTATGGCATTACTAATTAGTACGTTTATTACAATTATTAATATTTATAATGGTTTTATTTCTACCGATAAAAATTATATTATTTTACTTAAAAGTTTAAATGCTTCTAAGAAACAGATATTTCTTAAGGCTGTTTTACCAAGTAATGTTGTAATTATTATTAATGCTCTTAAAATCAATATTTCTATGAGTCTAATAGGCGTTATTATGGGTGAATTATTAGTATCTAAAAGCGGACTTGGTTATCTTATTATGTATGGATCACAAGTATTTAATATAAATTTAGTTATTACAAGTGTTGTCATTCTTGGTATAATTTCATATATTATGTATTTTATTGTTGATAAAATTGAAAATTATGTAAATAAAAAAAGAAGTTAAATATAAAATGGCATTTAGTTATGTCATTTTATTTATTTTCTTCTTTTTTTAGTTCATCTTTTAGTCTATTAACTTCTTCTTGAGTTAATAGCATCTTTAGTTTTTTTGGATCTCTTTCTTCTATTGCACTAATTAATTCTTCCTTTGTTACAGTATCATCATACAAATCCTGTCCAGTTTTTAATTCTTCTTTTAATTTATTAACTTTTTCTTGTGTTAATAACATTTTTATTTTTTTTGGATTTTTTTCTTCTATTGCTGTAATTAGTTCTTGTTTTGTTACAATATCATCATATAAGTCATCTTCTACTGTATTTTCATCTTCTTCTATTGGTACTTCTTGTTTTTTCTTTTTTCTTTTTGATAATATTATTAGTAATAACAATATTAGTGCTATTAGAATCATTAATCCTGTAATTATATATTTAACGTCTATACCAAAAAGTGTTATTTTATTTTCTTTTTTAACATTAAGTCTATAATAATTACTATATCCATTTTTATCTGTTAATTTTATTAATACTACACTTCTACCACTGCCTAAGTTTTTATTTCCAATATACTCTATTTTACTATCTTTATCTTCGGCAACTGCATCTATAGTTAGTTTTTTTGTCTTTTTAGGTACAGTTACAGTATATTCATACTTATCTTTATCAAAATCAGATGATAAGTCTCCTTCTTTTACATTTAATACTAATAGTTTATTATTTATTATATCATTTGATTTATTAATATTTAATGTATAAACCTTTTGACTTCCATCTTCGGCAGTTACTGTTATTTTAATTACTGCTTGTTCTTTATTTTTTAAATTTTCATTTCCTGTTATACTTACTTTTGCATTCTTATCACTTGTAATACAATCAATATTTAATTTATCTATATCACTTGGAATTGTTACTGTATAATTAGTAACATCTGGTGAAAAACTTGGTGTTATTTTAGAATTATTTATTATTAACTTTGATAATTTATTATCTGTACTTTTATTTGTTTTATCACTAGTTGTAGTATTATCTGATTTTGTATTATCTTTTTTATTATTATCTTTTGTAGATGTAGATGGTGTCTTTGAGGGAGTTGAAGGAGTATTATTTGTAGGTGGGTTTGGATTTTCGCTTGGAGTTGATGACTCTTCTACAATATTGATTGTTTTCTCTACTACATTTGAACTATGTATAATAGCTTTTGTGTCTCCAATTACTACATTACTTATATTTAATTTTGTTTGTCCTACTTTTTTTGCTTTAAATACTAAATTGAATAGATCATCATTTGATGATATGTATTCACCACCTAATCCTAATGCTACAAATCTTTTTGTTTTTGTTCCGTAACTAACACTAAGATTTTGGGAGGTAGCTTTATATGAAACATATTCTAAATATGCATCATCAAATATAACATCTCCTTGTGCTGTTGCCATTCCATCTGTTAAACCAGTTATATTTGATGCAGCTACTGTTATTGTTATATTATCATTTAATTTTACTGTATCATTTCCTTTGAAGCTTAATGTTACGCTTCCTGCTGATACATTTAAGATATTAATACAAATTATTAGTATTAATAATAAAGTTGTTGTAAATATTTTTATATGTTTTCTCATAAACTATTCCTCCCCTAATATAGTGATATTGTTCCTATAATATGATTTACTATTTTTAATGCATCTATAGCATTTATTACTGAGTCATTTGTAGTATCAGCAGCTTCTTTATAGCATCCTGTTAAGATTTCATTTTCTATAATGTGGTTTACTACTTTTAGGGAATCTATAGCATTAATAATACCATTTCCATCTATATCTCCCTTTACTACTATTATCTTTTGATCTATTACACTATCGTCTTTAAATAGTTTTATAATCATACCTGTTCCAATTTTATCACCTTTATATTCCGTTGTTCCATCGCTTAAATATATTTTTAATTTTGAGTTGTCATTATCTAATTGATCTTTTAATTCTGTTGGTGATGTATCTATTTTAACAGTTTTTATCATACCATCTCTAATATCATGTCCATATTTTTCTGATGTAATTTTTTCTGTTGACTGATTAAGTATGGCAACTGTATAAATCGTTGTTTTATCTTTACCTTCTACTTTTATTTTTATATTATTTTCTATACTTAAATCTGTTATTGTTATACTGTTTATATTTTGATATTCTGAATTATTTAATGAAATAGATATTGTTGCTAAAATATCACTAACTTTTGGGGTTATTGTAATATCTTTTGCATCTTCTCCGACGTATGCTATATAATCAACTACTTGTTTTGTAAATGTCGGTGATAAGGTACCATTTACTACTTCGATATCATCCAGTTCTGTATTTATTTCTTGATTTCGAATTACATTTATTGTATAAGTTTTTGTTGTTCCATCTTCAGCAGTTACTGCTAATGAAATCATATTATCTCCATAATTTAAATTATGAACTCCATCTCCTACTATTGTCTGAGCTTTATTTAGCCCTGCTATAATATCAATACTAGAAACATTAGAATCTACATTTACTGTATAAGATAGTGTGTTTTCATTAAATTCTGGAGTTAATGTTCCTTCACTAACACTTATACTTTTTAAGTTAGCATTACTAGATTTTATTTTATTAATTGTAATATTATATGTTCTATCTACTCCTCCAGCTGATTTTACAACTACTTGATGATTATAAGGAAAAGTAGTTACTTCAATATCTTCTAAACCTGTTACTGTACTACTTACAGCTTCTTTATCACCAGAGATTGTTAATTTGTTATCATCTTCATTTATAGAAATAGTATAATTTAATGTATTTTTATTAAATGATGGATTTAACTCATAAGTTTTTCCATTTGTTGTAGATGTAACCGTTAGATTTGATAGAAAATTATTTGCTTGTGGTAATCTAGTAACTTTTATTTGATATGTTTTGGTACTTCCATCTTCTGCAGTTACTGGAATATATACTATATTGTTATCTCCTATTGTAAAATCACTATTTCCTTCTACTCCTACGACAGCATTTGCATCTTCTACAACTGTTGTTAATGTTAAACTAGTAATTTCATAAGGAACTTGCATTGTATAATCAGTATTTTCTTTAGTAAAGCTTGGTGAAAGTACACCTTCTAGAGAAGATAAAATTGCTAAATAATTATTAGATGATTTTTTTCTAGTTATTTCTATAGTATAAATTTTTGTTGTACCATTTTGTGCAGTTACTACAACATTTATTGTATTTAGTCCTGTTGATAAATATGTTATTTTGTCGCCTGTTACTGTTGCTGTTTCATCTTCTAGTATTGCAGTTACATCTGCCTGTGTTACATCATTTTCTACTGTTAATGAATATGATGTTTTTTCTCTGTTAAATAAGTCTACGGTTGTTCCATTTACTTTTAGATCACTCAAATAATTATTACTTGATGCTTCTCTATATACATCTATTGTGTATGCTCTAAATGTATTATTTTCTGCAGTTACTGTTAATGTTATTATATTGTGTCCTACTGCTAAATTTTGGATTCCATTTCCCTCTACTGTGGCATTAGGATCTTCTGCTACTCCAGTTACATTTACTGTTGTTGTTGTATTTGAAACTGTAGCACTATAGTTTAATGTTTCTCTATCAAATGAAGGAGTAAATGTTTGATCAAGTAATAATGATGCTAAATAGTTGTTACTTGAAGCTGCTTTATTAATTACTATCACATATGTTTTTGTACTTCCATCTTCGGCTTCTACATCTATATTAAATGTATTTAAGCCTGTTTTTAATTGTTTCTTTCCGCTACCATTTATACTAGTTGTTTTTTCGTCGGCGGTTGCAATAATGTTTATTTCATCTACACTTGCATCTACATTTAAAGAGTACGAATATGTATCAGAATTAAAATCTGGTACAAGTGTATAACCTTCTACGGTTAATTCTTTTAATTTTGTATTACTATTCTTAGCTCTTTCTATATTAATAATGTAATTTCTACTAACTCCATTGGCACTTACTGAACTAATTGTAAAACTATTTTCTCCTACACTTAACTTTTTATCTCCTAGGCCCTTTATAGTAGTTGCACTATCTTCGGCGGTTGCTTTTAATGTTATTGTGTCGATATCATTTGCAACATTTATTTCATATTTAATAGTTTCTTTATTAAAAACACTTATGTAATTTTTATTATTTTTATCTATTACTTCAATATTTGATAAGTAGTTATTACTTGATGGTTGTCTTGTTATTACTAGATTATATGTATTTATTGTTCCATCTTCGGCAGTTACTATTATTGATATATTATTTGTTCCAACTTCTAAATTCTTATTTCCGTTAATTGAAACTGAAGCATTTTCATCTTCGGCTTCTGCCGTTATATTTGGCTCAGTTATTTCATATGGAACAGTTAAGTTATAATCATTATTTGTTTTATCAAATGTTGGGGTAATTAAACCGTTTATTGACTGTAAGCTTTTTAAGTATGCATTATTTGATAATTGTCTATATATTTCTATTTTGTATACTTTTTTTACAGAATTATCTTCAGCGGTTACTGTTACTTCGAAGTTATTTGTTCCAGATGATAATTTTACTTGTCCTGTGCCTGTTACTGTTGCAAGATCATCTTCTTTTTCAGCTGATATTAAAATTTGTGAAACACTGTTTGGCACTGTTACTGTATAAGATGTTGTATTTTTATTAAATTCTTCATTAAATGTGTAGCCACCTGATAACGTTAAACTTTTTAAGTTAGCATTCATGCTTTTTGCTCTATTAATTATAATTGTATAGGTTGTTTGTGTATTGTCCTCTGCAGTTACTACTACATTTATTGTATTATCTCCTGTTTTTAGTTTTACAACACCTGTTCCTGTAATTGATTTTACTTTAGAATCTGTTGCTGTTGCATTAATTGTAACTTGTTCTACATTATTAGCAACATTAGCTGTATAGTTAGTTATTACTTTATTAAAGGTTTCATTTAATGGAGTTTCATTAATTGATAGAGATGATAAACTACTATCATTTGAAGCTTTTTTTGTAACAACTATTACATACGTTTTGACAGTTTTATCTTCGGCTTCTACATCTATATTAAATGTATTTGTACCAGTTTTTAAACTTTTACTACCAACTCCTGTAACTTGTGATGTTGAAACTTCTGGAGTTGCACTTATCATTATGTTTGAAACGTCTGACTCTACTGTAACATTATAACTTGTTATATTTGGACTAAATGTTGGAGTTAACGTTTGATCTGCTACTACTAGACTTGATAGGTTATTATTTGAATTTAAACTTCTGGTTATATTTATAGTATAAGTCTTAGTATCACCACTGGCTGCTGTTACTACTATTTCAAATTTATTTGTACCTGTTTTTAAAGATTTATTGCCATCTCCAGTTACTGTTTGATTCGTAGGTTCTTCTAAAGTTGTATTAATATCAATATTATCAATTTCATTTGGCACTGTTATGTTATAGTTTTCAGTTTTCTTATTAAAAGCTCCTAAATAATTTGTGCCATTATTAGTTGCAGTTAAATTTGATAAGTATACATTTGTTGATTGTTTTCTTGTTATATTTAATGTATATGTATCTATTGTTCCATCTTCGGCAGTTACTGTTATTGTGTACGTATTAGTACCTACTGATAGAAAACTTGGTCCACTAATTGAAGATGTCGCATCGGCATATTCAGGAGTTGCTGTTATTGTTGCAGTGGTTACTGTATAGGGAACTTCTACATCGTATGTTTTCCTTGTTTTTACAAAACTAAATGTCTTTTCTTTTAATGTTAAATTTTTTAAATATGTGTTATTTGATTTTGTTCTATTAACTTTTATGATGTATGTTGTTTTTGTTTTTCCATCTTGAGCAGTTGAAATTATTTTAAATTCATTATCACCTGTTTTTAGGCTTACTTCTCCTACTCCTGTTATTGTAGCATCACTATCTTTGGCAGTTGCTCCAATAGTTATCTTTTCTGTACTAAATGGAACTGTTCCAATATCGTAAGTTAAAGTATCTTCCTTAAAATTTGCAACGGTTGTTCCATCTACTGTTAAATCTGATAATGCTGATATTGTTTTTTTACTTCTAGTTACTGTTATAGTGTAATCTTTTTCTGCACCATTTTCTGCTTTTACTCTTATTTGTATTGTATTTTGACCATAGTTTAGATTATGCGTTCCTGTTCCTGTTGTTATGGTTGCTTTTGAGTCATTTGCTACAGCATTTACATTTATTGAAGAAACTGTTCCCGGAACGGTTGTAGTATATAGTGTTGTACTAGGAGAAAAAATCTCATTCAAGTTATACCCATCTATTGAAAGTGATTTTAGATTATTGTCACTTGATTTATTACGCGAGAATTTAACTATATATGTTTTGGTGCTTCCATCTTCTGCAGTTACTACTATATTTGCTTCTGTATCCGAAGAACTATATGTTCCTGTTCCACTAACTATTGTTGCATTATCATCTTCTAAAGTTGCTGCTATATTTATATCTGTTACCGTTGAATCGTATGTGTAGGTATAATAATTATAAAAATTAGGAGTAAATGATGGTGATAACACGCCCTGAGGGGTTGAAGTTACTGATAGCGATGATAAATTTGCATTATTTGAAAGACGTCTTACTTTTATAGTATATGTTTGTGTCTTTTGATCTTCGGCGGTTACTACAATAGTAAAAGTGTTATCTCCTACATTTAAACTTTTGCTGCCATTACCTGCTACTGTTGCTTTTGAGTCGTTGGCAGTTGCAACAATATTTATTGATGTTTTGCTATTTGCTTGATCTGCTAAAGTATATTCTGTTTTAGCTGGATTAAAGTCTTCTATTAAATTTCCCTCAATTTTTAGTGAACTTAGTGTAGTGTCACTTGAAGGTGCTATCCTTGTAATATTTAATGTATATTCTTGTTGTGTACAACTATTACTTGGTACTGTTGAATACTCATCTTTACAATCTTCGGCTTCTACAATTATTTTTTTTGTATTGATATCTGTTCCATAATTTGTAAGGCTCCATGATCCTGTTCCAGATGTTATTTTAGCATTACTATCTGTTGTAGTTGCGTTTACTGTAGTTTCCTTTGTTGCATATGGAATAGTTGAAGTGTATGTAAATAATGAACTAGATAATTCATAATCAAGAGTAATTCCTGATAGGCTTAATGTTTTCAAACTAGCATCATTTGATAGTCTTTTTATTTTTATTAAGTATATTTCTTGATTACCATTTTGAGCTTGTACTACTAAATTGAAACTATTATTTCCTACGGATAGATTTTTTAGTCCTACTCCTCCTGATAATATTTTTGCTAATGAATCAGTAGCAGTAGCAGATATATTAATACTTGAAACATTATTTGGTACAATTACTGAAAAAGTTCTACTTGTTGTACCTGCTGAAAAGATAGGATCAGAACTATATAGTACTCCATTATTACCTGTGAATGTTAATTCTTTTAAACTAACATCTTGACTCATGGCTCCATATACAGTAAATGAAAGAGATGATACTGTTTTGGCATATGAACCTGTTACTTTTGTGTAAGAACTATCTATATCAAGATTTATTACAGCTCCTGCTGCTGCACTATCTTTTACCTTAAAGTAAACAGTAGCAATAATACCTTCATTTTCAAGTGGTTTAGCAACTTGACTGTCGGATATTAATAATTTAATCATATTAACATCAGTATCATCATTACCTTGAACTTGCCAGTTCGTTTGTTTTTTCTGTGATGCAGTATTACCTTTTGGAGGCCAAATTCCTCCTTGAGCAGTTGTAGACATGTCGGCTTCTACATATAGTGCTGAAGGTAGTCCATCATCATCTAATTCATAAATGGGAGTTAAGACATTTGGATCATAGTTAATTCCAACTTGCATTCCTGTTACTTTTGTATCCCCCGGAACGTAATATATATCTACTTTAAATACTTGTCCCGGTTCTACATAATCTCCGTTATTAATAGGGTCTTCAGTACCTGCACCTTCCCAATCATTAGCTGTAACATCAAAATCTGATGCCTGCAAACTAAAATCATGAGTTGCTGCAAAAACATTATTTGGAAAAAGAATTAAAATAGTAGTTATAAATAAGGTTATAAATATATTTCTTTTTTTTACTTTTATCTTCATACTAACTACACTCCTCAATTATAATAATTTTATCATATTTTTTTAACATTTACCATATGTTTTTACTTCAATTTTTAGTAAAAAAAGGAAAACCAAAATTTTGATTTTCCTTTAGTTCATTAATTTAAGTTTTCCTAGGATATATCTTGTTAATTTAGTAGAGTCATCTACATCTATTTCATCTGTTTCTTCTACATCTGAAGATTTAAATATTGCTGTATCTGTACTATACTTTTCTTTTCCTAATACTTGTTTTACTAGTAAACTTAAATCGTCTACATCTATTAAACCATCACTGGTATTGTCACCACGTACTATTATATAAATTTGATCATATATTTTATCATTGTATTCCAATTTTATAATTTGACCTGTGGCAATAGTGGTATCTTCTAATGAAGTAATTTCTTCATTTTGTGAGTTGTAGAATTTTATTAGTGATTCTTTATTATTTAATTTACTTAATAATATATTTAATTTTTCTCCCGGTTCTGCTCCTATTATCATATTTTGGATTTCATCCGGATTATTTAGATTTAATACACCTCTTCTTATATCATAAATATCACTTGTTATTTTTAGATTTAAAACACTAACTTGAATTTGTTTTTTTATTGTTTTATTCTTTGAACTATATACTGTTATTGTAGCATCTCCTAATCTTTTTGCTTCTAGTCTTCCGTCTGATACAGATACAACTGTTTCATCTGAACTTTCCCATATTAAGTCTTTACTTATAGCATCTGTTGGGATAATTGTTGGTGTTAATTTTTTTACTTCTCCAACCTCCATTAGAATTGGACTTTCTACAATTATATCAGTTATTGTTTTATCTCTTATAACATTTATATGTATATCTTTTTTTGTTTTATCTTCTGCTTCTATTTCTATTACAATATCATTTGAACCATAATTTAGATAGTTATTTTGATTATTTTTCACGGTTGCACTATTGCTTTCTAATATGACTTCAAAATCAATCATAGATACATCTTCATCTACAACTACTTCATAGTTTGATATTTCATTATTGTAAGCTGGACTTAATATTCCACTTGATGGAATTATGTTTATTACATTTGTATTTGATGATGATTTTTTATTTATTGTTATTGTATATGTATTTACACTTCCATCTTCGGCGGTTACTACTATTTCAAATTTATTTTCTCCTGTTACAATATTTTTAATACCAGTTCCTGTAACTAGTGCAGTATTTTCATCTTCGGCGGTTGCTTGAATTTCTACTTGAGTTATTCCTTCTCCTACTTCCAATGTGTAGCTATTTATATCTTTGTCAAATTCTGGAGTTAATTCACCTTCATTTACTGTTAGAGTTTTTAATTTATTTGATGTTGATTTTGCCCTTGTTATTTTAACTGTATATACTCTTTTTACTCCTGTTGATGATTCAACTTCTATATATCGATAGTTTTCACCAGTTTGTAATTGTTGTATTCCTGTTCCTGTTACTGTTGCATTTTTATCTTCTGCGATTGCATCTATATTTATTTCAGTAGTAGTATTATTTACTTCTACTTCATAATAAATTGTTTCTCTTGAGAATTCTGGAACTAATTTTTCATTTCCCACAGTTAAACTTTTTAGATAATTATTTGATGATTCCTGTTTTATTACGTTTAGAGTATATGTTGTTTTTGTACCATCTGTAGCAGTTACCACTATTTCAACCTTATTATTTCCAACTTTAAAGTTATTATTTCCTGTTACTTCATAAGTTGCATTTTCATCTTCTTTGGTTATATTTAATGTTAAATTATTAATTTCATTTGGTACTGTTACTATATAATCTAGGGTGTCTTTATCAAATTCTGGTGTTAGTTTTCCCTCATTTGCTTTTATATCTAATAATTTAGAGCTTGCCTCTTCTTTTTTATTAAATATTATTGTATAAGTTTTGGTATTTCCATCTTCGGCAGTTACTATTATTTCTACCTTGTTTTCTCCTGTTTTTAACTTATAATTTCCATTACCTGTTACTGTTGCATTTTTATCATTTGCTATTGCTAATACTGTTACTTCATCTACTTCTTTTTTTAGATCAACTGTATATTCTGTTGTTTCTTTATTAAATGCTGGGTTTAAATCTCCTTCACTTATTGCAAGTGTTGATAATGTATTATCACTACTTAGTCCTTTGTTTACAACTACTGTATATACTCTTACAGAACCTGATTGACTTGTTACTGTTATTGGAATTATATTTTTTCCTTTATTTAAATTATGTATACCCAAACCTTCTACTGTTGAAGAAATAGATTCTTTTTTACCACTTAGAATTATTGAATTGACACTGTTATCTACATTTATGATGTATGGTCCAGTATTGGTTTTTTCAAATTCTGGTGTTATTTGACCTATGTTTGAGGTTAGTGTTTCTAGATAGTTATTAGTTGATATTTCTTTAGTAACATTAATTATATAATTTTTTTTCGTAACTTTATCTTCTGCAGTTGCTTCTATAGTTACTGTAGTTGTTCCACTTTGTAGATTTTCTGCACCAATTATTTTATATGTTGTACCTTCTACTAATGGTTCTACTGTAGCTGTTAAGCTAGTTATATTTTCAGAAACAGTCATAGTATAGTTTTCATTATCTTTATCAAATAATGGATTTAGGGTTCCTTCATTAAATTTTACATTCTTTAATCTGGCATCACTTGATTCTATTCTATATACAATTATTGAGTAGCATCTAGTTTTTTTATCCTTACTTGTTACTATTACTTTTATTTCATTTCTACCGGGGATTAGACTATAACTTCCAAATCCTTCTACTGTTGCTTCTACGCTTTCTAATACACCACTTACAGTTATATTTTCAACACTATTAGATACTGTAACGGTATATGATTGAGTATCTAGATCGAAATTAGGAGTTAGGGTTCCTTTATTTACAGTTAAGCTTTTTAATCTATTACTAAATTTTGCGGCTTCTTGAACAGTTACTTCGATATTGTATGTTCTTATTTCATTGTTTTCTGCAGTTACTTTTATTGTTACAGTATTTTTTCCCTGTTTTAAGTTTTCATTACCTATAACTTCGTATGTTGCTAGAGAACTTTCTAATTCTATATCCATATTTAGGCTATTAATATTATCAGGAACTTCTACATGATATTCTTGTGTTTTTTTATTAAATTCCTCTTTCATTATAGCTTCTTGTATATATAAATGTGATAGATAATTATTATTTGATTTTTTTCTTATTACGTTAACTGTATAGGTTTTACTCGTTCCATCTTGAGCACTTACTTTTAGATCTATTTTGTTATCTCCTACTTCTAGTTTATAGAAGCCATTTCCTTCTACTGTAGTTAAATTGCTACTTTGAACTCCAATTACTGTTATATCTTCTATATCTCTTTCAACTTCTAGTTTGTATTCTAAATTATCTTTGTCAAATTCTGGAGTTACTTCTCCTCTATTAGTAGTTATCATAAGTAGATCAATATCATATTCTCTTTTAATATTTAAAGTGTATCTTCTTTTTGTTCCATCTTCGGCGGTTACTACTACTTTTATAGCATTTTGTCCATACTCTAGTGAATATTTACCTGTTCCATCTATAGTAGCTAAGTTTGATGATGAAATAGCTTCGATATTGGCAAAATCTATTTCTTCATCTAAATCTACATTAAATATTGTCGAGTCATAAGTTTCAGATGTTATTAGTTCTTTATTATTTACTTTTAAACTTTTTAGATAATTATCTCCAGATGCTTGTTTATTTACTATTAGCTTATATGTAGTAGTTACTGTTTTATCCATATTTTCTAATACTATAAGTACTGTATTTTTTCCTGTTATTAAGTTATTATTTCCTATTACTTTATAAGTTGTGGTTTCATCTTCTGGCTCTATCAATAGGCTTAACTTATTTACATCTGCTAGGGCATCTACATTATATGTAAATGTTTCTTTATTGAATTCTTCTTTTAATGTTGCGTTTTCAATCTCTAAGTTTTTAAGATATAATCTATTGGATTTTTCTCTTTTTATTATTACATTATAACTTGTAGTTTCTCCTGTTATTGCAGTTGTAGTTATTGTATATGTATTTAAACCTACTTTCAAATCTTTTTCGCCTGTTCCAACTACTGTTGTTGTTTTTTCTTCTGCTACTGCATCTATTGTTACTTTAGATGCTTGATATGGAACTTCTACGACATAATCTTTGGTTGTTTTATTGAATTTTGGTTCTAGGTTGTATATTGTTCCGGATGATACAGTTAATGATTGTAGATAGTTATTATACTCTGCATTTCTTACTACATGTATTATATAAGTTCTTATATCACCATTTTCTGCTATTACTTTTATTGTTACGTTATTATTTCCATAATTTAAATATGTTGAACCGCTAACAACGACTTTTGCAGATGATGATTCTGTTTTATAATCTAAGACTACCTTATCATAGTTTGATGGTATATTAGCAAAATACTCTAAAGTATCTTTATTAAATTCAAGTTCAACTGAAGGATCAGTTATTTTTAGATCTGATAAATAGTTATTAGATGATGGTTTTCTTGTAATAGTTAATGTATAGTTCGTTACATCTCCTACTCCATTTGTTATTTCAATTCTAAGTTTATTTTCTCCTACTTTTGGTTGATAGTTTAAATTTGATATTTCTTCATCTTTTTCATTATAGATTTTTACTATTTGATTATCATGTTTTTTAATAGTTTCGATGTTGATATTTGAGTATTTATTTTCTATTGTAGTCGTATAATTAAATGTATTTTCATCAAAATTTTGATTTAATGGACATTTGTTTTTATCACAATCACCACTTAAATATAAATCACTTAATAGTTTCTCTGTTGTAATACTTTTTACTACTGTTATTGTATAAATATTTATACTTCCATCTTCTGCTTGAACAGTTACATTTATTTTAGTAGAATAATCGGTTAAATTATGAATACCTGTTCCACCAATTATTGTAGCTTTTGGATCATTTACTATTGCTTCTACATTTACTTCTTGTATTGTGTCTAAAACATTTACAGTGTATTCTAAAATGTCTTTTGAGAATTCTGGAATTAGTGTTTGATCTTTTACTGTTAAACTTTTTAGGCTAGCATCATTTGATTGGTCATAAACAACGTTTACAGTATATGTTGTTGTATTTTTCTTATCATTGCTTATTACTTTTATTAGATATTTATCATTATTACCAGTAATTGATAATTTTTCTAATTTTTCGACTGTTGCATCTTCATCTGTTGCTTCTGCTTCTACATCAGTATCTAATATCTCTTCTATTGTATTTGGTACTACTAAGGTGTAGTTTGTTACTGATGATGAGAAGTCAGGACTTAATTTTCCTACTGCAAAGTTTAATTTTGATAGTAATGCTTCAGTTCCTTTTTCTCTTTCTATTGCAATCGTATAAGTTTGGGTTGTAAAGCCATCTTTAGCTGTTACTATTATAGTATAAATACTTATTTCTCCTGCTTTTAGTGTTAATGAGTCAGTTTTTTCAACTGTTGCATTTTTATCTAGTGGTGTTGCTAATACTTCGCTTGATAGTAATACTTTTTTACTATTTGGAACTGTTATTGTATAGCTATATTTATCTTTGTCAAACTCCTCATTTAATGAATATCCTTCTATACTTAAACTTGATAGTCTAGCTTCATCTGTTCTTTCTTTATATACATGAATAGTATATATTTTAGTGCTCTTATCTTCTGCTTCTACTACTATTTGTCTTGTTGATTCGCCATCTGGTATTATTTGGTTTTCTATACCAGTTACTTTTGCAAAGGGATCTTCTGTTGCTACTGTAAAGTATAGCATAGATGAACTAGAATCTAAGTTTAGTGTATATGATTGTTGATCTGGTGTAAATTCTGGTGAAAGTGTTCCAACACTTGGAATAATGCTTGTTAAATTATTATTTGAACTAGCATCTCTTTTTATAGTTACAGTATATACTTTAATTAATCCTGATTCACTTGTAACAGTTATTTCAAAAGTATTTTCTCCTGCTTTTATTTGTTTTATTCCTGTACCAGAAATAGTGGCACCGTCTTCTGCAGTGGCAATTATTTGAACAGTTGTAACTGTTTTATCAACAGTAGATTCATACTCTAATACATCTTTATCAAAGTTAGGTACTAATTCTTTATTAATTTCATTTGCTTTTATTACTAAACTTGTTAAAGAATTATTAGTTTTTTGTTTTCTAATTATATTAACATAATATACTCTTTTTATTCCTGTTTGGGTTGTTACTGTTAATGATACCTTATTTTTTCCCGGTGATAATGTATTTTTACCTGTTCCTGTTAGAGTATTTGAAGTTATTTCTGGTTCTGCAAATACATTTATTTCTTCAATATTATTTTCTACTTCTACTTCATAGGTTAATGTATTTTTTTCAAAAGTAGGAGTTAATGTTCCTTGATCTGTATAAATATATGATAAATATGTATTTGCATAATTTTGACGATTTACATTTAGTATATACGTTGTTTGTTGTATTCCTTTACTATCAGTTACTATTATTTTTACAGTATTCATACCTACGATAAAGTTTTTATTTCCTATAATTTCGTATTTTGCATTTTTATCTAATGTTTCTACTGTTAAATCTAGAGATGTTACTTCATTATCTATTGTTACGTTATAGTCATAGACATCTTTATTAAACTTTTGATCTAATTCATAGTCTTTTATAGTCAAGTTTTTTAATTTTGAACTTACAATTTCTTCTCTTGTAACTACTATAGTATAAATATTTATACTTCCATCTTCGGCGGTTACTGTAACTTGAATTTTATTTTCACCAACTTGTAAATTATATTTATCAAGTCCTGTTACTGTTGCATTTTTATCTTCTAATGTTCCACTTATTACAATATCTTCTATCTCATTATCTACTGTTACTTTATAATCATTTACAGTTTTATCAAATGTTGGTTCTAGTGTTCCTGCGGATGTTATTAAAGAAGATAGATAGTTATTATTACTTGCTTGTCTAGTTACAATTATTGTATATACTTTTTCATTTCCAGATTCGCTTGTTACTTTTATTTCAACATAGTTTTTGCCTACGAGTAATTCTACTTCACCGGCACCTTGCACTGTTGCATTAATATCCTCTGCTTCTGCTTTTATTTGAATTGTATTAATGTCTTTATCTACATTTGCATAATAGACGGTTGTTGTTTTAGAAAACTCTGGTGTATAATCCACTCCTTCTATTTCTAATGATTTTAGGTTATTATTATTTGATTTTTCTCTTTCGACATTTAATATATAATCTTTTGTTGTTTCTTTATTAGCAGCGGTTACTCTTATTATTATTTGATTATTTCCTAACTGTAGGTTTTTATTTCCTATTATTTCATAAGTTGCATTTTTATCTATTGTTACTGCATTAATATTTAATTCTGTTAATGTTGTTTTTACATTATATTCATAAATATCTTTATTAAAGCTTGGAGATAATGTAGATGAAGTTATTTGGATACTTGATAGTCTTGCTTCATCATTTTCTTTTCTTGTTACTATAACCTGATAGTGACGAACAATATTTTCTGTTGATGTTACTGTAACTGCTAAAACATTTTTTCCAACAATTAAATTATGTTCTCCAAAACCTGTTACGGTCGCATTTTTATCATCTAATTCTCCATCTAATTTTATTTTTGTTACGGAGTATGGTACTTCTACTTCATAATAATTTATTTCAGGATCGAATGATGGTGTTAATACACCTTGATCTACTGTTAAATTATCTAATTTGTTGCTTGTTGTTCCTTTGGCTTGCCTTAATACATCTAATACATAACTTTTTACTGTTTTATCTTGTGCAGTTACTTTAACAGTTACAGTATTATGACCAATTACAAAGTTTTCATTTCCTATTATTTCATAAGTAGCATTAGAATCCTCTAAATCTACTGTTAAGGTTAGACTTGTTACTTCTTCTAATACTCTTAATTCATAACTAGTTGTATTTTTATTAAATACTGGGTCTAATACACTTTCTTTGGCAATTATTTGTGTTGCATAGGCATTAGATGATGCTTTTCTGGTTATATTGATTGTATAAGTTTTAAGATCTCCATTTTCTGCTTCTACTATAATATCAATAGCATTATCTCCAACATCAAGACTATATTCACCATTTCCCTTGACTGTTGCATTTTTATCTTCTGCTACACCAAGTAATGTTATTTTGTCTTCACTATTTTCTACAGTTAAACTATACTTTGTTGTATTTTTACTGAATGTTGGTGTGTATGAATTAGTAGAACTTGTTGAAAGTGATAATAAATTATTATTTGAGCTTGCCTCTTGGAAAACGTTTATTGTATAGGTTCTAGTTGAACCGTCTTCTGCAGTTACTACTATGCTTATTTCATTATGACCGGTTTTTAAATTATAAACTCCTGTATTTGAAACCTTAGATAGTTCATCTTCAGGTGTTGCACTAACTTTAATTGATGGTGTTTTATCTTCAAATGTTATATTGTAGGTTTCAATTTCTTTATCAAATACTGATGACATGTCATATTTATCAATCGTTAAACTGCTTAAATATGTATTACTAGATGCTTTTCTGTTTACATTTAGCGTATAAATTTTTTGACTTCCATCTTCTGCTGTTACTACTATTTTTACTATATTTAATCCTACTTTAAAACCATTATTGCCTACTATTGTATATTTAGCATTTTCATTATTTACTACAGCATTTATATTAAGGGAAGTTACTCCCGGATTAACATCTATATTATAATTTTCTGTATTACTATCAAAGGATGGGGATAGTGTTGCTTCTAATACATCTAAACTTTTTAGAGTTGCATCACTAGATTTTGCTCTAATTATAGATAGTTTGTATATCTGAACTGAACCATCCTCTGATGTTGATGTTATTTCTATATTGTTTGTTCCGGTTTTTAGAGTTTTTTCTCCTAAACCTGTAATTGTTGTTAGTGTATGTTCTGCGGTTGCTTCTATTTTTACTTTTTCCTCTTCGTATGGAACATTTACAGTGTAATTACTTATTATCTTATTATATGTTGGGGATAATGGATATTCATTTTGAGATGTTACTCCAGTTACCTTTAATTCTGTTAAGAAAGTATTACCACTTTGTTCTCTATATACATTTAATAGGTATGTTTGAGTTTCTCCATTTTGAGCGGTTACATTTATTTGTATTATATTTAAACCTGTTTCAAAGTTTTCATTTCCTACTATTTTATATGTAGCTTTTTCATCTTCTAAGACTACCTTTAAGCCTATACTTGTGTAATCATTTGGAACTGAAAAATAATATTCTGTTATATCTGGATCAAAGTTAATGTTTACTTCAGGGTCGATAACCTCTAAAGTTTCTATATTAGCATTTCCATTCATATCTCTATCGATGTTATATGTATATGATGAGATGTTTTTTCCATCTTCAGATGTTATTTCAATAGTAAATGTATTCATTCCACTTTGAAGTGAAACTACTCCATCGCCTGTTACAGTTTGATATTTATGAGATTTTTGAACAGTAAATTGAAGTTGTTTAATTCTACTTGGTACTGTCATTGTATATGTATGTATTTCTGGATCAAATTCTTGATCTAACTTACAATAGTTACTGTTAACAGAGCATACTGTTGGTATTAGTCCTGAAATAACAATATTTGCTGGAATTGAATTAGATGATTTTTCTCTTTCTACGGTTATATTATATATTCTAATATCTCCACTTTCTGAAGTTACTGTTATAGAGAATATCTTTGAACCACTTGGTACATCGAATGTTCCTGTTCCTGTTAGAGTTGCTGTGTCATCTTCAAGTTTGGCACCTATTGTAATTTCATCTTCATCTGGACTTAATTTAACATTATAGTTTAGGTTCTCAGAAGTAAACTCTGGTGAAAGAGTTCCTTTATCGACTGTTATTTCACTTAGAAAATTATTTTCTGATCTGTTTTTAGAAGCTGTAATTATAGCATAACCATCACCATTATTACCATTTTGATAACCACCTGTTGGATTTGGCTGTGTCTCATCTCCTGATAGCATCTCGATTTTATCAAAGTAATATCCTGAATAATGAATATTATCATCTGAAGAAACTATATTTGAATCTGTTGATTCTTCTTTTATTGAAATGCAATCTTTACATCCTGATACAAATGATGAACCACCGCCTCCACCATTTGAACAGCCTGTACCTGAATATCCTCCAAAGTAACCACCTCCGGCTCCTCCAGATCCATCACTACATGATCCTCCGGGCATACCATATCCAAAGGCATACCCTTCTGTTTGAGTAGGTACTTTTTTATTACCATAACCTGTTGTTCCTTCAATAGTTCCACCTGCTCCACCAATTCCGGAGTAGTTTCCTCCTCCACCTCCGGCGGCAATCATAATTCTTGATTTTAAACTATTGAATTCGTTCCAGATTGTTTCTTTTGATGTTGGAACTAATCTAATATCTGTTGCTCCTCCACCTCCACCACCCGGTTCTGGTTGGCTATCTTGGTTAGAGTCATTTCCTCCTGTTGCTCCTCCATTAAATCCTGCAACTCCTCCAGAATATTTACTTTTCATTCCAGAGTTGCCTCCACTGCATCCAACGTAAACGTATAATTCTTGTCCTTTTTTAAGGTAAATTTCACCTTCTGTGTAGGCTCCATATCCTCCACGATATTTTAGGGACCAGTTTGTTCTTCCATAACCACCTGCGGCACCCCATAATTGAACTTTATAATACGTACTACCCGGAGCAGTAAATTTTTGGTATGTATTTGTACAACTATATCTATACTCTTGTCCTTCTACTTCTTTTTCTCTAGTTACTTTTATTTTATATACTGTCGTTGGTTCATCAGGATGAGTAACAGTTATAGTTATTTCATTTGATTTACTTACACTTATGTAACCATTTCCTTTTATTGTGACAGTTGCAGTATCATCATAAGGAATTGCAATGACGTCTAGTGAAACTGTACTATATGGAACTTCTAGTTCATAATCTGTAACCTTACTAATAAATTCAGGATTTAGATTATATTTATTATTATTAATTGTTAATGATAATAATTTAGTAGAATGTTCTCCTTCTGCTAGTTTTGGTCTAGTTGCAATAATTTTGTAAGTACGTATTTCTCCATTTGGCGCTGTAACAACGATGTCTATATTTTTTGTTTCTCCAAAATCAATTTCATATTTTCCTAAACCTGTTACTGTTGCATTTTTATCTGCTAAGGTTCCACTTAATGTAAAGTTTGTTTCGTATTTGTCTAGTGTCAATGCGTAAGTATAAGTATATGGATCAAATTCTTTATCAAATGTTCCATAATTTGTACTTAAATCAACTAAATAGTTGTTTTTTGATGCGAATAATGGCGTTATTTTAGCATATCCATTTCCTTTTTGACCTTCTTGAATACTAGTTCCATCCGTAGTTGGTTGTCCACTATATTCTCCGTCGGCTAATTTTGAATTGCTACCATTTGCTGTTGCGGCTGTATAATTAGGAGATGAATTTTCGTCTTTCCAACTATATCCTAAACCATCAATCATTAATGTATTTGTAAAATACTTATTGGAATAGTGAATATTTTCTGATGTATGAATTATTTTTTCTTCTGTTGAGTTTTCTTTTACGGAATTGGATCCAGCATGTCCAGAGATATAAGATGAACCTCCACTACCACTACAGGTCATTGGTCCACCATCTCCACCTCCTGAGCCTCCGTAGTAGCCTCCGCCACCACCTCCGCCATAACCGGAAGGTGTATTACCATGTCCACCTTTTCCAAAACTTCCTGATTCTCCGTGGCGAGCAGAATATGAACTAATAAATCCTACTCCTCCACTTGTTTGAGTGGCTCCTGTATTTAGGGTATATCCCCAACTACCATTTGCATAATAAGGAACATCATATGAGAATAATCCTCCTGCGGCTCCTCCATTACTTCCACTTGCCCATATAGTGGCACCACCACCTCCGGCAGCTACCATAATACGGCTTTTTAATGATTCAAAATTATTCCAATTTCCACTTACAAGACGGATATCGGTTGCTCCTCCTCCGCTTGATGCGTAACTTGTTCCTAGGGCACCACCATTAAATGATGCTGCATGAACTTCATTATTTCCAACGTAAATATAAAGTTTTTCACCAGCTTCCAAAAGTATTTCGCCTTTGGTATAGGCCCCATATCCTCCGTGATGGGAACCTAAATTAGCACCTTGTGCTCCCCATAACTCAAATCTATATTTTCCTTTAACTGGTGCAATAAATTCTTGATAATCTCCCGTGTATTCATAAGTATATTCATCTGCTGGAGTTTGAGCTCTTTCATAATTAATTGTATAAGTAGTGGCTGTAGTATTTGGTTCAGTGACAGTTATCGTTACTTTTCCACTATCATTTATTACTAATCCATTACCTTCCATTTTTACTGTTGCTTCTTCATCAAACGGAATAGCTTCAAAATCTAAAGTAATTGTATTTGGAGCTATTATAATTTTATAATTAGTAGTATTTGAATTAAAGATTGGTTCCATGTCTGGTTCTATTTCATCTTCTTCTAATTTAAAATCTAAATCTGCAAGTAATGAAGAATGTTCATTAAACTCCAATGGTTTTCTCGTAATATTAACTTTATATACTCTAATATCCCCACTTTCTGAAGTTACACTTAATGTTACTACTGTCGTTTTACCATATTTAACTTTGTATTTTCCTACCCCATTAATTGTGGCATTAGAATCTGCTAATTGGGCAAATATTTCTACTTCTCTTTCTGATTTATCTAAAATAAGATTATATTCATATTTTGTTGGAGAGAATTCTTCTGTAAAGGTTCCAGAGCTTGCTGTTATATTACTTAAGTAATTATTTTTTGAATTTAAGAATAATGGTGTTATTTTAGCATATCCATTTCCTTCTTGACCTTCTTGTATTCCTGTGTTATCTGTAGTTGGTTGTCCTACGTATTCTCCACTGCCTAATGTTGCATGTAATCCATTAGATGTTGCTTCTGTAAAAATAGGTGAATCATCTTTTGTTGTCCAACTATATCCTAAACCATCAATCATTAATGTATTTGTAAAATATTTATTGGAATAGTGAATATTATTTTCTGTATGGATAATTGATGAAGATGTAGAACTTTCATCTATAGAATCACATCCAATATGTCCTGAAATGTATGATGAACCTCCACTACCACTACAGGTCATTGGTCCACCATCTCCACCTCCGGCTCCACCGTAGTAGCCTCCGCCACCACCGCCACCGTAGCCAGATGATGTATTACCATTTCCACCTATTCCAAATTTTCCGGATTGCCCATGTCGTCCATTAGCACTAACAAATCCTACTCCTCCGCTTGTTTGAGTTGCTCCTGTGTTTAGGGTATATCCCCAACTGCCTGTTGCATAATATGGCACATCGTAGGCAAATAATCCTCCAGCGGCTCCACCATAACTTCCGCGACTCCATGTAGTAGCTCCACCTCCTCCGGCGGCTACCATAATACGACTTTTTAAGGAATCAAAGTCATTCCAATTTCCACTTACAAGACGGATATCAGTTGCTCCGCCTCCACTTGAGGCGTAACTTGTTCCTATTGCACCTCCGTTAAATGAAGCTGAATGAGTCACATTATTTCCTACATAGATATATAACTTTGCTCCTTTATTTAGGATAATATCTCCTTTGGTATACGCACCTTTTCCACCAGAGAAACTTCCAAGTTGTGCTCCTTGTGCTCCCCATAGTTCAATGGTATATTTTCCATGAGATGACGCGATGAACTCTTGATAATTTCCTGTATATTCATAAACATATTCGTTTTGTGGCTTTTCTCCTCTTGTATAATTTATAATATATATTTTGTCATTACAATTTGCTGCTGAAACAGTAATTTTTATTTGACCGCTTTTTTCAATTATTAGATCATTTCCATCTATTTTTACTGTTGCTGTTGGGTCATATGGTATTGCTTCTAATTCAATACTCATAGCTGTATATTCTATTTCTGTTGAATACTCTGTTATATTTGTGTTAAATGAAGGAGTTAGTGATAAAGTTTCACTACTTGCTCCTGTAAAGTCTAACTCTGCTAAATCTGTTGTATGTGTACCTTCAGGGATAGTTTCTCTTTTTAAATTAATTTTATATACTTGCACTGTTCCACTTTCTGAAGTTACTGTTAAAGTTATTTTCTTTGTTTTGCTATATTTAACACTGTATTTTCCTAAACCTGTTATTGTTGCATTTTCATCTGTTGTTTCTGCTGATATTTCTGCTGTTGTTTGTTCTTTGTCTATAATTAAATCATATTCATATTCTGATGATGAAAAGCTTGGTGAAAGTGTTCCAATGTCTGATGTTATACTTTTTAATGTATTATCAGTTGATAGTTTCCTTACATATTGAATTTTGGCATATCCATTTCCACTATTTCCTACTTGAGTACTTTTATTATCATAAGTAGGTTGTTTTACTATAGTGTCTTGTCTTTTACTTGTCCATTCATAACCTTCTCCATCAATTACTTTTGTATTTGTAAAGATAAAATTAGTCCAAGAATAGGATGGATCTGTTTTAACTTTTTTTGTATTTATGGTATTACCACTTGAATCAACAGCAATACATCCATTATGTCCTGAGATGTATGATGAACCACCTCCACCTCCTGAACAGATGCCGGAACCGCCACCACCATACCAGCCGCTACCGCCTCCGGAACCACCATCAGTTGATATACCTCGACCTCCTTGACCGAATGTTCCGATACCTACTGTGGTTGATGGATATGATAAGGCATGTCCTCCAACTGTTTGAGAACCACCTGTTCCATAATTATTTTTAGCACTACTTCCAATACTGGTTGGAATTAAACCTATTAATCCTCCACCAGCTCCTCCGTTTGATCTCCAAGTTGCAGAGCTTTCATAAGCGGCTCCTCCACCGCCTCCAGCTACCATAATTCTTGATGCTAGTGATGCTGTTTCGTTCCAAGTTGTTAAACTACTTGTTTTTATGGTTCTGACATCAGTTGCTCCTCCACCAGCTCTTCCATCTTTATCTTTTCCTGAAGGAACATTTCCTCCTCCATTCCAACCTCCAGTAAGGTTTGTCTTAGATGAAGATGCTTGAGCTCCAACGTAGAAATATAATTTTTGGCCTTTAGTTAATTTTATATTACCAGATGTATAACCACCTAGTCCACCATATAGGGTTGTATCATAATTTCCACCCTGAGCACCCCATAATTGAATATTATAAATACCATCTTTTGTTGCTGTAAATTCTTGATAGTTTCCCGTATAATCAAATTCGTATGTGTTTTCTTCTGCATTTACTTCATAATTAAAATTTAAAGTTAGGAGCATAGTAAAAATTACCATTATTATTAAAGGTATTTGTTTATAAATATAATTTTTTAAATTAATTATCTTTACTTTCATATTCTACTTACTCCATATAATAGTACATATTAATTATACATTATTTTTAGTGTTTTGTCATTGTGTATATAAAAAAAATTGATAAAATCAATTATCAATTTTTTGAATATTTACTTTTCATCAAAACCACAATCTAATTTTGTTTTAATAGTATAATCTGTCTTACCATATGGTGACTTTGGATAAATAGTTACTTTTGTATTTGTTTTATTACATTTTTCTTTTGTTTTACTATTTTGAAACTTACTTATTTCATCTTTAAATTCACCATTGTTATATCTACCTAAATTATCAAGGTCTATTTTTATACCGATTGTTGAAAATTTAGATAATAATGATGATCTTTCATCTGATGATGAACCTATTTGTTCATAATAGAAATTTTCATAAAAGTTTTTACCCATTTCTGTTAGTGATGTTTCTAATACCTTTTTATTATTATTTTTGCTTACATTCATATATATTAGTGCTGCTACTATAGCTACTACTATTACTACGACTGCAATAATTATATTCTTATTAACTTTCTTGTCTTTTGTTATGTTTTCCATATGATTAACTCCTTCTTATTATTTTATAGTTTTAGTATATCACTTATTTAAAAAAAATAAAAGAAATATTTTAGATGAGCCTTAATTTATTAATTAACTACAAAAAAAGACTTAATTTTTTTCAAATTTTTTTCAAGTCCTTCATTTTTTAATTATTATTTTTTTAGTTTTTGAAGTGGTTTTGTTAAATCTGTTTGATAAAGTATTTCTAATTCGTGTAATGGTCTTGTCATACTAACATAAAGATTTTTCATATCTGTTTCATTATTAGAATTATATTTTTCTTCTGATGCATCAGTTAAAATTACTGCATCAAACTCTAATCCTTTTGATAATTCACTTGTAATTGAACAGATACCACCATTATATATTTCATTATTAAGACTAATGTTTTGTACTTCTAAACCTAAATTTGTTAAATTTTCTGTTATGTCTTTTGCTTCATTTTCCGTTCTACTAATAAGTGCTATAGATTCATAATTATTTTTTTCCATTAATTTTACTCTTTTTAAAATATTTTCATAATAATTATCATCTATTTTTAAATAATTTACTTCTTTTCCGTGTCTAATTACAGGTTCTGATGTTTTTAAATTTAAATGTTTTAATATGATATTAGCTTCATTCATTATTTCTACTGTTGTTCTATAACTTTTTAGGAGATATTCTATATTACAATCGTCATTAAATGTAGATTGAACTACTTCTTCCCAACTATTAATACTTTTATAATCATAAATTGATTGAGCTAAATCTCCAAAAATACTAAAACTACTAGATGGAAGTATTTGTTTTAGGGCATAAAAACTAAATGTTCCATAATCTTGTGCTTCATCTATAACTGTATGTTTATATTCTTTATATTTTTGAGCTCCTTGTAGACGATAATTTAAATACATTAATGCTGGTAAATCTGATTCTTCAAAACTATTATTACTAATTTTTTGTTTTAATAAAGTTTCATTATCGGTATAATTTTTAATGCTTTTTAAGAAATTTTTGTATATTGTAGTTGTTTTTTTAGCTTTAAAATTGAAATATTTTCTTAGACTCGCGGTTAGACCAGTGTTTATTAATTCTTTTTTTATTTCTTCATAATCTTTTGTAATTTTTTTCTTTTCTTTTTCAGTTTTTACAGTATTTAATTTAGTATAATACTCTTTATTTAATATAGATAAATAGTCGTCTACTTTCTTTTTTAAATAAGTTGATGTCATTAAAATTGTTCTCTCTACTTTTGATGAAATATCTTGAAAATAAGTTTCATCGATATCTTTATATATTTCTTCAATTATTTCTTTTGATAAAATTGGATATTTTTTTATTTCAAAATCTTTTTTTGGTAATACTTCATCTTCATCTAATTTTTTAATATATTTATCAATTATTTCTTTATAATCCATTGATAATTTCAATTTACTTAGTGCATTATTTTGATCTTTTTTTATACTTAATTCTTCTTCTAAATAATCTTCTACTAACTCTTGATATGTTAATTGTGCAACATCTGTAACATCGAGATCTGGTAAGACTGATGAGATATAATTAATGAAAAATTTATTTGGACCTATGACCATATATTGATTAGCCTTTATTTTATCTTTATAATTATATGCTAAATAGGCAATACGATGTAATGCTACTGTTGTTTTTCCACTTCCTGCTACTCCTTGAACTATAATATTATCGAATAGATTTTTTCTTATTATTTTATTCTGTTCATCTTGAATTGAACTTACTATGTTTTTTAATCTATTATCAGCATTTACACTTAAATATGGTTTTAGTATTTCATCATTGGATACTGTATCTACATCAGCATATGATATTAACTGTCCATTTGTAATATCATATTGTCTTTTTAATCTTACCTCTCCATTTATTAATCCTTCTGGAGCATTATATGATGCTCTTCCTATATTACTATCATAGTATAAAGATGCTATAGGAGCCCTCCAGTCTACAGTTACTATCTCATTGTCAAAATCTGATACTCCTACTTTTCCTATGTAGCAAATATCTTGTTCTTCTTGTTTATCATCTTTAAAATCAATTCTTGCAAAATATGGCTTATTTAAACCTTCTGTTATTACTCTTTCTTTATTTTCATATTGCTTTAAAAGGGTTTCTAATAATTCTGGATTATTGGCATATTTATTTGGAAGGGTCTTTATTACTAAACCTAAATCCTCTAATACTTCTTTATATTTTTCTAATACTTCTTTTAATTTTTGTTCTTCTATTATTTTTTCTTCCATAGTTATACTCCTTCTTATTTATTTTTTTCAAAGTATGTTAATGCTTCTTCTAAATAGGCATTTGCTTCGAATTTTCCTTTTTTACATAACTTTCTTATTTTTTCTGGACTTGTCCACATTGCATTACAAACCTCTTCTTTTTGATACTTTACTTGATCTATTTTGGCATTACTTGTAAATAACCAGACATCTAATATATCTGGACAATTTGGATAGTATCTTAATGTTGTACCTAGAAATTTTCCAGTATCTTTAGAAATTGTTACATCTAGTTCTTCTTTTACTTCTCTTATTGCAGCATCTATTGATTCTTCACCAGCGATTGCTGATCCTCCTGTTGTTTCCCACATTAGAGGATGAGCCTTGTTTGCTGATCTTTGGGATATTAAAAATTCATTTTTATCATTTCTAATCCAAGCATTTACTACTAGATGGTACTCATCGTCTGTTAATTTTTTTCCTCTTTCAATAGTTTTATTTAATTTATTTCTATTTTTATCATATAAGTCCCATATTTCCATATTTATCTCCTTATTCATTTTACATTTAATATAAATGTTATTTTATTATCTTCTAGTGGTATCATTCTAATATCACAGTTTAGTTTTAATAATTCTATTATAGTATTAAGTGCACATAATTTTTGAGTGTATTCTATGTTGTTGAAATTTTCATAATCTATTATATCAATTTCTTTAGATATTTTTTGTAATAATTTTTGATATTCATCATATTCTAGTTTATTCATATACTTTTTAATAAAGTTAAATCGGTACATGCTTTTTGATATGTTTGTTCAATATCCAATAAATCTGTATATATAATTGTTTTTGCATACGTTTCTAATAATTTTTGGTATTTATTAGTATCATCTAATGCTATTTGTATTCTATTATTTATATCTATTGGACTTTGATTTCTTTCCTTATTTCCGATTAATCTTTCTTTCATTCCTTTTTCTATATTTTTAAAAGTTAAATTTATAATATCTACTTCTAAACCATTTTGCTCAATTTTTTTTAGAGTTTCTATATCTTTATATGATACAAATAAGACAATACTGTCACTTTTTTCCCATGCAGCAAGACAATCTTCTTTCAGAACTCCATAAAAATTACCACATTCTTTTTTTACTATTTGTCCGTCTCCTGAGCTTATTAAAAATTTATTATTATCTAAATTTTGTTTATATATATCATGCGTTAAATATCTATAAAATCCATCTTCATCATCTTTTCTTCTTTCTCTTGTTGTACAATGTTTTGGGATTATTAGTTTTAATCTTGAAGATAAATTTTTTCCTAAAGTGGTTTTACCTGCACCACTTGGCCCCATGATGGCAATAATTTTTTTATTCATATACATTCTCCACTTTCTTCTAGTTTTCTTAAAATTTTTAAATATTTTGAATAACTGTCTCTTTTTTGTTTTCTAGAGAATATATTTATTTTATTTTTGCTATGTAAATATAATTTTTCCATTATTATCTTACATAAATATACCTTTATAATATTGATAAAATCATTATCTGTATACTTTGGATATTTTTCTTTTAGATTATTTTTTAACTCTTTATATACTTTTTTATTTATTCTATTTTTTTTAATAAACATTTTTATCATAATTACTGCAAAGTCATAAAGTGGCGTTGTTACTACTGATTCATCAAAATCTATTATTAATAGGGTTTCTTTAGTTTTAAGAATATTTTCTTTGGATAAATCTCCATGGTTTAAATATTTTTCTGTTAAAATTTTTTCTTGTTTTAGCTTCTTATATATATTTAAAACATAATCTAAATCATCTGGTGATACTTTAGTTATATTTTTGTTATTTTGTAAATAGGTATAATATTTATTACATTTATTTAGTAACATTGTATTAGTATCTGTTGATCTTTCTAGACATAAAAGTTTTGATAAGTATTCAATATTTAGCTTTTTAATTTTTTTACTTCTTTTGTAATACTTGAAAATATTGTATTTATTACCTTTATAAGTAATTATGTTATCATTTATTGGGCGAACAGCATTGATATTTGCTTGGTTATATTTATCATATAATTGATTTGCAATATCAAAGTTATAGTTATTTAAATATCTTTTAATTATATAAATATTCTCATTTGTTTGTACTCTATATACATGATTTGCTAATCCACTTTTTTCTCTTTTATATTTTTTTATTTTTTCATTTTGAATAGTAGTATTTAAAACATCTTGAAGTGTAATCTTTAGTTTTTGATTATAATTTTTTATTATTTCTTGATACATCTTTATTAAATTATTACATACTTCATAAGGATTATATTGTTCTTTTACTCTATTAATATTATCAATATTATATTCTTGATCTTTACTTAATTCATATTTGTTAATTATTTTTTCTGCTAAATCCTTATAATCTCCTGTATCATAAATTGAAGTTTCATCATTTAACATTTCTACCATGCCTGAATTTCTACTTCCTACTATTTGAATACCTGTTGACATAGCCTCTAATACAACGTATGGAAAATTATCAAATAATGATGGAAAAACTGCAACCTTAGATGTATTTAGATAATGATTTACTTTTTTATTTTCTACTTGACCAATGAATTCAATATTTTTTCTATATTTTTTTTGAATATTGTCATATATTAAAGCTTTAGTAGAAATATTTTTATGATTTCTATTAGTATCTTTTCCAACAAATTTAATTTTTAAATTTGGATATTTTTTAAAGACTATATTCATTGCACGTGCTAGTACATAAACTCCTTTTCTTTCTTCTAGGCTACCTACGTATAATATAGAGTCTTCTTTTTTCTGATTTTTTTCTCTATAAAAGTTTGTAATGTTAGCCGGATTTGGGGTAACATGTATTTTGCTTTTTGGAATATCAAATTCATCTACAATTAATTTTTTTAGTGCTAGGGAACAACAGGTTATATAATTTGCTTGATTAATCATTTTTTCTTCCCAGCTTAGCATTAAATCTTTTATTTTCCCAAAACTATTTTGATTATATTGGAGCCAAATCTTTAATGGTGTATGTAATCTTACAACTAGAGGTATTTTTCGTTTTTTTTCAAAGTATATTGTTTCAGCACCCCAATCTGGAACTTCGATTATATCTATTTTTTGTTGTTTTTGTAATTTGTAAAGAATTTTGGCAACTTTTTTTCGATATCTTATATAACCTTTTTTTGTTTTAGAGTCTTTTACAAATACTCTTATTATATTTACGCCATTTTCTATATAATTTTTATTTTCTGTTAATCCTCTACTTATTACAGTAACTTCATGTCCTTCTTTTACTAATTGCTCTGCTACTACTTTTTGATAGGTTGCTATCCCTCCAAAATTAGTTTCTTCTGGGTATTCTTCATGTACTAGGCAAATTTTCATAGTATCATCTCCATATTATTTTGTATGATTTTTTTCTTATATTAATGAGTTAAGTAATTAAAGAAATTTTGACATAAATTATACTCATATATGTGTTTAATCAGTATGTATTATAATTGGATAACTTTTTATTGTCAACTAATAGTTAACTTATAATGAATAAAAAAATAGAATTTATTTATCCTATTTTTACTCTAAAAATTTTTTTCTAGTTACAAAGTTAAATATCATAACTATTGCTGTTGCAATAATTTTTGATATAAATGTATTCAAAGTATTTATTAGTAAATACATAATCAAATCGTTAATACTTAGACCTATGATGCTAAATATTAAAAATATGATAAAATTCCTTTTTGGATCTTTTTTTCTATTTACATCAAAAACCCAACTAACACTTGCGATATAGTTATATACAAGTGAAATACAGAAAGATAAAGTATTTGAAATAATCACTTGTATGTGGAAAACATCTTTAAATACGAATAATAAGAGAAAATCTATTGCTGTTGCTATACCACCGACAATTACAAATTTAAATATTTGTATAAATAGTTTTTCTGTTTTTTTATCTACTTTTATATGAAAAAGTTTCATTATTTTTTTTACAAATTTAGTAGTTTTATCTTCATTATTCATAATACACCTATTTTCCTTTCTTTTCATTTAAGTTATATGCTACTATAAATCTTGGTCTTTGTTTAGTTTCGTTGTATATTTTTCCTACATATTGACCAATAATTCCTAGTGATAACATTTCTAAACCTGCGACAATCCAGATTGAACAAATAATAAATGTCCAGCCCGGAACTGTGTTGCCAAGAAATTTTACAATTAAGCTATAGATTAATACTAATACACTAATTATGGATATAACTATACCCAAGTTCAAAACCATTTTTATTGGTTTGATAGAAAATGATGTGTTTCCGTCCCATGCAAATGACAACATTTTCTTTAATGGATATTTACTCTCCCCTGCGAATCTTTCATTTCGTTCATAATAGACTATATCTGATTTGAATCCAATTAATGGGAACATTCCTCTTAAAAATAAATTTACTTCATGATAGTTTTCTAAATGATTTAATACATTCTTACTTGTTAATCTATAATCTGCATGATTATAAACAATCTCTACTCCCATCTTTTTCATAAATTTGTAGAAGCCTTCTGATGTAACACGTTTAAACCATGTATCTTTTTTTCTAGCACTTCGAACTCCATAAACAATTTCATTTCCAGCATAATATTTATCAAGCATTTCATCCATAGCATTAATATCACCCTGTAAGTCTGCATCCATACTAATTACTACATCTGCATAGTTTTTAGCTGTCATTAAACCAGCAAGTAATGCATTTTGATGTCCTCTATTTCTAGAAAGGCATATTCCTGTAAATAAGTTTTCTTCTTTATGTATTTTTTGAATTAATTCCCAAGTTTTATCTTTTGAACCATCATTGACATACATTACTCTACTATCTCCGGATATTTTTTATTCTTTATTAAATGGGACATTTTTTCTTTTAACTGTCTTGTTGTTTCCTCTAATACCTCTTCCTAATTATAACAAGGTATTACAACATACAATATTTTTTTCATTATTCCTCCATTAAAATAATCAAAATAATATAATAAAACTAGTTAAAGTTTATTAACATATTGCTTTTATTTTGAATTATTATCTTCTGACTTTACATATAATTTATTAATCATTTTTGCAATAAATTCTGGCCAGAATTTTCTATATATTTTTAAATCTTCCTTTGTTCTTATTCCTTCACTAATTATTTTCGTTGTTGTAGTACTCTCATCAATTCTATGTCCCATTAATGATTTAGAAACAAAGACAAATCTTCCATTTTCACGTGATAGTTTTTCCCATGCAAACCAATCTACATCGCATTTTAGTTCTGAAGAAAATTTATCTTTTGGAACATTTTTTTGCACGAAACTTACAGCCGGACAACATATAGAATTACCAAATCGTATAACTAATCTCTTAAAAAAATTATATTTACCTAGTTTCTGATTTCTTAACGGTAATAACAAAAATCTCTTAATACTTAAGTTCCTATTCTTATATTCTTTTTTATTATTTCTTATCTCATAATAATCAGTAAATATTATTGAGGAATCACTATATTTTTTATATGCATTAACTATTTCGTATGAGTACTCATAATTATATAAATCATCCTGATGTGCTATTGTTACAATATCAGATTTAACGCAATTAG
>CAKPLP010000011.1 GCA_934167695.1 uncultured Bacilli bacterium | reverse complement strand
ATTGCACTAATGTCTATACCTTATTCATACCTGTGTATGAATATAGTGAAGACATTATTTAACATTTGTGTCTTTATAACATACATACAACTCTTTGCCTCATACCACCAGAAAGACTATCAGGATATTTATAAATAAAATCTTTAAGACCATATGTTTCTAATAATTTTAAAACGTATTCTTTATTTTCTTTAGTCAAATTATTTGTTATTTCAAGTCCCAAAAGACAATTATCAAGAATTGTTCTCCAAGGAAAAAGAGAATCCTTTTGAAGCATATAAGCCAATTTAATATTATCTTTGTTATACTTAACCTGACCACCAGATTTTTCTTCTATTCCCGCCAAAATAGAAAGAATAGTTGACTTTCCACAACCAGAAGGGCCAACTATTGCAATAAATTCTTTATCATAAACATCAAAGCTAATTTCTTTAACTGCATCTATACTACCATTTAACTGATGATATGTCTTTTCTAAATTTCTAACTTCTAATAATTTATTTTTCATATATTAGATCTTTATAGTCAACATTTTTATCAAGTTGACCTGCTTTTGTCATAATTTCTTGCATATGTAGAAAAGACTTTTCACTAAAATTAGTTGTTTTAGGCCAAGCATCTATATCTTTATATCTTTGAATAACAACCTCTAAATCATTTAAAGAAGTATCTGGAAATTGATTTAAAATAACCTTAGCGATTGTTTTAGCATCATTATTATGAACAAAATCAATACCTCTTTGAATTGCTTTGGTAAATCCCTTAATAGTTTCTTTATTATTTTTTATAAAACTATTTCTAGCAGAATAAGAAGTATAAGGAACAACACCACCAAGTTCACCTAAACTAGCAACGACATAACCATAACCTTGTTTTTCAATATCTAATGCATTTGGTTCAAATAAACTAACAAAATCACCTGTTCCACCTATAAAAGCACCACTCATAGCAGCAAAACTAATAGAAGTATCAATATTAACATCCTTTTGTGGATCAAGTCCAGCCTCACGTATAGCCCATTCCAATGTCATCTCTGGCATACCTCCCCATCGTACTTACAAGTGATAATATTATTTTTAATCATTTAATCTATTTAATTCCCATATTCTTAAATGAAGAGGTGAATATAAGTTGAAAATTAAAAGAATATATCAAGAAGATGCCCCTATACTTCAAGAAATTATAGAAAATTATTTATTACAAAATATAGATGTTTTATAAAAATAATAGGGAGGCTGTGTATTACGAGTAAAGTATATAGTGCAGGTATTTATCTTAGACTATCTAGAGATGATAATGAACAAAAAATAGAAAGTAATAGTATTACAAATCAAAGAAATTACCTATTAGAATATTTAAAAGACCATAATTTTAATTACTATAAAGAGTATATAGATGATGGAGTTAGTGGTACAACCTTTGAAAGACCTGGGTTTAAAAAAATGCTAGAAGATATTGAAAATGGATCTATTAATATGGTTGTTACCAAAGATCTTTCAAGACTTGCTAGAAATACAATGACAAGTTACTATTTAGATGAATATTTTCCATCTTATGGAATACGTTACATTGCTGTTTTAGATGGATATGATAGTTTAATAGAAGATTCAAATAAAGAGTTGGCATGGGTAAAAAATGGAATGAATGAAAATTATTGTAGAGAAACATCAAAGAAAGTACGAAATGGCTTAATGCAAGCCAAAAAGAATGGTTTATTTACAGGATGGAAGGCCCCTTATGGTTATAAAAAGTCAAAAAAAGATTATCATAAACTAATAATTGATGAAGAGGCGAGTTTGATTGTCAGAAAAATTTTTGACCTTGCATATAAAGAAAAAAGTCCGGGACAAATAGCCCAAATATTAAGTTCTGAAAAAATACCTACACCTAGTAGTTATGCTAACTTAAATAGAAATACAATTTCAAAAAACAGGTGGTGTTCAAGAACAGTTAAAGATATTTTGTCTAATGAAACATATATTGGTAATTTAACTCAAGGTAAGAGAAAAAAAGTATCTTATAAAATAAAAAAAGAAATTAGAACTCCTAAAAGTGATTGGATTATAGTAAAAGGTACCCACGAACCAATTATTGAAAAGGAAAAATTTTATACTGTTCAAAATCTTTTAGATAAAAGCAAAAAATCCAAAAATAATAATCAATCACCATCATTATTAAGAGGTTTTATTTTTTGTAAAGAATGTAACCATGCTATTACAATAACAAAGAGTAATGATAAAAAAAGAAAATACTGTGCCTGTTCATATTATAGAAAATATAGCAAAGAACATCTATGTACACCACATACTATGAATTATGAAAAATTAGAACAAAAAATATTTGAGGAATTAAAATATCAATTTCAAAATCAAATAAATAAAAATCAATTAATTGAAAGTATAGAAAAGAAAAGTAAAGTAACAAAACGAATTGATAGTATAAATAATGAAATTAGTAAAATAAATGAAAATCAAATTAATCTAACAACAGCACTTGATAATGTTTATTTTGATTATGTAACAAAAAAAATTGATCAAAAAATTTACGAAAAAACAACTTTAAGATTGAATATTAAAATAAATCAGAATAAAAGTAAAATGAAAGATTTGCAAAAAAAGGTATTTCAACTAGATAAAAAAGGAGGTATAATTGACTACAAGGAACTGATATATAGTTTTTTCAAAACTACTAAATTTAATAAAATATTATTAGTAAATATAATTGATAAAATATATATATCAGAAGATAAAAAAATAGAAATTAAATATAAATTTAAAAAGATATAGGAGAAAAAGATGGAAGATTATAAAGTTGCAATTATTCATGGTAATAATAATGAAGAAAGAAATATTAGAGAAGGTCAAATCGAAAAACTTGGAGATTTTAGTGATGAAGAACAATTACATTCTGCATGTTTACTAGATTATGCTAACGAAAAATATAAAGATGCTGGAATATTTAAACAATTAAATTATAGACATAAAGCAGAAACGATAGGATATTTTTTAACTATGATTGATAATAATATAGTTTTCTTTAATGTCACAAAAAATGCTAAAAAGTATGGTAAAATGGGACTTATGCTAATGCCAGAAGATATTACACCTGTTCAAAGAGAGGCATTATACGATTTTATAGAAACTATACCTGATTTTTCAATAGATATTTTCTATAATCTATCAATAGTAGATGGAATATTAGCAGGAAAAGAAATTTTCTCAGCTTTTAACGAAACTCCAAAATCAGTTTTAGATTCATATTTTAATTTAAAACAAGAAGAAAATAAAACAGTAAAAAAATAATATTATCACTTTTAACAGCGTTCCCCAGCACGCCCACCGATAATAGTTTTTCCTTTTAAATCATTAAGTGTGAAATTCTTGATTTTTTGTCTTGATACAATAAAAGAGCCATCTTTCTGTGTAAGTTGCGCAAATGTTTTTAGATAATCTTTTTCTCCACTGTTGTACACATAAATTGTTGCTTCACTTCCACAAAAACCAATATCTGCATCTCCAGATAAAACAGCGGCACTAACTTTATCTGCCCCGGGGGTTAATGAAAGTTCTACATTTAATCCCTCATCCTTAAAGTAACCCTTTTCAAAAGCAACATATTGTGGAGCATAGAAGATAGTATGAGCAACTTCTGCAACAGTAATATTCTTTAAAGAATCATTACTGTTTTTTTCTTTTTTATTGAAATTAAAGAAAATAGCACAACTTGCAATTAATAATACAACTACAGTAATTATATAAATAATAATTTTTTTCAAAATAGTCCTCCTCTCTATTTCAAAGTATTATATGCAAGAAAAATATAATGTGTCATTTATAAAAGGTCAAAAAAGATTGATTTTTTTATAAATGTATGTTATAATAAGAAACGCCAAATGTGATAGGGGGAAATCAATATGGAAAATAATAAAATATTTAAAATTATGCTTGTTTTAATAATAACAATAGTTAGCTTTTTAAATTGTACACAAAGTGTTTCTGCAGAGGGTGTTCCAAGTACTATAAATATTTCATCATCAAGTGCTGTTAAAGGTTACATTGGAGAAAACGTTAACTTTGGAACAAAAACATTATCTGATGGTACTTTAGCATATTGCCTAGATTATCATAAACAAACAACTGTAAATACAGTAGGTACATTAGTTGGTGAAATGGATGCCGGAATGACTTATTTAATTGAAAATGGATATCCAAATAAATCAATAACTGGTAATAATCAAAAAGACTACTATATAACACAAGTTGCTATTTGGTGGTATTTAGATTCAACAACTGGTTCAAATAACTTAGATGATGCATTTAAAACAACAGATGATGATCCAGAAAATCTTAGAGAAATTATTAAAAATTTAGTAAATAATGCTATAGCTGCAAAAAATAAAGGATATAAAAATCCTGCTATATCAGCATCAATTAATAATAAACTTTTAACAGCAACAAATGATAAAAAATATTATATTTCAGATGAAGTAAAAGTTAATTTAACTGATTTAGATGAATATACGGTAAGTATAACAAATGCACCAGAGGGAAGTTTTATAACAGATAAAGATGGAAATAAAAAAACAACATTTGCTAAAAATGAAACATTTAGAATATATGTACCCGGTGATAAAGTTACTAGTAAAACATCTACAATTAAATTAAAACTAACTTCTTCTACTACATATAACAAAGTATATGAATATAAACCACCTGTTGCAGAAGAACAAAATTTAGCTCCTGCAATACTTTATCCAACTACTAAAGCAGTAGAAACATCTATAGATTTATCTGTTTCAAAATCAATTATAACCATTAAGAAAATTGATGCATCTACTAATAAACCTCTAGCTGGAGCAGTTTTAGTAATAAAAGATGCAAATGGTAAAGAAGTAGTAAGATTTACAACTACAGAGGATGATTACATTCTATACGATTTAAGTAATGGTACTTATACAGTATCAGAAATATCAGCACCAAATGGATATGCTTTAAGTGATAAAACCTATAAGTTTACAATAGATGATAATACAAAGGAACAAACAATCAAATTTGAAAACTATCCATCAGTAGATGTTCCTGATACAAATTCTAATAGTTCCATAATAATGTATATTTTAGGTACTCTAATAATGATATCTGGAATTGGATTTGTAATTTATAATGCTAAAAAACAAACAAAAAATTAAACAAATAAGAGAAAAACATGAAGCTGATTCTAATATAGTTGCCATAATAGCAAGTATTATCATTTTATTAGGTGGCTTCATTTTTTCATATAATTACATTAATTCAAAAAAAACGATTGCCTATGATCATATAATTAATGTCTTCTATAATACAAATGAAAGTAATAAAACAAAGCCAACAGAAAATGTAGAAGAAAAGCAACCAGAAGAAGAAATAAAAAATAATACAAAAACAACTTATGATTATATAGGATATTTAGAGATACCAAAGATAAATCTAAAAAAAGGATTTGTAAAAAAAGAATCATCTGCCAATAATGTAGAAAAAAATATTTATATTGTTGATAAATCAGATTATCCAGATAAAGAAAAAGGAAACTTTATTATCGCCGGCCATTCTGGAACAGGCTGGAAAGCATTTTTTAATGATTTATATAAGTTAAAAAAAGATAATGTAATTTATGTAACCTACGGTAATAAAAAATACACATACAAAATTGATAATATATATACTCAAAAGAAAACAGGCACTATTGCAATTTATAGAGATTATAGTAAAACAACGTTGACATTAGTTACTTGTACAAATAATGATAATACTACTCAAACAGTTTATATTGCTTATTTAGAAAAAGTAACAGAAGAATAAATAGAGGGGAGGAAAAAATATGAATCAATTATCTTTAATAGAAAAGTTTAAAGTTCTATTAGAAATTACTAAATCAAATATATTTTATCCTATAATAATTTTATTTTTAATGTTTATTAGTTTCTTATTTATTACAACAAATAAAAACAATTCAAAAGAAAGTAAAAAAACATATTGTATTTTATATGCCATTATATTAATTATAGTCTTAATAAAATATGAAAGTTCATTAGCTACTATGTTTGACTACATGATGAATAATTTATTTATAGTTTTCTATTTTCCTAATATAGCAGTATATATAGCAGCAATAATAATAACCAATATTATTATGTGGATTAGTATGTTTTCTAATAAATCAACAACTATAATTAAGATAATAAATAGTATTATATTTTCCATTATCCACTATTTATTTATTATTAATCTTAATATTATAACTACTAAAAATATAAATGTCTTCTCAGAAAAAGCCTTATATCAAAATCATAATGTTCATGCTTTAATAGAACTAAGTAGTAATATATTTATAATATGGATAATTTTTTTAGTAATATATAAAATAGTCTTATCATATTTAGAAAGCAAAAAAACAAAACAAATTTATGAAAGTAGTGAATTAACAGTAGAACATATAGGGGCAAAAGAACCTAATAAACAAAAGGTTATTCATTTACCAGATAATGTTAAAGAAATAGCAGCACCATATATAGTAAAAAGAGAAATGTCTAAAACAAAGATAGTTTATGAATTACCAAAACAAACTGAAAATACAGCAATTTATGAGCAAATGTTAACATTAGAAGATTATAAATTATTAGTATCACTTTTAAAAGAACAAGAAAAAAACGGAGTAAAGAAAATATTATTAAACAAAAACAAATCAATTCAATCTGAAAATATAGAAACTGAAGTAGCAAAAGAAAAAGACATAGAACAAGAAGATAAAAATGAAAATAAACTATCAGAACTAATGGCTTTATATAAAAGTGTTAGTTAATATTAAAACAGCAAATACCATTAAATCTGCTGTTTTTCTTTGCCATAAATTATCTTATACGATATAATAAATAAAGAGGTAATAAATATGAACATAGATAATTTAAATGAACAACAAAAACAAGCCGTTCTTTATAATGAAGGACCATTATTGATATTAGCCGGAGCAGGAAGTGGAAAAACTAAAGTATTAACTACTAAAATAGCTTATTTAATACAAGAAAAAAATATAGATCCATATAACATTCTAGCTATAACATTTACAAATAAAGCAGCTAAAGAAATGAAAGATAGAGTATTTAATTTAATAGGAGATATAGCAAAATATATACAAGTATCAACATTTCATAGTTTTGGCCTTAGAATATTAAGAGATAACTGTGATGTTTTAGGATATGATAGAAACTTTGTCATTATGGATAGTGATGACTCACTAACTGTTGTAAAAAGAATTCTAAAAGAAGCTAATTATGACCCAAAAGTATACAATCCAAGAGCAATTAGAAATAAAATTAGTAGTTGTAAAAATGAACTAATGACACCAGAACTATATGAAAGATATGCCACTAGTGAATATGAAAAAATAATTTTAGAAGTATATCAAAAATATGAAAAAAAGTTACAGCAAAATAATTCAGTAGACTTTGATGATCTATTAATTTTACCAATAAAATTATTTAGAGAAAATCCATCTATTTTACAAAATTATCAAGAAAGATTTAAATATATTTTAATAGATGAATATCAGGATACTAACGAAGCCCAGTATATTTTAACAAAATTATTAAGTGCCAAATATAGAAATATAATGGTCGTGGGAGATGACTCTCAAAGTATCTACTCATTTAGAGGAGCTAACTATAAAAATATTTTAAATTTTGAAAAAGATTATAAAGAAGCTAAAACAATTATGTTAGAGCAAAATTACCGATCAACCTCCAATATTCTTGATGCAGCTAATGATGTTATAAAACATAATAAAGAAAAAAAGGATAAAAAACTTTGGACCGAAAATGCAACTGGAGAAAAAATAAAATATTATAGAGCTTTTAATGAAAGAGATGAAGCTCAATATGCTATTAGAAAAATAAAAGAATTAGTTAATAAAAATACTCAATATAAGGATATAGCAATTCTTTATCGTACTAATGCTCAGTCACGTATTTTAGAAGAAGAAATGCTAAAAGAAAACCTTCCATATAGAGTAGTAGGAAGTTTTTACTTCTATAACAGAAAAGAAATAAAAGACTTAATTGCATACCTAAGATTAATTCATAATAGTAAAGATAACATCTCTTTAACAAGAGTAATAAATACCCCAAAAAGAGGTATAGGATTAAAGACTATTGAAAACATAACAAATAAGGCAGACGAATTAGGAATAAGTATGTATGATGCTATATCATCTGGTAAAGAATTACTATTCAAAAACACTATAGAAGACTTAAAGAAAGTTGCAGAAAATATAACTCTAACAGAATTAATTGACAAAGTATTAGATACAACAGGAATGAAAGAAGAATTAGAAAAAGAAAATTCACTTGATGCAGAAATAAGACTTGAAAACCTAGAAGAATTTAAGTCAATAACTAAAGCCTTTGAAGAAAAAGAGGGTTTAATTTCATTAGAAGACTTTCTACTGGAAATAAGCTTAGTCAGTGATGTAGAAGAATATAAGGATGATGATAACAGAATAAGTCTTATGACAATCCACTCTGTTAAAGGTTTAGAGTTTGATCATGTATTTATCGTAGGACTAGAAGAAGGAATATTCCCACATATTAACAGTTTAATGGAAAACTCTGAATTAGAAGAAGAAAGAAGATTATGTTATGTAGCAATTACTAGGGCAAAGAAAACACTTCATTTAGTAAATACTAGAAGAAGAACATTATTTGGTAAAGATCAAGTAAATCCTCCTAGTAGATTTATTGCAGAAATTAGTAATGATTTAATAGAAACAAATGTAAAACCAGAAGAAATGCCTGTAGAGAAAAAAGATATGAATGAAATGTTTAGAGATGAAGATGTTGATTATCAAGTAGGCGATTATGTTTATCATGAATCATTTGGAACAGGTAGAGTCGTTGAGGTAACAAATACTTTAGTAAGTGTAGCATTCAAACATCCTTATGGAATAAAAAAATTAATGAAAAACCACAAAAAATTATCAAAAGTATAGGAGAAAGTATAATGCAAGATAAGATAATGAAGGGATATATTTTATTAATATCAGAAAATAATTCAACGAAAGAATTAAGGGGAACCTATATAAAAAAAACAAAAGATGGAATAATACCACAAGATGTTGCAAAAGAAGAATTAACCATCTTTGAGCTTTTACCAAATATTAGTAATAATCTACATAATGGCCAAATCTTACAAATTCACGAACAATATGATAAATTACATGCCCAAATTGGTGAAAAATTAACAGAAGGTCCATATTGTGAAACGGAATATATGAAAGTAATAGAAGAGATAGAAGATTATTTTATATCAAATCTTTTGGTAAACTTAGATATTTTAATTGCAACTAAAAATAATTCAAAACAAGAAAAAATGTATAGAAAAGCATATAAAGGAGAAATAAGATATGAATAAAGAAATAAGTTTAGTTATTATGGCTGCCGGAATGGGAAGCCGTTTTGGAGGATTAAAACAGATAGAACCAATGGGCCCAGCAGGAGAATTTATTATAGATTATTCAGTTTATGATGCAATTAAAGCTGGATTTACAAAAATTATATTTATTATAAAAAAAGAAAACTATTCTATATTTAAAGAAACTATAGGAAAAAGAGTAGAAGATAAAATTAAAGTAGAATATGTTTTTCAAGAGTTAAATAATTTACCAGAAGGATATACAATTCCTGCTTCAAGAGAAAAACCTCTAGGAACAGCCCAAGCAATTTTATGTTGTAAAGATGTCGTAAATACTCCATTTGCAATAATAAATGCAGATGATTTCTATGGAAAAGATGCTTATATAAAAGCAGCAGAATACTTACAAAAAGTAGATAATAATTCTGTAGATTATGGATTAATTGCATATCATGTAAAAAATACTATAACAGATAATGGTTCAGTAAAAAGAGGAATTTGCAAGATAAAAGATGGTTATTTAACAGATTTAATAGAAAGTAAAGTAGAAAGAAAAAATAATGTCATAACAGCAACACCATTAAATGGCACACCTTCATTTGAAATAGAAGAAAATCAAACAGTATCAATGAATATGCTATTATTTAGTCCAACAATCTTTAAGTTTATAGAAGATAACTTTAAACACTTTTTAGAAGATAATAAAAATAAAATAGAAACAGCAGAATACTTAATTCCAGATTTATTACAAAAACTCTTAAGAAATAAAGAAGTAACTGCAAAAGTAATCGAAACAACAGCAACTTGGTATGGTGTAACATATAAAGAAGATAAAGAAATAGTAAAACAAGCTCTACTAGAACTAACAGAAAATAAAACATATAAAAGAAATCTTTGGAGTTAATATGAATAAAGAAGAAATTTTAATAGAAAATATTTTAAATGATTTAGAAACTAAAGATCAAAAATATACATTAGTTATTAATAAAAAAGCTCCTAATAAAGAATTGATGCTTTTAAAAGAAGAAAGTCTAGTAGGGGCAAAAAAATATTATCCAGAAAAAGAGTTTGAGGTATTAAAAGATAATTCAACATTAAAAGAAGTATTAGAAGAAATAAAAAAATTAAACTTAATAGATTATGATGTTATTTTCATAGATAAAATAGATTTTGAATCATTCTATACTACTGAAAAATATTTAAATATTTATACAGGAGTAAGAAGTATTGTAATTGACTCATCACTACGAAATGAAGAAAATAAAAAAACTAAAAAAATAGTTGATATAATAAAGGAACAACTAGATAATTCTACAGATAATTATATTTTAACTCCTTTCAATGAATTATTATTAGGAAAAAACATTTCTGAAATAGAAGAATATGCAAAAGAAAAAAATATTTCTTTAAAAAGAGCATAATATATCTTATAATATAGTAAAGGAGGGAAAATAATGAGTAAAAATGAATTATATCCTAAAGTATTTACATGGCTTTTTATAGGTTTATTAGTAACATTTTTAACAGGATATTCCTTATCATTAAACCTAGATTTAGTAGCAAAAATACTTACAGGAGGAAGTTATTTAATTTTAATAATTTTAGAACTTGGAATTGCCATTTTCTTCTCACTAAAATTATCTAATATGAGTAAAACAACTGCTACAATATGTTACTTGTTATATTCATTTATAACAGGATTGACATTCTCTACAATTTTTATTGCATACCAACTTACATCAATTATGCTTGTATTTTTAGTTGCAGCGATTGTATTTGGGATTTTTGCATTAATAGGATACACAACTAAGAAAGATATATCATCATGGTCTTCATTTCTATTTATGGCATTATTTGCAATAATAATCATCACTATAATTAATATGTTTTTAAATATTGAATCACTAGATTTAATTATAACAGTAATATCAGTATTATTATTTCTAGGTTACATAATTTATGATATGAAAAAAGTAGAAATGTTAACAGCATATAATGAAGAAGCAGGACCAATATATGGCGCATTCCAACTATATCTTGATTTTATTAATATATTCGTAGATTTACTAAGATTATTTGGAAAAGCAAAAGATAATTAATTAAGTATAGATAGTATTAGCTATCTATATTTTTTTTATAAAACTATAAAAATATTTTATATTTTGGTATAATAAATATGGTGATAAAAATGACTGATATAGAAAAAAGAGTACAAGAATTAACAAATATACTAAATGAGGCAAATTATAATTATTATGTAAAAGATGATCCTACAATAACCGATCAGGAATATGATAAATATCTAAGGGAGTTAGAAGACTTAGAAAAAAAATATCCAGAATTTTCAAAAGATGATTCACCAACCAAAAGAGTTGGAGGAGAAATAATAGAAAACTTTCAAAAAGTTACTCACGAAAAACCAATGTTATCATTAAGTGATGTCTTTTCAGAAAGTGAAGTTATTGATTTTGATGAAAGAATTAAAAAAGAAGGTATAAATCCAAAGTATGTCTGTGAATTAAAAATTGATGGACTTTCTGTTTCTTTATTATATAAAGAAGGAAAATTAGTACGTGCAGCTACTCGTGGTGATGGTACTGTTGGAGAAGATATTACTCATAATGTTAAAACCATAAAATCAATACCACTAACATTAAAAGAAAAAATTGACATAGAAGTTCGTGGAGAAATTTTTATGAGTAAAGAAACTCTAAAAAAAGTAAATAATGAACGAATAAAAAATGGCGAAAAACCACTTAGAAATGCAAGAAATGCTGCCGCAGGTTCAATAAGACAATTAGATAGCAAAATAGCAGCAAAAAGAGGTTTGGACTCTTATATATACCATTTACCAAATCCAGAAGATTATAATATAAAAACACATATAGAAGCTTTAGAATTTATGAAAGACTTAGGATTTAAGGTAAACCCAAATAATAGATTAACAAATAATATTAATGAAGTATTAAACTTTATTAATGAAAAAACAGCTACAAGAGATGAAATCCCATACGATATTGATGGAATTGTAATTAAAGTAAATGATTTATCACAGCAAACAGCATTAGGGTTTACAGCTAAATATCCAAAATGGGCAACTGCTTACAAATTCCCAGCAGAAGAAGTTTTAACAAAATTACAAGACATAGTTTTCACCGTAGGTAGAACAGGTCAAATAACTCCCAATGCTGTATTAGATCCAGTTATTGTAATGGGTTCTACAATTTCAAGAGCAACCCTACATAATGAAGATTATGTAAAAGAAAAAAACTTAAAAATAGGAGATATTGTTTCAATAAGAAAAGCTGGAGATGTTATCCCAGAAGTTATTGAAGCAAAGAAAGATAGAAGGACAGGAGAAGAAAAAGATTTTGTAATGATTAAAGAATGTCCTATTTGTAAAACAACACTAGTAAAAAAGAACGAACAAGTAGACTATTTCTGTCCAAATGAACATTGCCCATCTAGAAAAATAGAGGGTCTAATTCACTTTGCTAGTAGAGATGCTATGAATATTGAAGGTTTAGGAGATAAAATAATAGAAGACTTCTTTAATATTGGTTATATTTGTGATATTCCAGATATTTATTTACTACAAAGTCATAGAGAAGACTTAACTAGACTTGAAGGTTATGGAGATAAATCGATTAATAAACTATTAGAAGCAGTTGAAAAGAGTAAAGAAAATTCTCTAGAAAAACTAATATTTGGTTTAGGAATACCACATGTAGGAAGTAAAACTGCAAAAATATTGGCAAGTTACTATCATACATTAGATAACTTAATAAATGCAGAGTATGAAGAATTAACCAAAATAAGAGATATAGGAGAAATAATTGCTAAAAGTATAAAAGATTACTTTTCTACAGAAAAAAATAAAATAATTATAGATAAATTAAAAAAATATGGTCTAAATATGGATTATTTAGGTAAAAAAATTATTCAAAATGAATTTTTTACTGGTAAGACATTTGTATTAACCGGAAGTTTAGTTTTATATACAAGAGAAGAGGCCAAAGAAATAATAGAATCATTTGGAGGAAAAACATCAGAATCAGTTTCTAAAAAAACAAATGCTGTAATAGTAGGAGAAAATCCGGGGAAGAAATATGAAAAGGCCAAAGAATTAAATATTCCAATATTAACTGAAAAAGAATTTAAAGATAAAATAGAAAGTATATAACATTTTGTTTAGTAGACAAAAATTGAAAAATATGTTATAATACATTCACTTAAGGGGGAGTTATATGTTTTGGAATAAGGATAAAATACCTGATTTAACTATTAAAACTGAAGATGATAATGAAGATCTCTTCAAATTAGAAGAAGAACCAGATGAGTATGATGAAATAGAAGAAAAACAAGAAGATATACAAAATGAACCAGAACCAACAGAAAAAAAGAAATTTGATATACACGATATAAAAAACATAAATAAAATAGTAAATATTTTACTAATAGTAGTAATATTCTTAGCAGTTCTTATTTCTACAGATGTCATAATTTTAACAAGAACAGGAAATGGACCATATTTTGCAATAAAAACGAAGACATATAATGATGGCGGAACCAAAGTTTATTATGGTATTGGTTATAAAGTAATTAAATATAATCAAAAAAATGGTCGAAAGGATACCGTCGTAGGTTCATGGTCATTAAAATATGACATTACACCAATAAAAACAACCACTCTAGATTTAGCTTTAGACTTTAATAATAATTTTGCAAATTCATTGGAAAAATATATGAATAAATATTTAGAAATAAAAGGAACTGTCCAAGAAAACAAAGATGATAAATTAATATTATTGTATAAAGATGAAGAAGACAAATACACAACAAAAGTAATTTGTAATGCTATCAATAATAAAAATTACAAGAAAAATGATAACATAAAAATAGTAGGAACCTTATACAATTATAAGAAAGATACATCAACCAAACTATATATTAAAAATTGCTATATGAAATAATAAATGAAACACCTAAAATAGTAGGTGTTTTTATAATTAAGTATAAGATACTTTTTACTTTAAAAATCATTATAATCGTGATACAATAATCTACAGTTAGGAGGGACTATAATGTCTGATAAATTAACACGTGATGAAGTATTACATGTTGCAGAACTTGCTAAAATAAGAATAAATGAAAATGAAATAGAAACATATCAAATAGAATTAAAAAAACTATTAAATGAAGTGGAGAAAATAGATAATGTAAAAGATTACGATGATGAAATACTAATTTCTCCTACAGAAGAAAAGTGTGTTATGAGAGATGATTCCATAGGAGAAATGTTAAATCCAACAGAAATATTAAAAAATGTACCACGTCATAGTGGAAATTATATAGAAGTGCCGGTGGTTATAAATGAGTAGATATTTAGATAAAAGTCTTATAGAAATAAATAAAATGTTAATAAATAAGGAGATAACTCCTCTTGATTTAGTAGAAGAATCATTTGAAAGAATAGAAAACAATACCTCATTAAATGCATTCATAACTTTAAATAAAGAACAAGCAATAGAGCAAGCTAAAAAATTAGAAAAAGTAAAACCAGATAATATTTTATTTGGAATACCTATTGCTGTAAAAGATAATATTGTTACAAAAGATTTAAGAACTACTTGTGCATCACACATATTAGATAATTTTATTCCAATATATGATGCTGAAGTTGTAACAAAAATAAAAGAAAAAAATATGATTATCATTGGTAAAACTAATATGGATGAATTTGCAATGGGTTCTTCTAGTAGAACTAGTTACTTTAAAGCCCCTCATAATCCATGGAATACACAAAAAATATCAGGAGGATCAAGTGGTGGAAGCGCTACTGCAATATCTGCAAGATTAGTTCCATTAGCATTAGGAAGTGATACTGGAGGAAGTATAAGACAACCAGCTAGCTATTGTGGAATAGTAGGTATGAAGCCAACTTATGGTAGAATTTCCAGATATGGTTTAATTGCCTTTGCATCAAGCCTAGATGCTATAGGGCCAATGACTAGAAATGTATATGAGAATGCTTTATTACTTAATGCCTTAATAGGTAGAGATGAAAAAGACTTAACATCCTCAAAAAGAGAAATAGAGGACTTTACAAGATTAATTGGAGAAGATATTAAAGGCATGAAAATAGCTGTACCAAACTATTTTATGAGTGATATTGTTTCCTCTGAAATTAGAAGTAAAATAGATGAAATAATTAATCTTCTAAAAGAAAAAGGTGCCACTGTAGATTATATTGATATAAACTATATTGAAAATGCTGTAACACTTTACCAAATAATTGCAATGGGTGAGGCAAGTTCAAACCTTGCCAGATTTGATGGAATTAGATATGGCCACGCAAAGGAAAATCCTGAAAATATAGAAGATTTATATTATGGTACTCGTGAAGAAGGCTTTGGTAAAGAAGTAAAAAGACGTATTATGGTAGGATCATATTTACTAAGTGGTGAAAATGCTAAAACTTACTATAATAAAGCTTTATCTATCCGAAGTGATATTAGAAAAAGTTTCATAGAAAAGTTTGAAAAATATGACTTAATAATAGGTCCTACAACAACAACAACAGCCTATAACTTATCAGATCCAATGGATGATCCTTTAAAAAGTTTTATGGATGATGTTTTAGTAATCCCTGTAAATATGGCAGGATTACCAGCAATGAGTATACCAGTAGGCTTCTCCAATGATAAAATGCCAATAGGTATGCATATTATTGGTAAACCATTTGATGAGGCTACTATATATAAACTAGGTAGTTTTATTGAAAAAGAATTAAATTTAAATTTAATACCTGAAGGATGTGATAAAAATGACTAAATATATTCCAACAATAGGTATTGAAGTCCATGTTGAATTAAAAACAAATAGTAAAATATTTTCAAATTCAAAAAATGGCTATGGTCTAGGAGCTAATACATTAACAAATGTTGTAGACCTAGGTTACCCCGGAACATTACCAACAGTAAATGGTGAAGTTATAAATATTGGAATAAAAGCAGCTACCATTCTTAACTGTAAAATAAGAAAAGAAATGCATTTTGATAGAAAAAATTATTTTTATCCAGATAATCCAAAAAATTATCAAATTACTCAAAGTAGAACTCCTATTGGTTATGATGGATACGTTGAAATAGAAATAGATGGAAAAAAGAAAAAAATAGAAATAGAAGAAATGCATATTGAAGAAGATACTTGTAAAAGTGCACATAGAAAAGATGTAACATTATTAGATTTTAATAGAGCAGGAGTACCATTAATAGAAATAGTAACAAAACCATGTATTTCATCAAGTGAAGAAGCAAAATTATATATTGAAAAATTAAGAGAAACACTTCTTTATGCAGATATTTCTGACTGTAAAATGGAAGAAGGATCAATGAGATGCGATGCCAATGTTTCTATAAGACCAAATATAACATCACCATATGGTACAAAAGTTGAAATAAAAAATATTGGTTCTATTAGTAATGTTAAATTAAGTATAGAAAAAGAAATTATTCGCCAACAAAAACTATATGATAACAATGAAACATTTAAAGAACAAACAAGAAGATTCGACTCTAAATTAAATGATACTGTCTTAATGCGTATAAAAGAAACCGGAAATGACTATCGTTATTTTCCAGAACCAGACATACCATATATATATTTAACTGATGAAATGATTGAAAATGTTCAAAAAACAATACCAATGTTGCCAGATGAAAGAAGAAATATATATGAGTCTAAAAATGTTTCTAAAGTAAATGCCGAAAAAATTATTACACATAGAGAACTTAGTGATTTTCTAAATAAATTTTTAGATACAAACCTAGATTTTCAGACAGCATGTAATCTCCTTTTAGGAGATATTTCATCATATTTAAATAAAAAGAATATAAAGTTAGAAGATACTAAACTAACTACTGAAAAATTTATAACACTTGTAGAAAAAACTTCAAATAGAAGTCTAACTAGTAAAAATGTAAAAGATATATTAACAGATATATTAGAAACAGATAAATCTATTGAAGATATTATCACTGAAAAAAACATCTCAAATATTACAGATGATTCACTACTAGATAGTATTATTGAAAAAGTAATAGAAAATAATAAAGAAAGTGTCGATGACTATCTAAGTGGTCATGATCGTGCTTTAAAATACCTTATGGGACAAGTAATGAAAGAAACAAAAGGAAGCGCTGATCCACTTTTAGCAAGTAATTTATTAAAACAGAAACTAGGTTCAAAATAAATTGATTATGTAAACCACATGGTGTATAATATATAATATACTAGGGAGTTGAAAGAATGAGAACTAATAAACAAAATAATAAAAAAATACTTATTGTAATAGTATTATGTGTAGTATTACTAATAGTATTAGGTTTAAAACTATTAACAAACTTTACAAGTGATAATGAGGCTATTTACGGAGATCGTCTAGAGGGAATTGAAAGTAATAAAATTACATCTTCAAAAAAATCTGAGATTAAAAACAATGTAGAATCATTAAATAAAACAAAAAGTGTAAAAGTATCTACACAAGGAAAAATAATAAATGTAGAAATAACATTAAATGATGATGTTACAAGAGATGATGCTAAATCATTGACAGATAAAGTAATAGAAAAATTATCAGAAAATGAAAAAAAATTCTATGATGTTCAAGTATTTATAAGTAAAACAACAGATGACGCTAGCTTTCCTATAATTGGATATTGCCATCATAATAGAAGTGGTTTTACATGGACATTAGATAGGTAGGAGTAAACATGAAAAAAAAACTAATAATAATAATTCCAATAATAATTGCCATTATAACATTTATTGGTGTTTATCGATATTACAACAAGGAAGATAAGACAACTACCTTAACTGTAGTAGAAAAACAATGGGTAGAAGATAATAAAGATAAAATTGCAGACTTTGAAATAATAAATGATTATCCATTATATGGAATGAACGGTGAAGGTGTATTCTTTGATTTTATAAATGATTTTGAAAAAAATATAAATTTAGAATTTAATAAAATTCCATATTTAAAAGAATCAACACCTACAACAGGAAGTTATCGTATTAGAATTTTAGATAATGACACAAAATTAACTAACAATGACTTATTAATATTTCAAGATAGTTATATTGCCGTAGGAAAAAACTATCAAAGAATAAATCATATAAAAGACATGAAGAATCAAACATTTGGTATATTTAAAAATGATTCAGAAGAAATAAGTTATTATCTAAAATCAGGTACTAATTTATCCTTTAAAACCTATGAAAATATAGATGATTTATATAAAGCACTAGATAATAACGAAGTAAATATGATTATAATTCCAAATATAATGTATTTAGATAAAACTATTAATTCTTCTTATTCAATTAATTATTATTTTACTGAAATGAATAAAAAAATTGTTTTAACACTTAGTGACTCAAATGAAGAATTAAATAAAATTGTAAAAAAATATTATATAAAATGGAAAGCAACAAAATATGTAAAAGAATATAACAAATCATATTTAAATTACTATTTAACAAAAAATAGCATAAGTGCTAAATCAAAAGCATCACTAATGTCAAAAACATATACTTATGGATATATAGAAAATAGTCCATACGAAGTAAAATATAATGGTAAAGTAAAAGGTATCGCTGGAGAATATATTGATCGTGTATCACGTCTTACTAATATAGAATTTAAATATAAGAAGTATTCAAATAAAAAAGAACTAAAAAAAGCTATTGAAAAAGGTGATATTGATATTTATTTTGACTATTATAATTATACAGATAAAAAATACTTATCAACATTATCAACATTCGTAGAGGAATACGTTGTACTAGGTAAACAAGAAGATAATTATATAATTAACTCATTTGAAAGCTTAAAAGACAAAGAAATTGTTATGTTAAGTGATGATTCATTATATAACTATTTTGAAAATAATTCTCGTAGTAATATTAAAAAAGTTCAAGAAATAAAAGATTTAACAAAAAATGCCAAAAATAAATTAATAGTAGTTGATAGAGAAATATATAACACTTATCATAAATCTGTATTTAAAAACTATGAAATTCTATATATGGATACTATGATGAATGATTATAAATTTATGGTAAAATCTAATAATAAAGATTTCTATAACTTATTTAACTATATTATTAATACTAATTCTTACTATAATTATAGAAATAATGGAATAGAATCATTACATGCATCAATATTAGAAGATGCTACATTTGAACGTATATATATTGTAGTATTATTAATTATTTTTGTACCAATTATTATAGTTGTTCTTACATACTTACATTTAAAACATAAACGTAAAAAGAAAAGAGTAACTAAAATAGATCGTCATAAGTATACAGATATGCTTACATCATTAAAAAACAGAAACTACTTAAATGCAAAAATGCCTGAATGGGAAGAATGTAAAGTATATCCACAAGCTATAGTTATCGTAGATTTAAACAATGTAAAATATATTAATGATAATTATGGCCATGAAGCAGGGGATAATCTAATAATCAAAGCAGCATCAACCCTTGTAAATACTCAACTAGAAAATAGTGAAATAATCCGTACTGATGGAAATGAATTTTTAATATATTTAGTAGGATATAGCGAAAGACAAGTTGCAACATATACTAAAAAATTATTTAAAGAATTAAAAGAACTACCACATGACTTTGGAGCAGGTGTAGGATATAGTATCATTGAAGATGATATAAAAACATTAGATGATGCAATAAATGAAGCAACCTTAGATATGATTACATCAAAAGAAGAATTGAAAAAGTAAAGGTGTGATATTTTATGGAGCAAGTAAGGGGATTTCTTAAAAGGACAATTAATATAATTAAAAGACCTTATATGAGAACTCTCCCCGGACAACTTGCTTTTTTTATTATGATGTCATTAATTCCCTTAGCAGCCCTAATAGGATCGATTGCCAATTACTTTTCGCTTTCATTAGATTCTATCAAAGATATTACTATTAGTATTTTACCAATGGATTTATCAACATTGTTTACAACTTCTACAGTAAGTGGGGAAGGATTAAATTTCAACATTATAATATTCTTTATATCAGCCTTTCTTTTAGCATCCAATGGTATGCACTCTGTAATTATTACATCTAATGAAATATATAACTATCATGATGAAGGAATTTTAGGTAGGAGAATAAAGGCAGTAGCAATGACCTTTGTTTTAGTTAGTCTTTTATTCTTTCTACTAGTAATAATTGTATTTGGAGATTTACTATTCCAAATAATGATGGACTATAATACCAAATCAGATGCTATAACGATTTTATATAATATTTATAATTATTTAAAATTACCATTATCAATTACTTTAATATATTTTAATGTTAAACAATTATATCAAATGGCTCCTGATAACAAAATATCACAAAAAACAACCAAATATGCCGCATTATTCACAACCATTATCTGGGTAATAGGAACAGAAATATATTCAATATATGTAAAATTCTTTTCCAATTATAATCTCTTCTATGGAAGTATATCAAATATAATAATTTTAATGGTATGGTTATACTTTTTAGCATACATCTTCGTTTTAGGAATGGCACTAAGTGCAAGTAATAACCAAATAGAAAACTGATACTGTCAGTTTTTTTCTTTTAGGTTACTTGTAAGATCCTTGTTTAACCTCCTTAAAGATTATATACTTAAATTATATAAAAGTAGGAGGAAGTATGAGAGTGTCAATCAAATGTTCTAGGGGGGGTACTTTACTAGAATGATAAATATATTTAAGAAAAATTATAAAATTTTAATAGGCTTATTAATAGGACTCGTAATTTCATTAGGAGGAGCATACGCTGCAACGACAATCGCAGGAAGTACAGTAACGTATTCAAATACTACGTCAGGTCTAACTTCAAGAACAGTACAAGGAGCAATAGATGAGTTATATAATAAAACGGATATAAGAAAGTCTGAAAATTTTATATCAGCATATGAATACCAAACTGGAGAATGGTATAAATGTATAACAGGTGAAGAAGATACATGCAAAAAAACATCTTGCTACAAAAAAAATAATAGAGGAACTTGCAGAGAAGGAACAATTATAAAATACAAAGTAAATGACACAGACATAGTAACATTTCATGTGATTTCTGATAATGGATCTACTTTAACGATGCAAAGTCAAAAAAACATAATTAATAATACAGCTTGGATAAATAAAACAGATTATATAGCATATAATACTGATTCAACAAGTTGTAGTTTTGACTCATGCAATGATGAGGGTCCTATGACAGCACTTGTTGCGCTGGAAAGAGCAACAAATTCTTGGTCAAATACTAATAATGTAACATATACAGCAGGAACAACAATTTTTAAAACAAATGCCTACACAGGTTGTAGTTCTTATAGTGTTAGCAGTTGTGCAACAAATACTTATAAATTAGCATCAAGAACAGCAAAAGCAAGAATGATAACATTTCAAGAGGCTTTAGAGTTAGGATGTACAAATTCAGCAAGTTCGTGTCCAATTTGGATGTTGAATTATTTAAATAATACAACTAATCATGGTGGAACAATAAATGATAATAGTCTAACTGATCAAACAACTGGTCAAAGAAATTCAGGATATTGGACCATGAATGCTGTATCTACTAGAGCTGGTGAGGCATATTTCATAGACTTCAATGGTCACATAGCCACCGGTATTAAAACAACAGGTATTTACTATGGTGCACGTGCAGTAGTAGAAGTTACCAAACTTGGTTATTAATTGTAAATAAAAAAATATAAACTAGAATATAGTTTGTGAGAAAAAAACATATAGAGTTACCTCTAATACAATGTAATTATAGAATTAACAGGGGTATAAACTATATGTCTTTTAATTTGTAATAAAAAATAGCAAAAATATTACATAATAGATTATAATTAGACAGATAATAAAGAAATGGAATTTATGTGATATAAAAGAATAGAAAATGTACTTTAGGGTATTTATAAGATTCTTGTTTAACCTCCTTAAGGATTATATACTACAGTTATATAAAAGTAGGAGGAAGTATGAAAAAAACAATCAAATGTTCTAGTGGGGGGGGGGTCACTTTACTAGAACAGTAAATATATTTAATGATACATGAATTTTACTAAAAGTAAATTAGTAGAAGGAGTGTATTAAATGAAGAAAGTAAGGAAAATATTTAAAAATAATTATAAAATTTTAATCGGTTTAATATTAGGAGTAATAATATCAGTAGGGGGAGTATATGCTGCAACAACAATCGCAGGAAGTAGTGTAACTTATTCAAACTCCTCATCAGGACTATCATCAAGAACAGTACAGGGAGCAATAGATGAATTATACACAAAGACTGATATAAGAAAAACGGGAAATTTTATATCAGCATATGATTATCAAATTGCTGGATTTTATAAATGTATAACAGGGGAAGAAGATACATGTCAAAGAACATATTGCTACAAAAAGAATTATGGAACTTGCAGAGCAGGAACAATTATAAAATACAAAGTAAATGACACAGACATAGTAACATTTCATGTGATTTCTGATAATGGATCTACTTTAACGATGCAAAGTCAAAAAAACACTTTGTATAATAGAGAATGGATAAATGCGAATGATTATGCAAATTTCAAAAATAATACTAGTTGTGGTCAGTATGTATATAGTGATATAGGTCCAAGAACGATATTAGTTGATTTACAAACTTTTACAGTTGGGTGGACAAATGTAAATGTTCAAAACTTCACATTAGGAACGACTACATTTAAAAATAATTCTTATACAGGATGTAGTAGTTACAATTCTTGTGCAACAAATACGTATACTTTAGATGTTGTTACTAGAGCGCGTATGATAACATTACAAGAGGCAGCAGCATTAGGATGTACAGAAAATGCTAAATCATGCCCAATATGGATGTATAACTATTTATCAAATTCGACCGCTAATGGCGGCACTGTCGACGATGCTAACTACGGTCCTCGTGGCGATGTTAATAATGGTTATTGGACTATGAATGCATACTCTTCTAGTGCTGATAAGAATCAAGGATGGAATATCAATTATTTAGGTTATGTTGGTAATGGCTATGTTTGGGGTAATGGTTCAGGTGCACGTGCAGTAGTAGAAGTTACCAAACTTGGTTATTAATTGTAAATAGAAAAATATAAACTGGAAAGTTAAATGTCTGGTTTGGAAGAAAAAATAGCAAAAATATTACATAATAGATTATAATTAGACAGATAATAAAGAAATGAAATTTATGTGATATAAAAGAATAGAAAATGTACTTTAGGGTATTTATAAGATCCTTGTTTAACCTCCTTAAAGATTATATACTAAAGTTATATAAAAGTAGGAGGAACATATGCTGCAACAGCGATAAGTGGAAGTATAGTAACTTATTCAAATACTGATTCTGGATTATCATCAACAACAGTGCAGGATGCAATAGATGAATTAAATACAAAAGCAACAACTCAAATATCTGTATTAAAAGGTAAATTAACAACTTATGAATTTGGAGAGCCTAGAGAAGATAGTGAAACAGATTTTACTAAAGTAATTTCCTCAAAGGGTTCAAATGTTTTTGTGAAAAAGGAAGGTAGTCAATTATCAGTATGCGCATATGATAATAATCGACTATTTTGTATGAAGAGTGGAAAAGAATATTATGAAGAAAATAAGGCAATGTTAAATACTACGACATTTCCAAATTCTACATGTTCCATTGATTCATCTGGTACTGCTAGTTGTAGTGGAAATTCATGTTATTGTTCTGCTAGCAAAAATGGTGATGTTAGTTACATGGATAGCACTCATGGTGGCATTCACTATTGTGATGTCTCTGCAGATGGAACTATCAACTGTGGTCGTTAGCTAATTTTATAACTTTCATCTTTCTTTAATTACATTTTTAAGAATATAGTTTCAAAAGTGAATCTGTGGCTCAACACATTTTCACTTTTTTATTTTAAATTACCAAAAAATAAGATGAATTTTGTGTTATATTGACATATTGAGTATGTAGAAAAATAATAGTTTATAGTATATAGTAAAATTAAAACTCAAGAAAATGTTTTTAATTGAAAATTATAGTTATAAATGCTATAATATAATAAGCGAGGTAATTTTTATATGAAGAAAAAAGCAAATAGTATTGTTAAAAGTATAAAAGAGTACTTAAAAAAAGTAAAAAATGAAAAACTAATTCAAAAATATATTAAAGAAAATAAACTATTTATAACTTATGTTATAGTTAATGTGCTAAATTCAACATTACTTAGGTTTTTTACAATAAATTCTGTCGAAAATTATTTATCTATAAAACCAATAATAGCTGATTTAGCACTTGTAATAATTGTTGGATCATTTGGATTTTTATTGAAAGTCAAAAGTAGATATCGTTATTGGATGACATTTACAATTATATTTATGGCAACATGTATGATTAATTCAGTTTATTATACATTCTATACTTCTTTTGCTAGTTTTTCTATGTTAAGCCTAACTCAATTTTTAGGACCGGTTGGTGATGCTGTTGTTCAAAATGTTGTTCAACTAAAAGATTTAACATATTTACTAGCACCAATTATACTTATCATAGTTAATAAAAAAGTTAAAAAGACTGATTATTATAAAAAAATTGAAACGAAAAAAACAAGAAAGAAAAATGCTCTTAAAAGCCTAATGGCTGGTGTTATGTTTGCTGTAATTTTTGTCATTAGCTTAACTTCACTAGAAATAGGGCGCTTTACAAAACAATGGAATAAAGAATATATCGTTATGCGATTTGGTATTTATGCATATCAAATAAATGATGGAATAAATACATTAGAGCCTAAAATAAACTCCATGTTTGGTTTAGAAAAAGCAATGAATGAAGTAGAAAAATATTATGAAGATAGAAAAGCAAATGATGAATATGATAACAAAACCAATAAATACAGTAATATATTTAAAGATAAAAACATTTTAATAATTCATGCAGAAAGTTTACAAACTATTGCGATGAATACTTCATTTAATAATCAAGAAGTAACACCAAACTTAAATAAAATAGCAAGTGAAGGTTTATATTTTTCTAATTATTATTCCCAAGTTAGTGTTGGAACAAGTAGTGATGCAGAATTAACATTTACAACAAGTTTAATGCCAACTCAAAGTGGAACAGCATTTGTTTCATACTTTGATAGAACTTATATAGGACTTCCAAAAATTATGAGAGATAATGGTTATTACACATTTAGTATGCACGGAAATAATGCTGATTTCTGGAATAGACGTGTAATGCATGAAAAGTTAGGATACCAAAAATTTTATAGTAAAAAAGATTATAATATTACTGAAGAAAATACAATAGGACTTGGAATAAGTGATAAAGCATTCTTCAACCAATCAGTAGAAAAAATAGAAAAAATAGCTGCAAAACATGAAAAATTTTATGGACAATTAATTACATTAACTAATCATACTCCATTCTCAGCAACAGACAAATATGGAGAATTCGCAGTAGATATAAAAGAAACGAAAACAAAAGAAGATGGAACACAAGAAGAAGTAAGCTATCCTTATATGGAAGGAACAAAATTAGGAAATTACTTTAAATCAGTTCATTATGCCGATAGTGCTATAGGTGAATTTATAAATGCTTTAGATGAAAAGAACCTTTTAGAAAATACAGTAATAATAATATATGGTGATCATGATGCAAGACTTCCAGAAAAAGATTATAATCGTTTATTCAATTATGATAAAGAAACTGATTCACTTAAATCAGAAGATGATCCAGACTATGTAAATTTTGATAGTTATCAATATGAATTAAATAGAAAAGTACCATTTATTATCTGGACAAAAGATAAAGAATATAACGAAGAAATAAAAAATGTTATGGGTATGTATGATGCTATGCCAACATTGTGTAATATGTTTGGAGTAGAAAAAAGCCAATATGCATTAGGACACGATATATTTAATATCAAAGAAAATAATATTGTAGTATTCCCTAATGGAAACTGGGTTACTAACAAAGTGTACTATAATAGTCAAAGAAACGAATATCTATCACTTAACAGCAACGAAACCATTAGTGATGACTATATAAATAATAATAAAGAATATACTAACAAATTACTTGATACATCAAACGATCTAATTGTGTATGATATAGTTGCTAAAGAACAAGAAAAAAATATGTTAACTACAAGTACGAAAGAAGGTTCATAGTATGAAATTAAAAAAGGGTGTAAAAAGATTTCTAGCTGTGTTTTTAATATTAGTTATAGCAGGATTAGTAATAGCTTATTTATTAATGTATAATACAAAAACAGTAAAGAAAGTAAAAGTATTAACTACAATCAATGACTATGGATATGAACTAAAAGATAATAAAAGTGCTGAATATAAAAAATTGTTTTATAAATTACAAGATATATTAAAAGAAAAAAATGTTGACGAAGAAAAATATGTTAAAACAATTTCAAAAATGTTTATTTTTGACTTCTATTCATTAGATGATAAGTTAGCAAAAACAGATGTTGGAGGATCAGATTTTGTTCATGCTGATGCTTTAACAGACTTTTTAGAAAAAGCTGAAGATACTATGTATAAATATCTAGAAAGCAATATATATGGAGGAAGAACTCAAAAACTTCCGACTGTAAAAAAAGTAACAATTCAAAGTGTTGAAAAAACTCCATTTACATATAAAGATAAAACAGATGATGAGGCCTATGTTGTAAAATTAACATGGGAATATACTGATACATCTACAAGTAATGGTTACCAAACAGAAGCAACTTTAACCTTTGTTCATGAAGATAAAAAATTATCTTTAGTAGAGTTACAATAACAGGAGGATTTTTACAATGAGAAAGAAAAAAAATCAGGAAAATGAAACAAATAAATCAAAGTCAAGAATAGCTGTTTTAATTTTAACTATACTATCGCTTATTACTAGTGCAGTATCGATAGTAGACTTATATCTATTAACAACACTTGAAAGTTTTCAAAAATATATTTATTTAGCAATCATAATTCTAATTATAATTGATTTATTATTAATAATAAAAACCAAAAAGAGATGGAGCAAAAAGACAACTAAGAAATTAAAAAATAAAGGATTGATAGCTTTTCAAGTAATTTATTTCATCATAACTGCAGCCTTTGCAGGTTTAGTAACATATACTTATCTATTTTTAGGTAGCTTTAACAAAAGTTATGTCACATATTCAACTAGTCTTGTTGTAATGAGTGATAGTAAAATCGATAAGGTAAAAGATTTAAAAAATTATTCTATAGGAATATTAAAAGATAAAACATCACCAGAAGGATATATTATTCCAAAAGAAGTAATAAAGGAAAATAACCTTGAAGATTATAATACCCTAAAAAAATATAACAACTATTCTTCAATGATTGCAGATTTATATGCTGGAGATATTGACGCTATTTTCATATCAAGCAATTATGTATCTATGTTCAATAGTGTTTCCACATATGAAACCATCGAAGAAGATACAAAAGTAATTCTAAAGAAAAGTAAAAAAATGGCTAAAATATCAACAAATAAAAAAGAAAAAGTTTCAAGTGGCAAAAAAATAACAGAACCATTTACAATACTTTTAATGGGAGTAGATTCAACTGATGAAGGTCTAAGTAAAAATACTGTTGCAAATGGAGATTCTCTAATATTAATAACATTTAATCCTAAAACTTTAAATGCTACAATGTTAAGTATTCCACGTGATAGTTATGTTCCAATAGCATGTTGGTCAAATAAAGCTGAAAATAAAATAACTCATGCAGCAGCATACGGAACAGATTGTATGATGCAGACAATAGAAAACTACTTTGATATTAATATTGACTATTATGCAAAAATAAACTTCAAAGGACTTGTTCATTTAGTAGATGCCATTGGAGGTATTGATGTAGAAGTTCCTAAAGATTTATGTACAGATGACTCATCACGTGGTAAAGAAGTATGTATTAAAGCAGGACAACAACACTTAGATGGTGAAGGAGCATTAGTTTTAGCAAGAAATAGAAAGCAATTAGCTGCAGGTGACCTAGATCGTGGTCAAAACCAACAATTAGTAATTCAAGCACTTCTAAATAAAATGAAAACAATAAAAAATGCTTCTCAATTTTTAAATATCTTAAATACTATTTCAAATAACTTGGACACTAATTTTACTACAAGTCAAATACTATCATTCTATAATATTGCAGAAGATATTATGAATAATAACTTAGCAAAGAATGATGCTAATATAGTAAATATTACAAGATTATATTTACAAGGAACAGGCCAAATGATTTATGATGAAAATATTCGTATGGTTTTATGGGATTATATTCCAAATAAAGATAGTAAAAAAGATGTTATGAATGCCATGAAAACAAACTTAGAATTATTGGATCATGATACATATAAAGATTTCTCATTTTCTATAAATGAAGAATATGAAAAAGAAATAATAGGTTATGGCCCATACAAAAAAAACTACACTTATGACTTAGTTCCTAATTTTATAGGATTATCTAAGCCCGCTGCAACATCTCTTGCAAGTAAGTATGGGATAAATGTTAGTTTCTCAGGAACAAGTGGAACAGTAACTAGTCAAAGTGCTCCTGCTAATAAACGTGTTGATAAATTAAATGGAGCAGTTACATTAACTCTATCAAGTTCAAGTACAACGGAAGATAAAACGACAACTACAAAGAAAGACAATAAAGAAACACAACAAACCGAAAAAGTAACTTATACAATTAATTATCATTGTGGTAATGATGTAAAGACTACAACAGCAACAGTAGCAAGTGGTACAAAAATTACTCTTGCAAACATCAGTGATGTTATTATGAATGGATGTACAACAACTGTTGAAAGTAGTAATCTTCCATTAATTATTGCAGAAAATAATAAAACAATAAATATTTACTATACTGAAGAAAAAACAGAAAATCCAGATCAAGAAGCTGATGGATCAACACCGTCAGAATAGGGCGCTATTATTCGCGTCTTTTTTATTGATATAAATAAAATAATTTATTATAATTATATTAAGATAAAAAATATAAATACATATATGTGAAAGTGTGATATACAATGAAGAATAAACTAGCAATAGTAATTGTAAATTATAATGATTATGATACGACAAAACAACTATTGGATAACATTAAAGACTATTCATGTCTAAACAAAATCGTAATAGTAGACAATAACTCAACTGATAATTCATATCAAAAATTACAAAAATTAGAAACAGATAAAATAAATATAATTAGAAATAATAAAAGTAAAAGTTATGCCTCAGGACTAAATTTAGGCGCAAAATATTTGATAAAGAAGTTTAAAAATATAAATATAATTTTTTCAAACTCAGATATAATTATAAAAAGTGAAAAAGATTTAATTAAGCTATCTAGTGATATTGGAAAATTTAATATAGGAGTAATAGGGCCTGTAATTAATGAACATGGTACTTTAAATAGAGGATGGATGCTTCCTAATGCAAATAAAGAAATATTATTTAACCTACCACTAATAAGTCGCTATTTTAAGAAAAAATATTTAAGTTATAATCCAAGTCACTATAATGAAAAAATATCAATAGTAGGGGCAGTATCAGGTTGTTTCTTTATTGTAAACAGTAACCTATTAAAAGAAATAAATTACTTTGATGAAAATACATTCTTATATTATGAAGAAAATATATTAGCAAAAAAAGTAGAAAAAACATCATATCAAATAGCAATAGATAATGAAGTAGAAATAATTCATAATCACTCAGTTACGATAGATAAAGCCCAAACTAAAGTTAATAAGTATAAAATATTAAAAAACAGTCAAAGATATTACGTAAAAGAGTATTTAAATGCTAATAAATTGCAATTATTTATACTATATATAACTAATAAATTATCATTATTAATATTATATATTAGATGTATATTTAAAAAATAAGAGGTGATAAAATGAATGATTCAAATGATAATAAAATAAGAGAACACCATTACATGAACAATATTATTATAATAGCAGTTATAGTAGTATTAATTTATATTTTATTTGCAACAGGAATAATAAAAATAACATCAAAAAATACATCTCCAAGTAAAAAAGATGAGATACCAGAACAAGTAGAAAAAACAAAATTAAAAACAACAGATAATACAGTAACAACGTTATATAAAAATGTTGAATTAGGTAGAAGTTACAATGCTTTAAGACACTATTATTTTTATAGCTATGATAGTTTATATGTAAAATATATGGATGATGCTTTTATAAAAGAGATGGCCTTATCAAAACTAACATTATTAGATTCAACGACAGTAGATGCCTCAATTTTGGAAAAGCAATATAAGAATATTGTTGGAAATAATATAGTTTATAATAATAGAACCTTTCAAACACAATGTTCAACTCTAAAATACAATGCCACCCTAAATAATTATACTATTATAAAAAATACAAGTTGTGATACAACTAAACCAGATAATTATGAATACTTTGATAAAATAGAAGAAGCATATAAATATAATGACAGAATAGAAATAATTACAAGAGTAGGTTATGCCGAAGATGAAAAAGAATTAGTAAGTGAGGGAGTATATCAATCAACAGGTAAAATAATAATAAAAAAGGATATGGATACTCAAGAAAAAATAGGCGTTTTTTCAGAAAGTCTTGATCAAATTAAAAAAAGTATAGACTATACAAAACTTACAAAGTATAAATATACATTTAGACTAAATAATGCCAAATATTATTTTTATTCAATAGAAAAAGTAGAAGATTAATATTACTGATAAATAAAATTTATCAGTTTTTTTATATAATAATATGGTAGAATAATAGTAGTAAGAAAGGAGAGATTTTTATGATGTTAAATGTTAAAAGTAACTATTCACTTCTTTCTAGTATGTTAAAAATAGACGATATTATAGCTTATGCCATAAAAAATAATTATCCTGCAGTAGCACTATGTGACATAAATATGTATGGTGTAATGTATTTTTATAAAAATTGTCAAAAAAATAATATAAAGCCCATAATAGGACTTTCAATTACCTCTCAAAATATAGCATTGTATGCTAAAGACTATGACGGTTATAAGTCTCTAATAAAACTTTCTACTATTCAAAATGAAAGAGAAATAGTTATAGATGATTTAAAAAAATATAATAAAAATGTAATTTGTGTTGTAGACTTTTTATCTAAAGAAAATTATGACAAATATAAAGAAATATATTCAGATATATATTTAGGATATTCAAGTGAAGATGAAAAATATCTTGCTAAAAATATTACTACAAACATAGTTTTTTTTAGAGAATGTTTATATCTAAATAAAGAAGATGAAAAGTATCTTTCATATTTATATCTTATACGAGATGGTAAGACAATTTCTAATGATATTGTATATAATACAACTAATCATGAATTAAATATAAACTTTCCAAATAAAGAAGATTTAATAAATATTCAAAAAATAGTTAATAAATGTAATTTAGAATTTCCTAAAAGTAAATTACTACTACCAATATATCATCCTGATAATAATATGGACCCCTCTACATATCTTTTTGAATTAGCCAAGGCTGGATTAAAAAGGAGAATAGGAGGAGAAGTTTCTGACAAATATAAGAATCGCCTAAGTTATGAATTAAAAATAATTAACAATATGGGCTTTTGTAATTACTTTTTAGTAGTATACGATTTCATTAAATTTGCAAAAAAATCAGATATCCTAGTAGGACCGGGGAGAGGATCTGCCGCTGGAAGTTTAGTAGCATACGCCCTTGGCATAACAGAAATTGATCCCTTAAAATATGATTTATTATTTGAAAGGTTTCTAAATCCAGAAAGAAAAACAATGCCAGATATTGATACCGATTTTCCAGATGATAAACGTGAAATAGTAATTAACTATGTAAAGGAAAAATATGGGAAAAAGCATGTTGCTGGAATCGTCACTTTTGGAACACTTAGTGCCAAACAAGTATTAAGAGATGTAGGAAGAGTTTTAAATATTCCAACATATAAAATAGATAGCTTAACAAAACTAATACCAGTAATGACTAAAGAAAAATTATTAGATATTTATAAAAATAATTTAAATTTTAAAACTAGAGTTGATAGTGATACAAGTCTAACCAATTTATTTAAAATAGCTATTAAATTTGAAGGCTTTCCAAGACACACTTCATCTCATGCTGCGGGAATTGTAATGTGTGAAGTACCACTGGATGAAGTTATCCCTCTAACTATAAGTGACAATATGTACTTAACAAGTTACTCAATGGAATATCTAGAAGATTTAGGATTACTAAAAATGGATTTTTTAGGACTAAAAAATTTAAGTATCATTGCAAATATTATAAAAGATATAGAAAAATCATATCAAAAAAAGATTAATTTCAATGACATTCCTTTAGATGATAAAAAAGTCTTAGAAATTTTTGAAAAGGCTGATACAACAGGTATTTTTCAATTTGAGTCAACTGGAATGAGAAATTTTTTAAAGAGATTAAAACCAAATACTTTTGAAGATATTTTTGCAGCCATTGCTTTATTTAGACCTGGGCCAGCGATTAATATAGATTCATATATTAAAAGAAAACATAATCAAGAAGAAATAACATATTTAGATGAAAGTCTAGAACCTGTATTAAAAAATACTTATGGTATATTTATTTATCAAGAGCAAATTATGCAAGTAGCGAGTATTTATGCTGGATACTCATTAGGAGAGGCCGATATTTTAAGAAGGGCAATGAGTAAGAAAAAAGTTGATTTATTAAAAAATGAAGAACAAAAATTCTTGCAAAAAAGTTTAGAAAATCACCATGATCTAGAAACTTCAAAAAAGATATTTAACTTAATTCTAAACTTTGCAGGATATGGTTTTAATAGATCTCATTCTGTAGCATATTCACTTATTGCATATAAATTAGCATATTTTAAAGTATACTACAAAGAAATATTTTATAGTAATTTGTTAAGCAATGTAATAGGAGCAAGTTCCAAAACGCATGAATACATATTAGAAGCCAAAGCAAATAACATTCAAATAGAAAAACCATCGATAAATATAAGTACAGATAGATATATTGTAAAAGAAAAAACTATATATCTACCATTTTCGATAATTAATTCTATTGGAAGTGTTACATCAAAACAAATAATCAAAGCAAGAGAAGATAAAATATTCACAGATATATATGATTGTATTAGTCGCCTAGTAATTAATGGAGTAACGAAAAAAAATATTGAATCATTAATATATGCATCTGTATTTAAAGAGTTCGGCTATAATATAGAAACACTGATTGATAATTTAGATAATCTAATGAATTATGCACAATTAACAAAAGATTTAGATCCATCTCTTGTAATGAAACCAGAAATTATAAAAAAAGAAGAATTACCAATAGAAATAATTTTAGAAGAAGAAAAAAACTTATTTGGATTTTATTTAACACATCATCCAACAACAAAATACTTAAAAGAAAATAAAGAAGTAGTACCTCTAAATGAAATTAATAACTATCTAAATAAAAAAATAACTACTTTAGTTTTCATTGAAAATATAAAAACTATTAAAACAAAAAAAGGAGACGATATGTCCTTCTTTACAGGAAGCGACGAACTATCAACATGTGAGTATACATTATTTCCAAAAATTTATAACATATATAACTATATAGAAAAATCAAATATTGTAAAAGTAGAAGGTAGAGTAGAAAAAAGACTAAATCAATTACAAATAATCGTGGATAAAATAGATGTATTAAATGGAGAAAAATATGACTAAAAATAAAAAAATAATTATTATATCATTAATAGTAGTATTAATAGATCAACTAACTAAAATACTTATAAAATTAAACTTAAATTTATTAGATACAATAACAGTAATAAAAAACTTTTTCTATATAACATATACAACAAATACAGGAGGAGCTTGGTCTATTTTAGAAAATAAACAAATACTCTTAATATCTATTAGTTTAGTTTTTTTAGTAGTATTATTAAGTTATATAAAAAAAGAAGAAAATATGTCAAATTTATCTATTATTAGTTATTCATTAATTATAGGTGGCATAATAGGAAATTTAATAGATAGAATTTTTCTAAATCATGTAATAGATTTCTTATCATTTAATATTTTTGGTTATTATTTTCCAATATTTAATATAGCTGATTCTGTAATTGTAATAGGAATAATTATATTGATAGTAGATACAATAAGGAGTGAAAAAAATGAAAGAAATAACAGTAGAAGTTAATAGTGGAGAAAGAATAGACTCCTATTTAGCAAAAAGTCTTGAAATTTCAAGAAGTAAAATACAAAAACTTATTAAACAAGAAAAAATTTTAGTAAATGGTAATAAAACATCAACAAGTTATCAAGTAAAAGAAAATGATTTAATTCAAGTAAATGATGACTTGGATTTTGAAATAACAATAGAACCGGAAAATATACCATTAGATATTGTCTATGAAGATGAGTATTTAATGATTATTAATAAAGAAAGTGGAATGGTAACACATCCTGCTCCGGGAAATTATTCTCATACTCTTGTAAATGCTTTACTTTACTATCTAAATCTTGGTAAAACAAAAAATTTAAGACCGGGGATAGTTCATCGTTTAGATAAAGATACAAGTGGCCTAATGATGGTAGCAAAAACTGATGAGGCTCTTGAAAAACTATCAAATATGATAAAAGAAAAAAAAGTTCAAAGACACTATATTGCACTAGTAGAAGGGATAATTGGTCCAGAAACAGCAACAATAGATGCCCCTATTGGAAGAGATAGAAATTATAGAGAAAAAATGTGTGTAACAGACATTAATAGTAAAAATGCTATAACCCATATTAAAGTTCTAAAAAGATATAAAAATAATACTCTTATTGAATGTATCTTGGATACTGGAAGAACTCATCAAATAAGAGTACACTTATCATATATTAATCACCCTGTTGTAAATGACCCAATATATAATAAGAAAAAAGCAACTAGTTTTGGTCAATTATTACATTCTAAAAGTATAGATTTTATTCATCCAATAACAGGAGTTCATTTACATTTTGAACAACCAGTACCAGAACAATTTGAAAAATATTTACAAAATTTAGAAAATAATAATTAGTAAGTGGGATGAAGAAATGAAAGTAATAAGTATAAAACAACCATGGGCTTCTTTAATAATTGAAGGATACAAAAAATTCGAATTCAGAAGTTGGGCAACATCCTATAGAGGAAAAGTTTTAATTCATGCTAGTCAAAACACTGATAAAAATTTAATGGATAGATTTAAGTCATTAAATATTTCCTATCCAAAAGGACAAATAATAGGAAGTGTCTACATAACAGATTGTATTAAAGTTGAAGAAGAATTTGAAAATGAATTAATAAAAGAAAACTCCCTAGTATATGGAAATAAATCACCAGAAAGAAAGTATGCGTTTAAACTAGAAAAAATAGAAAAGTTTAAAAATCCAATAAATGCAAGGGGAAACTTAAGTTTTTGGAATTATTATACTGAAGAAGAAGCTTTAAATCTTATGAATGATATAAGTTATGGTTTTATGGATAAAAATAAAAAAATTCATCAAAATTTTAATGAATCTTTTGCAAATGATTATATATTACAAACACCAAATGAAATAATAAAAAACAAAGTAGGCACATGTTGGGATCAAGTAGAATTAGAAAGATACTATTTAAAGAATAATCAAATAAATATAAAAACATATTTTTTAGTATATTATGATGAAAAAAATTGTCCAACCCATACCTTCTTAACATATGAAAAAAATAATAAATATTATTGGTTTGAACATGCTTGGGAAAAGTATAAAGGTATTCATGAGTACAGTAATAAAAAAGAATTATTAGTAGACGTTAAAAAAAAGTTCATAAAAAGTGAACTAAATAATAAAGTTTTAATTAATAATCTTGTACTATATGAATATAAAAAACCACCGAAAAATCTGACTGTTCAACAATTCTATAAACACTGTGAATCTGGTAAAAAAGTAACTCTAAACGATTATTAAGAACAATTAAGAACATATAAACAAAAATTAAAAGCACTAAGTAATAGACTATAAAGAACATTAATATCTAAATATCTAGTGCTTTTTTCATGCATCAAAGAAATTTCTTCATAAACGTATAATAAACTAATAAATAAGGAAAAAGAAAAAAGAAAGGTAAAAAGTAGAGAATGCAAATTAAAAGATATTCTAATAAGTATAAAACTAATAACATTTAAGAGAATTCTTATATTAAATTTATTAGATACATTTCCACAAATTTGAAAAACTTCAGTAATAGATAATGAAAAAAGAGTTATATAAATAAGATTAAAAATTTGAAAAAAATTAAGTGATGGTTTAAATAGATGAAAATTTAAATCTGCATAATAGTTATAATCTAACGGTAAAAGCAAGCAAAATCCACCAATTAAAAAAAATAATAAAAACATTATAAAAAATTTAACTATCTTCATATTTTTCCCCTCTAAAAAAAGTATGCATAAAAATCCAATTTTATGAAAAGTTTAAAAGTTAATGCTTTTCTAATTTTAACATATAGTATATAATAGTAATGACTGGAGGGGATAGCTTGAAATATGAAATAGATGAGGCTTTACTAGATAATAAAAACATGTTAATTATGAAAATGCTACATTATTTTATAACTGAAAAAAACTATAATCCTGTAATATTACAAGGTGTAGATAATGAGATATGGCTTGAGAATTTAGATGAAGAATATGAAATTATAAGAATAGTTTCAACCAACATTTTAAATGAAGAACAATTTGGTTTTGATCTTTTTAAAACAAAGAGAATCGTAAAGAAAATAAAGGCTAAGACTTTAACATTTAAGATAAATACTCTTAGTATATTCTTTGATATAGAAGATGATTTTCAACAAAATCCAACTAAAGATATTACATGTTTAAAAATAGAAGATGAAGAAGATATCAAGAAAAATAAAATATTAAAAAATACTTTTCCAGATATGTCAAAAAAATTAAAATATTCTGAAGAAGGATTACAACTATTCATAAAAATAACAAATGATATTAATAAACATAATGTGAAAGATAATAAAAAAGTAGAAGAAATATTTAAACCTAAATATCCGATAGTTACATATACATTATTAGCAATTAATCTTCTAATTTATATTCTTCCATTATTGTTTAACGAATCTAATTACTTTTTAAGAAATTTTTGTATTTATCCGAACTTAATTAAAAATGGTCAATATTATAGATTATTAACAGGAGCATTTATTCATGCTAATATATTTCACTTATTGTTTAACTGTTATGCTCTTTATGTAATTGGTGTTCAACTAGAAAGTTTTTTAGGCAAAACTAAATATTTAATTGTATATTTATTTAGTGCCATTTCATCATCACTTATGTCAATGATTTTTTTAGGAAATAATATAAGTATAGGTGCAAGTGGAGCTATATTTGGTCTAATGGGAAGCTTAGTGTATTTTGGATATCATTATAGAGTATATTTAGGTAACATTGTAAAAACACAAATTATACCACTAATTGTAACAAATTTACTTTTAGGCTTTATGATAACAGGAATAGATAATTATGCCCATATAGGTGGTTTAATAGGTGGATTCTTAATTACAATGGCACTAGGTCTAAAATATAAAAGTAGTAGTTTTGAAAAAGTAAATGGATATATTGTTTCTATTATATATTTAGTATTTTTAACAATTATGGCCTTTACAAGTTAATGTAAATATATTTGCTTAAAATACTATTTAATGATAAAATTAAACTAGAATATTATAGTGAGGTGATGTTATGAGTTTAGAAAAAACTAGTCTTTTCCACATTGAAGATATGAATGTAGAAGAAATTCGTATAACATTAAAAGAGGTATACGAAGCTTTAAAAGAAAGAGGATATAATCCAACAAATCAAATAGTAGGTTATCTAATTAGTGGTGATTTAGGATATATATCAAGTCACAAAGATGCTCGTAAAAAGATACAGGCTATGGATAGAGCAAAAATTGTAGAAGTACTTTTAGAGGAGTTTCAAAAAGAAAGATAATGCGTTATTTAGGTCTTGATTTAGGTTCAAAAACATTAGGAGTAGCAATCTCAGATAAAATGGGTTTAATTGCAAGAAACGTAAAAATTATAAGACATAATGAAGAATACAATCTTCTAATACCAGAAATTAAGAAAATTGTAGATGAAGAAAAAGTTGATGTAATCGTTTTAGGCTATCCCAAAAATATGAATAACACAATAGGTGAAAAAGCTAAATTAAGTGAAAAATTTAAAGAAGAAATAGAACAACAGTTAAAAATACCTGTATACCTACAAGATGAACGACTAACTACCAAACAAGCAACAGATATTCTAATTAGTAATAACACATCGAGAAAAAAAAGAAAAAAAGTAATAGATAGTATGGCCGCAACAATCATATTACAAAGCTTTTTAGATAGGAAAGGAATTTAATAATATGGAAGAAAATAGTTTTACAATGTTAGATGAAACTGGTAAAGAAGTAAAATACGATGTTTTATTTACATTTCAAAGTGAAGAAACTAACAAAGATTACATTGTATATACAGATAATACAAAAGATGCTGAAGGAAATGTAGAAGTATATGCTTCAATCTATCATCCTGAAGAAGAAAACTCAAAATTAGAAGCAATAGAAACAGAAAAAGAATGGAAAATAATCGATACAATTTTAAAAACAATACAAGAAGAATTAAAAAGTGGTGAAAATAACGAGCAAAATTAATAATTAGCTCGTTGTTTGTTATGAAAGGGAAGATATGAGAAGAAGAAAGTTAAAGAAAAAAGTAAGAAAAACTATAATTCTATTAGTAATTACAGGACTTCTTCTAATAGCTAGTAGTGGTATATATTGTTATTTAGCAAGTCCAACGGATTTAAAATCATCTGAGGAAATTGAAGTAGAAATAAAAGAGGGAATGAGTTCTAAACAAATAGGAAAATTACTAGAACAAAAAGGTTTAATCAAAAATGGTAACTTCTTTTTAATTTATTTGAAGTTAAACAACTGTCTCTCATTAAAAGCATCAACATATCAGTTGAAAAAAAGTATGAGTTTAAATGAAATATTAGAAAATATTTGTAATGGTAATAATTACAATAAAGAAGTTGTAAATATAACATTTAAAGAAGGTAAAAGAATAACAGACTATGCTAAAGTAATAAGCGAAAATACAAATAATAATTATGATTCTATAATTTCAATAATGAAGGACAAAGCCTACATTCAAACACTAATTAATAAGTATTGGTTTTTAACAGATGAAGTTTTAAATCAAAATATTTATTATCCATTAGAGGGATATTTATATCCTGAAACTTATCAGTTTAAAAATAAGGATGTAGATACAAAAACAATAATTGAAAGAATGCTAGATCAAACAGACTATGTTTTAAAACAATATCAAACAGATTTAACTAATAATAAGCATACTATTCATGAATATCTAACATTAGCAAGTATGGCTGAATTAGAGGGAACAACAACAGAAAATAGAAAAATGATAGTAGGTGTTTTCGAAAATAGATTAAAGGCTAAAATGAATCTTGGAAGCGATGTTACTACGTATTATGCTTTACAAAAGCCTATGACGAGTGATTTAACAAAAGAAGAATTTGCAACTAATAATCCATATAATACAAGAAAAGAAAACATGTTAGGATTACCAGTTGGACCTATTTGTAGTATTTCATTATCATCATTAAAAGCAGCCTTAAATCCAACTACTAATACATACTATTACTTTGTTGCAGATAAATTAGGAAATATATACTATACAAAAACTAGTCAGGATCATTTGAAAAAAGTACAAGAAATAAAGGAAGCTGGTAATTGGATATGGTAGAAAAAACACTAAAAGAAATAAAAAAATATGCCGAAGTAAATAAAGTACCTATTATGCAAGATGATGGAATAAAATTTCTTACAAATTTTATCAAAGAAAATAATATAAAAAAAGTATTAGAAGTAGGAACAGCGATTGGCTACTCAGCAATAAAAATGGCTTTAGTAGATGAAAAAGTTAAAGTAACGACAATCGAAAGAGATGAAATACGTTATTTAGAAGCATTAAAAAATATAAAACAATTAAATTTAGAAAATAGAATAACATTAATATTTAATGATGCCTCTAATGTAAAACTTGAAGAAACGTACGACTTAATATTTATTGATGCTGCCAAAGCCCAAAATACAAATTTCTTTCTTAAATTCTCTAAAAACCTAAAAAAATCAGGTTATATTATAACTGATAATCTAAACTTTCATGGATTGGTTAAAAAAGAATTAGAAGAAATAGAAAGTAAAAACTTACGAGCCTTAGTTAGAAAAATAAAAGATTATATTACGTTTCTACAAGAAAATGAAGAGTATAAAACAACCTTTTATGAAATAGGTGATGGCATTTCTGTAAGTCAGAGGAAGGAATGAAATAATGAATAAAAAAGAAAAATTAGAGTGGAATCCTAAACTTTTAATAGTTCTAATAATAATCGTTATTTTATGTATTATATTAAATATAGTAAATAATAACAAATCTAAAGAGTACGAAACTTATAAACAAGATACATCAAAAAACTATGTTTATACAAAGTATCATTCTGATACTAATAAAGCATCAATCCCATATATAAATGTATCAGGAGAAGATGTCAGTAAAGTAAATAACGAAATAATTAATGAGGCAACCCCATATTTAACATCTTCAGATCCAAACAAGACAGTAACATATCGATATAATCAAAATAAAAATATTCTTTCGGTAGTACTAACATATAGAGATATTGATTCTAATGATCAATTAACATATTTATATAAGACCTATGTATTCGATTTAAAAAACAATGCACATTTATTAAGTGATGAAGAAATACTTAAAAAGTTTAATATAACATATGCTGAGGTAAATGAAATAATGGCAACTAAAATGAAAGAAAAATATCAAGATGAAGTATCAAAAGGATATATAGAAAAAAATGAATGTGACTATAAATGCTATTTAAACCTTAGAAATATAACTAACTACATCGATAATGCTAATTACTATATTGAAAATTCTCGTTTAGTTGTGTATAAAGTATTTGAAGTTTACTCAATTTATGGAGAAGAAGATTATTTTACTAGAAATGATTTCAAATTTATTATAAAATAAGTAAAGAAACAGGGGTGAAGTCTATTATGCCACTTTTACTACAATCTGAAATATGTTCAGACTTTGTATTAGCAACAATATTAAGTATAATTAGAAAAAGTTTAAATATAATTCAAGTAATTGTACCAATTTTATTAATATTGTCAGGGACCATACAGTTTATGAAAATGGTGTTAAATCCTGATGATGATAGAAATGGCAAAAAGAGTTTTATCAATTCTATAATGGCCGCAGTAATTGTTTTCTTTTTACCAACACTAATAAACTTAACTATGAGTATCCTAAATGAAACAGGAGAAGTAGGAATAAAAACTGATAAAAAAAGATATGCCTTAAATTTAAGTAGTTGTTGGACTGCTGTTGAAAATACTCAAAGTGAAATGGATTCAGTTAAAGAAAATGGAGGGTCAAAAAGCTCAACGATTTCAAAAGAACAAAGTAAAAAAAAGAAAACATTAAGCAATAATACAACAACTTCATCGTCAAATAATCAACAGGGAAGTGGTCAAGCTCAACAGTCGACTACTAATCCAAATCCAAGCAATACTGCAAGTGGTACAGCCCTAGTTCAGTATGCCAAACAATTTATAGGTAATCCATATCAATGGGGAGGAAACAGTCTAACCGCTGGTACTGACTGTAGTGGTTTTATTCATCTTGTTTATGCTAACTTTGGAATAAATGTTCCAAGACAGTCCACAGCATTACAAAATGTAGGTACTGCTGTAGCAAGTATAAATGAAGCTAGAGCAGGAGATATTATTTGTTACCCAAATCATGTCGCCCTTTTTGAAGGAGATGGATTAAAAATAGTTCATGCCAAAAATCGTGCCTCAGGTATTACAGAGGATAATGCCACGTATAATAAAAATATAATTACAATAAGAAGGGTATTAAATTAAAGAAGGTGTAAGTATGTTTTATATAGCACAATCAGTTTGCAGTGATTATACACTAGCAACAATTTTAACAATAATAAAAAGAACATTAACTATTATTCAAGTTATTGTTCCCATAATATTAATAGTATCTTGTACTATTCAGATAATAAAACTGGTGATAAATCCGGAGCAAAAAGATGGAACAAAAAAAATAATAAATTCTATAATGGCCGCTGTAATAATTTTTTTCTTGCCGTTTATAGTAAATCTAACTATGAACATTATTTACACTAGTGGTTCCACCGGAATAAAAGAAGATGGAAAATTAACAGCATTTAATATAACTGAATGTTGGACTGCAGTTGATCAAAAACAAAATGAGATGGATTCTGCAAATGAATCTACAAGTACTACTATAAAAAAAGAACAAAGCAAAAAAAATACTAAGTTAAAATAATAAGTATTAAATAAATATCATAATTTATAATAACGAAAGAAGGATTAATATGAAAAAATATTATTGTTTAGGAATAAAAGGAACAGGAATGTCAACTCTTGCACAAATACTATTTGATCTTGGTAATGAAGTAAGTGGTTATGATGATGCTAAGGAGTACAAATTTACTCAAAAAGGATTAGAAGATAGAAATATAAAAATATATTATGATAATAATCATCAAATTGATAAAGATACAATAGTAACTTACTCAGTAGCACTAAGTGAAGATCATAAAGAATTGCAAAGAGTAAAAGAAATGGGACTTACTATAAAAAGATATAATGAAATAGTAGGGGAAATAACCAACATGTTTAATACTATCTCAGTAAGTGGAACACATGGAAAAACAACAACATCCTCTATAATTAAACATATTCTAAATAATACAATAGGATGTAACTATTTTATAGGAGCAGGAGATGGAAAAGCATCTAAAGAAAATGAAATATTTGTAATTGAATCAGATGAATTTAATAAACACTTTCTAACATATCATCCAACCTGTTCTGTAATAACAAATATAGAAAAAGAACATATGGAGTGTTATACAGATTTAGATGATATAATAAATACTTTTTCCTCTTTTGCAGATCATACAAAGGAAAAAATAGTAGCATGCGGTGATAATATTAATATTAGAAATCTAAAAACAAAAACTCCAATAATATATTATGGATTTAATGATAATAATGACTATATAATAAAAAATGAAAAAGTAACACCATCTGGTGAAACATTTGATTTATATAAAAATGATGATCTAATAGGTAACTTTTCAGTTTCACTTTTTGGTAAACATATGGTTTTAGATACAACCGCAGCAATTATAATATGTATGATGTATAAAATTGAAATAGATAAAATAAAACAGTTACTATTAAACTTCAAAAATGCTAAACGTCGTTTTGCAGAAGAAAAAATAAATAATACCATTATAATAGATGACTATGCACACCATCCAACTGAAATAAAAGCAACACTAGAAGCTGCTAGAAGTAAGTATCCAGATAAACGTCTAGTAGTAATATTTAAACCAAATACATATTCTAGAACAAGAGATTTTAAAAACGAATTTATATCATCTTTAAAACTAGCAGATAAAGTTTACTTAACAGAAATAGATTGTAATCGTGAAAAACAAGAGGACTATCCCGGAATTACATCTCACATAATTACAGATAATATTGAAAATGCTGAAATAATTTCTGAAGATACTATTGATAAGTTAAAAGATGAAAAAAACTCTGTAATTTGTTTTGTTAGTTGTGCTTATGTTGATCATTTAATAGATAACTTGAAAAAAATAATATAGTAAAAGAAATCTACAAACTTCAAAGTAGATTTTTTTATTGAAAAAAGTAAAAAAAGATGATAGTATTTAAATAGAAAATAGAGGTGTGAATAATGCAAAAAGAAAGAGTAAATAATATAATAATAGTACCATTATTAGCATCCGTAATAATAATGCTAGGAAGCACATACGCACTGTATAATAAAACAGTAG
>CAKPLP010000010.1 GCA_934167695.1 uncultured Bacilli bacterium | reverse complement strand
GCAAAAAAACAACTACTATTAAATAAAATTAAAAATGGAGATTATAGTTCAGTTACAAATGATGGTGGTTTAAGAGATTTGTTAATTAAAGAACTTAAAACTTATGATTTTATAGATAATCTAAAAAATGAATTATATATGACTACTACATATTTAGATAAAACATATAGTTTTTCTAAATCAACACTCCAAAATCTGGATAATAGTTTTGAAATATTTAATCGTGTGTCAAAAAATTATGGTGTTGATCAAGGAGCTATTAAATCAAATGTCAGGTATTCTTATAATAAAAAAATGGCTTCAAAGAATTATTTTGCTATTAGATCCAAAATTCAATCAAAATATAACATAACAGCAAATGAAGCTTCAATAATACTTGATGGAATAGATAGAAATGGGGCTGGGGCTTGTTCATACGCTGCTACATGTAATGACATAATTCATTATTTTCTTGATAAACCGCAGAAATTTGAGAAAATATTTGGTTATCCAATGACTACAATGGTAAATGGCAAAGAAACTTTGAATAGTATGGAATTATTATCTGATTTATATATATTTGCAAATGATACAAAAAATGGTGGTTCCTTATTTGAAATTGATGAATTTGGTCAACTGCATTTTACAAAAGATTCAATATCAAATGATGTTGATATTTTTGGACAAAAACAATTAAAGTCAAAAAATCAAATTTATATTTCTACTTCAGAGGGAATTAATGATACTTTAATAAATAAATTTTTGAAGTCAAAAAGTCAAAATTTAAATTTTTATTCTTTAGAAATATGTAATACATATGATGCTCCTCGAATTTTATCAGATGAAAATATGGAGTATATAAAACAAAAGATAGTCGAATCTTCTTCATCTGGTGAACACTTAAGAATGGGCATGTATAATAATGGCCAAAATATAAATATGATTAATCTTAGTGGTGGACTAAATAGTTCTACTACAAAGTGGAATGAGGGTGGAGGTCATGCTGTTTATATAACAGGAATTTCAAATGATGGACTATTTGTTAGTTCGTGGGGACAAAAGTACTTAATACCATTTAATGATTTAAAAAATGGTGGAGTTTTTAATATATTTAGAACTAAAATATTAGAGGGTAGGTGATTTTTAATATGAAAAATATTCAAATAATTTCTAAGAGTGATTATGAAACTCGTTTTCCAAAGTCAAATAATAGATTTATTGAATCTTTGGATGCTATCAGTATGAATACATATTTGTCTTTATATTCTATGTATAGTAGTTTACTGGAAAAATATTTAATTAATAAACTTTCTTTGAAAGATTATGATGATATGATTAAAGATTCTGGTTTAAATTTTATAGATATAGATTTTAATGAAATGGATATATATCAGAGAGCTTACAGTAATGAATTAAGTTATATATATTTAAGAAATAATATTTATATAGAAAGATTGTCTATTGAAGAAAAGGAATTTTTGAATGATATATTATATGAAGTTGTTAAACCAACAGATTCAGAGATTGATAATTTTATAGAAAGAACATATAAAAAGGTTTTATTTGAAAATATTAATAATAATGGAGATGTTTTAATGACTAATTTTGGTCCTGAATCTGGAAATTTTATGGTACCAAATAATGCACTAGTCCTTGGGATTAGATATGATGAGTTTAATCAGGCTAATATGGATGATTCTACATGGGATAAAAATAATAAGGAACAAATTAAGTTTTTGTTGAATATTGAGGATCAACTTATTAATAATTCAAACTTAGACATTCAAGTATATATAATAAAATATAATGAATATAGTATAATTAATCCTGCAACATTTGAAAAATCATTGCATTAATAGATTGATTTGACGTAAAGTATTGTAAAATATATTGATTTAAAGTAATTATTTATTGTATATTTAGTTTATAAGATAGGATTTATTACTATCATAATTGAAGGAGGAATTTATATGGCACTAACTGGTTTTGATCCAGAAATAGTTTCTAGATCAATTAATGCAGTAAAATCAGCATATGATGAGTTAATTAAAGCTCTTGGTGATGATATGCAAAGAGAGTTTGTAGGAGGAATGTCTGATAAATGGGCATGTAAGAATGCACAAGAATTTTTTAGAGATGCTTTTAAACCTGCTATTGATGGTTTAATTGATACATCAAATAAAATTTTTCAAAGTGTAGCTGATTCAATGAATGATGCAGGCCGTGCTTGGGCTACTCAAACTAATACTTCATATTCACCTGTTTCATTTTCAACTATCCCTAAAAAAATTGATATTAGTGGTATTCAAGAGAATATTGGTGGTGTAAGAGGTATAGATTTAGCAAATGCTAATACTGTTGCTAGTAAATTATCAACAATTTCATCAAGTGCTTCTTCAGCTTTATCAAGAGCACAACAAGCTGTTCAAGATTGTGGATTTTTGGGAGGAAGTCAAGCATCTAATTTGATAGCTTCTTTAAATACAATTAAATCTAAAATTGATAAAGCAACAGAAGATATTTCTACAGAATCTAAAAATGCTATTTCTAAAACAGTACAAACATATAGTGATACTGAAGGAAAAGTTTCACAAGCATTTTCTGCTGAATAGTTAGAATATTTAGAAAAGTTTTTTTCTAAATATACGGTAATTACTATTATTAGTATTTTCCGTATATTTGTAAAAAAATGGTAGGAGAAGACAATGGATATTAATATAGCAAATTTAAAGTTGGAGTTGTCTAATTTAAATAATCTGCTAGAAGAGTATGAACTTAATAATCTTAATTTATATAATATTCTTAATTCTTCTAGTTTATATTGGGTTGATAATAATGCTATTAATTTCTTTAATTCTGTAAATCAAGAGAAGGTAAAAATTAATTTATTTTATACTGAGTTAAAATCCCTTAGAGAAATTTATGCTTATATTGTTAATGAATATCAAAGTTTAGGCAATAAAATAAGATTTGATTTGACTAAACAGGATGATATTATTTCATATTTTAATAAATATTTAAATAGTTTAAATATCATAATTAATAAGTATGATTCTTTAGATCTTAGCTTTTGTGGAAGAGAGGCGAAGATTTTATTAAGTCAGAGAGAAAAGTTATTTAAAATGAAGGAAACAACAAATGATTTAAAAAGTGATGTAATAAAGATTTTTAATAAGATTAATGAGATAGAAAAGGAAGTTAATTTAAGAATTTCTAGGATTAAATTGGAAGTTCTTGATGAAACTGACATTAGTGTTTTTATATAGGATATAGGTAAAAATATGAAAAGTGTAATGAGTGAACAAAAAATACATAATGTAATTGAAAAAAGTGAAATGTATAAAAAATCAGAAGATATCATTTTGGATAAAATTATGAATGTTTTTGATAGCATTGATAATTGTTATATAACTACTAATACCGAGAAATTGGATAATGTTCATTTGGAATTAAAAAATAAGGGTGTCAAGGTAAAAAAAATTCATCAGAATGATATTACTGTATTACAAAAAAATTTGAAAAAATATCAAGATACTAAAGGTAAAATTGAAAATTTATTTAGAAGTATTTAGTTTTATAATGGGGTGAAATATATGAATGATGATGTAATAAAACAAAAATACTTTAACTTAATGTCTGATGTTAACACTATTAAGACAGAATTAATGGAGTTACAAGACATATATAATAATTTATATATATTTATGAATGAAGGTATTTTAATAAATGATAAGGTTTACAATAATGATATTTTTTTATCATTAACAAGTGATATTGATTCAATAGAAAATGAACTTGTTAATGTTGTTATACCAAGTATTAATAATAAATTATAGATTGTTAGTCTATTTTTTTTATTTGGACATATAATTTTATGGGAGGAATTATAATGGACAAGATAGATGGAAATAGTGCTTATAGTCATACAATTACTTTAGTTGAAAGAAAGTCTTTTGTAACAAGTGGAGTAAAAAAAATTGAAAATTTTGATGATACACAATTTTTAATGGATACGGTAATGGGATTTCTATTAGTTAAGGGTGAGGGATTGGAACTTATTAAGTTAGATACAATTCAAGGAACGGTTTCTATAAAAGGACTTATTAAAAGTATGAGTTATTTGGAAGAGGATGCAAAAAAAGATAAAGAAAGTAGTCTATTTAATAGATTGTTTAGATGATTAGTTTAAATTTACAAATATATACTCTTATATATACTTTTCTTTATGGTATATTTTGTGCTTTATTTGTTAATGTATTTTATAAAGTATTATTTTTTCGAAAGAAAACTTTTAAGATATTTTTTAATTTGATATTTGTATTTATACTTAGTTTAATTTATTTTATTATCCTTAAATACATAAATTATGGTTATATTCATATATATTTTCTTTTTATATTTATAATAGGTTTTATATTTTCTTTTTCTTTTTTTAAAAAACATATTCGTAAATAATGTAAATTTACAATTTAATTTATAAAACTTATTGTTATTTTTCTTGAAATATTCTATACTTTATGGTAGAAGGGTAGTGAGAATTTGGCTAAGGAAAAGAACAACTCTAAATTTTCAAGTAAAAAGAGAAAACGTATTTTACTTTTAGGCAGTTTTTCTATTTTAGTTATTTGTTTTACTACTTATACAACTGGAAAGTATTGGGTACAGATATATAGTAAATATAAAGAAGGTAAACAATTAAGTATAAAGTTGAAGAAATTAAAAAGAGAAGAAGCTGCTTTAAAAGTAGATGTTAATAAAATGCAAGATTCTGATTATATTGCAAGATATGCTAGAGAAAAGTATTTATATAGTAAAGATGGGGAATTTATTTTGAGTATTAAATAAATTCTCTTTTTGGCGTTTTTATATTTGTGATATAATATATTTTGTTTTATGAATAAATATGTGAAGGGTGTCAATTATTTAATTGATTAGTGTGTTTTTATGGAGAAGAAAAGTATTATTAAAATTGATGACTATTTTTCTTTTAAGAATAATGATATTATAGTTGTTGGGTGTTCTAGTGGACCTGATTCAATGGCATTAATGGATATGCTTTTGAAGATAAGAAATAAATATAATTTGAAGCTTATTTGTTGCCATGTTAATCATAATGTTAGGAAAGAAAGTTTAGAGGAAGCTGATTATGTAAAAAATTATTGCGCTTCTAATAATCTTATTTTTGAAACTATGACAATAGAAAAGTATGGTGATGATAATTTTGAAAATGAAGCTAGAAATATTAGATATCATTATTTTGAAGAGGTGGTTTTAAAATATAATGCAAATTATTTAATGACTGCTCATCATGGTGATGATTTGATTGAAACTATTTTAATGAGAATTGTTAGAGGTTCTAATTTAAATGGTTATGCAGGATTTAAGAAAATTGTTGATATGGGAAATTATTTCTTAGTTAGACCATTAATTGAATTTACTAAAGATGAACTTGTTGAATATGATTTAGAAAATAATGTAAAATATTTCATAGATAGTTCTAATAATAAACTAGAATATACTAGGAATCGTTATAGAAAAAAAGTTTTACCTTTTTTGAAGGAAGAAGATAAAAATGTTCATAAAAAGTTTTTGAAACTTAGTGAAATATTACAAGAAACAAGTAAGTTTGTTGATAAGGAAAGAGATAAACAATTAAAGAAAATTATTAGTAATGGTAAAATTAATGTAGGTAAGTATTTGGAGATAGATCCGTTTTTACAAAAGGAAATATTGTATTATCTAATGCAAGAATTTTATCAAGATGATTTGGTTCTAATTAATGATAAGCATATTGATTTAATTCAAAAAGTTATTAATAGTCGTAAATCTAATATGAAGGTTGATTTACCTAATGGTGTTCAAGCGATTAAAAGTTATGATAATTTTTTCCTACGTTTGGAAACTGATGAACTTACTGAATATGAAATTGAACTTACTGATTATGCAAAATTGCCAAATCGTCATTATATAAAAAGAATTGCAAGTAGTGATGATAATAGTAATAATATATGTAGACTTTCTAGTGCAGATATTAGTTTACCTCTTACGGTTAGAACTAGAAAAATAGGTGATAAAATTTGTTTAAAGGGTCTTGGAGGAACAAAAAAAATAAAGGATATTTTTATTAATGAAAAAATATCTGTTGATGATAGAGATCTTTGGCCTATTGTTGAAGATGCTTTAGGTAGAATTGTTTGGATTCCTGGTCTAAAAAAAAGTAAATTTGATAAGAAAAAAAATGAAAAGTATGATATAATATTTGAATACTGTTAATGGGAGGAAATTTATGAATAATAATTTTGATAAAAAAACGATTAAAAAAGGTATGTTGCCGTATTTATTTTTAATTTTAATAATGCTAGGTATTGTTTATTTAGCTAATTTGAATACTAAAATGAATGTTTTAACTTATAATGATTTTATGAATGATTTGGCTGATAATAAGGTTGTTGAATTAAAAATAACTCCTAGATCTAGAGCTAAAACTTATGAGGTTAGAGGTAAGTTAAAGGGATATTCTGATAGTGAAGAGTTTTTTGTAAGAATACCTTTAAGTGAAGAGGTAATGAAAAAGTTAGTAGAATATTCAGAGGAACAAAACTTTAAATTTACTACTGTTGCTGATCCTGAATCAAGTTCTTTACTTTTGGTTCTTGCTGATGTTTTACCTATTGTTTTAATAGTTGGAGTAGGTTTCTTTTTCCTTAATAAACAAATGGCTGGTAATAAAAGTTCTATGGATTTTGGTAGAAGTAAAGCAAAGCTTTCAACTGATAAAAATAAGGTTACTTTTAAAGATGTTGCTGGTTTAAAAGAGGAGAAGGAAGAGGTTAGTGAACTTATTGACTTCTTGAAGAATCCTAAGAAATTCCAAAAATTAGGTGCTAGAATTCCTAAGGGAGTATTATTAATGGGTCCTCCGGGAACAGGTAAAACATTACTTGCACGTGCTGTTGCAGGTGAGGCTAATGTTCCTTTCTATTATATTAGTGGTTCTGATTTTGTTGAATTGTTTGTTGGTATAGGTGCGAGTCGTGTTCGTGATATGTTTCAACAAGCAAAAAGAAATGCTCCATGTTTAATTTTTATTGATGAAATTGATGCTGTTGGTCGTCAAAGAGGAACTGGTTTAGGTGGAGGTCATGATGAGAGAGAACAAACATTAAATCAGTTACTTACTGAGATGGATGGTTTTGGTGAAAATGCTGGTATCATTATTATTGCTGCAACAAATAGACCTGATGTTTTGGATCCTGCTTTATTAAGACCGGGGAGATTTGATAGACAAGTTACTGTTAGTTTACCTGATATTAATGGTAGAAAAGAAATTTTGGCTGTACATGCAAAAAATAAAACTTTAGCTAAAGATGTTACTCTTGATAATCTTGCAAAAAGAACTCCGGGATTTAGTGGTGCTGATCTTGAAAACTTACTTAATGAAGCTGCTTTACTTGCTGTAAGACGTAATAAGTCAGAAATAACTATGAGTGAAATAGATGAAGCTACAGATAGAGTTTTAATGGGACCTGCTAAGGTTAGTCGTAAATATAGTGAAAAGGATAGAAAATTAGTTTCTTATCATGAAGCTGGTCATGCTGTTATTGGATTAAAACTTAAAAATGCTTCTGATGTTCAAAAAGTAACTATAATTCCACGTGGTTCTGCTGGTGGATATAATATGATGATTCCAAGTGAAGAAAAATTATGTTCTACTAAGACAGACTTATTAGAAGAAGTAACTGGTCTATTAGGTGGTCGTGTAGCTGAAGAGATAGTATTTAAAGAAATTACTACTGGAGCAGAAAATGATTTTTCAAAAGCTACAAAAATTGTTCGTTCTATGGTTACTGAATATGGTATGAGTGATTTAGGACCAATGCAATTAGAACAACAGGAAGGTGCTGCTTTCCTTGGTAGAGATTATAATAAAACTCGTAATTTTTCAGAGAATGTAGCTCAAGAAATTGATACTGAAATGAGAAAAATTATTAATAATTGTTATTCTGATGCTAAGAAAATAATAAAAGAAAATAGAGATTTATTAAATTTAATTGCTGAAACTTTATTGGAATATGAAACTTTGACAAAAGAACAAATAGATTACTTGGTAGAGCATAATCATATGCCTGAAGAGAATAAAAATAACTTAGAGTCTATGTCGCTTACATCATTAAGAGAAATTGCTAAGGAAAAAGGTATTAAAAATTATGCTAAATTGAATAAAGCTCAGATTATAGAGGAATTAAATAAATTATCTGATTAGTGAATAAAACTTATAGGGTTATTCTTAAATAGCTTTATAAGTTTTTTATTGAAAAAAAAATAATATTATAGTATAATAGCCTTGCTTTATTTAGGCTATTTTTATAATTATATTTGGAGTGAAGTTATGTGGAAAATAGGAAATGTTGAAATTGCTAATCAAGTTGTTTTAGCACCTATGGCTGGCATTTGTAATTCTGCTTTTAGGAAGATTTGCAAAGAAATGGGTTGTGGATTGATATATGCTGAAATGGTTAGTGATAAGGCGATAACTTATGGTAATAAAAAAACTATAGATATGCTTTATATGGAGGATGAGGAGAGACCAATAGCTCAACAAATTTTTGGTACTGATGTTGATAGTTTTGTACAGGCAGCAAAATATATAGAAGAAAATATGCATCCTGATATTATTGATATTAATATGGGATGTCCGGTTCCAAAGGTTGCAGTTAGAGCACAGGCAGGAGCTGCTTTGTTAAAAAATCCTGAAAAAGTTTATGAAATAGTCAAAGCTGTTGTTAGTAGTGTTTCAGTGCCTGTTACTGTTAAAATTCGTAGTGGTTGGGACAGTAATAATATTAATGCTGTACAAATTGCTCAGGTTTGTGAAAAAGCTGGTGCTAGTGCTATTACTGTTCACCCTAGAACTAGAAGTCAAGGATATGCTGGTAAAGCAGATTGGAATATTATTAAAGATGTAAAAAATTCAGTTAATATTCCTGTGATTGGTAATGGTGATATAAAAACCCCTGAAGATGCAAAAAAAATGTTGGACGAAACTGATTGTGATGCGGTCATGATTGGTAGAGGTGTTTTAGGAGATCCTTGGCTGATAAAAAATATTATTACTTATTTGGATAGCGGTAGTTATAGTTTACCATCTAATAATGAGAAGGTTGAAATGTGTATTAAGCATTTAAATTATTTAAGTAAAATAAAACCAGAAAAACTTGCGGTTTTGGAGATTAGAAATCATGTTTCTTGGTATTTAAAAGGAATGGAAAATGCTAATTTAATTAAAAATAAAATCTATCAATGTTCTAATATTCGTGATATACTACATATATTAAACGAAGTTTTAGGAGGAATTGATTGTGAAAAAAAGTACTAATGTAAATGTGACTAAAAAACCACGTGCTTATTTTGTACAGAGATTTATGGCTTATTTCATTGATATGTTATTAATAGGAATGATTTCTTCTTTGATTACTATACCATTTGTTAGTAATTCTTCTCTGGCAAAATTAAGTGATCAGTCTAATGAAGTTGTTCAAAATTATGTTGATAAAAAAATAGATATATTGACGTATATGAATCAAAGTATTGATATAAGTTATGAACAGGCTCAACTTACTGGATTTTCTAATATCATTACTATCGTTATTTTAGTTTTGTATTTTATTGTATTTCAAATTTATCAAGATGGTCAAACTATAGGTAAAAGACTAATGAAAATAAAAATTGTAAAAAATGATGATATTTCTTTAACTATGAATGATATGATTATAAGAGAGCTTTTGAATAATTCTATTTTAGCTGATATTTTAATTGCTATTATAACTTTATTTGGCAAAAATGCTTATTTTTATGGTTCTATTACTGTAGAGTTAATTCAGTATATATTTATTATAATTACATTATTTATGATTATTTTAAGGCGTGATGGTAGAGGATTACCTGATATAATTACTGGTACTAAGGTTATTAATTTGAGTGAAATTGTTGAGGAGGATGAAGAAGTATGCGAGAATTAAGTGAACAAGAAAGAGTAAGAAGAGAAAAATTAGAAAAAATAAAGGAGTTTTGTAATCCATATCCTGATAGATATGAAATAACTCATAGTTTAAAGGATGCTGCTAGTTTGGATGATAATACTAATGATGTTGCAGTCGCTGGTAGAATTGTTTTCATGCGTAAGATGGGAAAGATGAGTTTCTTGAGATTAAGAGATATTGATGGAGATTTACAGGTTTCATTGAAGTATGATGAGTTAGGTGAAGATGTATATGGCTTTTTTAAGAGTTATGTAGATGTTGGAGATTATATAGGAGTAAAGGGAGAAGTTTTTACTACTCAAACTGGTGAAAAGACTATTCGTGCTCATGAATTTAAGTTTTTAGGAAAGGCATTGAAACCACTTCCTGAAAAATTTCATGGATTAACAGATCCTGAACAATGTTATAGACATCGTTATGTTGACTTAATAATGAATCAGGATACTCGTGATAGATTTAGAATTAGAATGAATTTTATTAAGGAGTTACGTCATTATTTAGATAATTTGAATTATTATGAAATAGAAACTCCTATCTTAAATAATAAGGCAAGTGGTGCTGTTGCTCGTCCTTTTGTAAGTCATCATAATGCTTTAGATATTGATGTTTTCTTGAGAATTGCCCCAGAAACTTATATGAAAAGAGCTATACTTTCTGGTATGCCTAAAGTTTACGAAATTGGTAGATGCTTTAGAAATGAAGGTATGGATGCTACTCATTTACAAGATTTTACTATGATTGAGGCATATCAGGCTTATTATAATTATGAGGATAATATGAAGCTTATTCAAAATATGTTACAAACAATTATTCAAAATATTTTTGGTACATTAAATATTACTATAGGTGATAAAGTAATTGATATGTCTGGCGATTGGCCTAGGGTTTCATTTAGAGAATTAATTATGAAATATGCTGATATTGATATTAATATTTATAACACTAAAGAAAAATTATTAGCAAAGATAAAAGAAGAAAAAATTGAATTGGATAGTGAAACTCCTATTGAGAATTTAGGATATGGTAATTTAGTGGATTATCTTTATAAAAAAGTTGCAAGACCTCATATTTTGAAACCAATTTATTTGGTTGATCATCCAATTAGCTTATCTCCTCTTGCTAGAACTAATGATGATAATCCAGAAATAACTGATCGTTTTCAATTAGTTGTGAATGGTGCAGAAATTGTTAATGGTTATAGTGAACTGGTTGATCCACAGGAACAAGAAAGAAGATTATTAGATCAAGCTAAACTTAAGGAAAATGGCGATGAGGAAGCAATGGAAATGGATTATGATTATATAGGTGCCATGGAATACGGAATGCCACCAATTTCTGGATGGGGAATGGGAATTGATAGAATTGTTCAGTTATTAACAGGCAGTGACAATATTCGTGATGTTGTTATGTTCCCTTTAATGAGACCTCTTGATGATAATCATGACTAATTAATAAATATAAAGAAACCGATTAAGTGTGGTCAGTTTCTTTTCTTTTTGTTTTCACCAAAATTTCATAAAAATGATTCTAAAATGCTTGTAATATAAAGAGATTATAGTATAATTAAAGTTGGGAGGAGAAAATTATGAAAAAACATAATACAGTTAAAGTTGTTCTATTAACTTTGGTAGTATTTTTGCTTCTTACTTGGATTTTACCAACGGCTTACTTTCAAAATAGTTATGTAGAACAAGGTCGTGTTCAAATGGGTTTATTTGATATATTCTCATATCCAGTTACAGCGATTCAATATTTTGGTTATATTGCTCTTTATATTCTTGCTGTGGGTGGTTTCTATGGTGTACTTAATAATATAAGTGCTTATAGAGTTTTACTTGATAAAATATCTGATAAATTCAAAAAACATTCTTTAGTTGCAATTTCAACTATTATGGTATTATTTGCAGTTATTACTTCTGTATGTGGTTTAAATTATGGATTAATATTATTCTTTCCATTTGTAATAAGTTTAGTATTATTAATGGGATATGATAAAATAGTTGCATTATTAACTACTGTTGGAAGTGTTGCTGTAGGTTTAATGGGAACAACATTTGCTTACAATAATACTAGTATTTTAGCTAATAGTTTATCTATAAGTGTAGATAAGCAATTAATAGCTAAAATTATTATACTTGTACTTGGTCTTGCAATCTTAATATTTAATACAGTAATGTATATTAAGAAAAAAATGCCAAAGAAATCAAAGATGGAAGTTAAGGATATGGACTTCTATGTTCCAGAGGTTGTAAAAGCTAAAGAAAGTAAGAGTGTAAAAGTTTGGCCGCTTGTATTAATACTTGATTTAGTATTAATTGTTATGATTTTATCATTTATATCTTGGTCAGGAGCTTTTAAAGTTGATTTGTTTGATGATGTTACAAGTGCCGTTACAGGATTTAAGTTATTTGGATTTACTATATTTGGTAAATTACTAGGTACAATAAATTCTTTTGGTAATTGGTCTCTTACTGAATTAACTGCTTGTATTGTACTTGCTACTTTGATTTTAAGTTTAATTTATAAAGTTAAATTTGATGATGTAGTACAAAGATTTATCGATGGTGGTAAAAATATTTTACAAGCTGCTGTAATAGTAGTTTTAATCTATACTGGTTTAGTAATGGTTACATATCATCCATTCCAATTAGTAATTTATAAAGCTATACTTGGATTAACTAAAGGATTTAATGTATTTACATCAAGTTTAGTAGCTTTCTTAGCAAGTATATTTAATGCTGATCCTATGTACACATTTAATAGTGCTGTACCATATTTAGCAAGTATTATATCAGATAAAACAGTTTATTCTATTATCTGGGTTATTTTCCAATCTATATATGGTCTTACAATGTTAGTTGCACCTACTAGTGTTGTACTTATGGTTTCTTTATCTTATTTAAATGTATCATTTAAAGAATGGTTAAAGAATGTTTGGAAGTTAGTAATTGAAATATTGGTTGTATTATTAATTATTTTTACAATCCTAGTATTAATTTAATGAGAAGTCTTCGGACTTCTTTTTTTTGTCACTTTTTTTGGAACATATTTTATTGCCTAATTGGTTAAGATAATCATAAAATATAATAGAAAGGAATGATTACAAATATATGTTTTTAAAATTTAGTGAAGAAGCACAAAAAACTTTATTATTAGCAAGAGATGAAATGATTAAATTAAAACATCCTTATGTTGGTAGTGAGCATCTTCTTTTAGCCATTCTTTCTAATAAAAAATTACAACTAACTAATAAATTAAGTTTTTATAAGATAAATTATGATAGTTTAAGAGATGAAATAGTTAAAATAATAGGAATAGGTAAACAGTCTAATACTTGGTTTTTATATACTCCTCTTTTGAAAAGAGTTATTGAAAATGCAATATTTGATACTAAAGAAAGAGGGGATAAAGAGGTAAGTGTAGAACAGTTATTTTTATCTTTATTAGAAGAAGGTGATGGAGTTGCTATTCGAATATTGATTGGTATGGGTATTGATATAGATTTACTTTATAATGAGTTTGCTGGTAAAATTTCTACTAAAAAGAGCAAAAAGGACAAGAAATTATTTGTTAATGAGTATGCTGTTAATTTTAATAAAAGAGTTTTAGCAGGAGATGTTGATCCTGTTGTTTGCCGTGATGAAGAGGTAAATAGACTTATAGAAATATTGTCGAGAAGAACTAAAAATAATCCTTTGTTAATTGGTGAGGCAGGAGTTGGCAAAACAGCTATTGTTGAGGAGTTAGCGAGAAGAATTGTTGAAGGAAATGTACCTAAATTTTTAGAAAATAAAAAGATTTTGTCTATATCTATTTCATCTTTAGTTGCAGGAACAAAGTATAGAGGTGAATTTGAGGATCGAATTAATAGAATTTTAAAAGAAGTAGAAGCTGATGGAACTATTATATTGTTTATTGATGAAATACATACAATAGTAGGTGCAGGTGGTGCAGAAGGTGCAATCGATGCTTCAAATATTTTTAAACCTAGTTTAGCAAGAGGAAAAATAAAGATTATAGGGGCCACTACTAAAGTAGAATATCGTGATAGTATTGAAAAAGATAAGGCTTTAGATAGAAGATTTCAAAAAATCGAAATAAAAGAACCTAATAAAGACCATACATTAGATATTTTAATTAGCTTAAGACCTTTATATGAACAATATCATAATGTAAAAATTAGTGATGAAATATTAAAGTATATTGTTAATTTAACTGATAAGTATATTTATAATCAACATAATCCAGATAAATCGATTGATATTATGGATGAGGTGTGTGCCAAAGCTGGACTTAAAATGACTGATGATGAATTAAAAAGAAAGCAACTTAATAAAAAATTAAAAGATACAATTAAGAGAAAGAATGAAGCTGTTGTTAATCAAAATTTTAAAATAGCTATTGATTTGAAAAAAGAACAGGATATTATAGAGGATAAAATTAATAGAAATAATTTGAAAAAATCTGGTAAGGAAAAAACTGTAGAAATAACTAAGGAAATGGTTTCAGAAATTATAGAATTAAAAACTAAAATACCTATTTATGAGGTTAAAAATAATACTTCACATATTATAAAGAAATTGAAAAAAACATTGCTTTCTACTATCGTAGGACAAAATTCAGTTATAGATGAAATTTGTAATTATACTAAGATTATAAAATCTGGTTTTTCAAAGAATAAACCTTATTCCTTTTTGTTAGTAGGACCTACGGGGGTTGGAAAAACTTTGCTTGTAAAAAAATATGCAGAATGTTTATATAGTAAAAATAATTTTATTAGAGTAGATATGAGTGAATATAAAGAAGAACATTCTATTAGTAAAATTATTGGATCTCCTCCGGGTTATGTTGGTTATCAAGATAATAATTGTATTTTAGAGAAAGTACGTAATTGTCCTCATTGTGTTATTCTCTTAGATGAGATAGAAAAAGCACATCCTAGTGTAATTAAGTTGTTTTTGCAGGTTTTGGATGAGGGAATTATGCATGATTCTACTGGTAGAGAGATAAATTTTCGAAATACAATCATTTTTATGACTTCTAATATAGGTTGTACTAAAAAAAATATAGGTTTTCATGAAATCGAAAGTAATTTAGATATGAAGGATTTCTTTTCAGTTGAATTTTTAAATAGAATAGATAAAATATGTAATTTTAAATCTTTATCATATAAGGATATTAAAAGTATAGTACTTAATAAGTTGGCTGTTTTGAAGGAGAAGTATAAGGAAAAGGAAATAGATATTACTTTTTCAACAGATCTTGTGGAAAAAATTATTAATAAGTGTAATTATATTGAATATGGTGCTAGAAAGATAGATAAGATTATAGATGAAACTATTAATAGTTATATTTTAGATATGATTATTAGTGATAGTAATAATATAAATTTAAAGGAATTAGAAGTTTAAAGGATAGTTTTCTAAAAAAAGGTATAATATATATCTTTTTTTTGATATAATATATAAGCAGGTGATTAATATGAAATTATATAATACTTTATCTGGTGTAGTTGAAGATTTTGTACCTAATGAAGAGGGCCATGTCAAAATGTATACATGTGGGCCAACTGTTTATAATTATGCTCATATTGGAAATTTAAGAACGTATATTTTTGAGGATGTTTTACAAAAAGGTTTAGAATATCTTGGTTATGATGTTACTAGATGCATGAATATTACGGATGTTGGTCATCTTACTAGTGATAGTGATACTGGTGAGGATAAAATGGAAAAAGGTGCTAGAAAAGAGGGAAAAACAGTATATGAAATAGCAGATTTTTATACTAAAGCTTTTTTTGATGATATGGAACTTTTAAATATCAAGAAACCTGAAATAATTGCAAAAGCTAGCGATAATATTGATTTTTATATAAAAATGATAAAAGTAATGCTTTTAAAAAATGTTGCTTATATTTCAAATGGTAATGTATATTTTGATGTTAGTAAGGCTAATGATTATTATAAATTATCTGGTAAAAATAAAGATGATTTGTTAGTAGGTGCTAGAGAGGATGTAGAAGAGGATCAGTATAAAAGAAATCCCGCTGATTTTGTTCTTTGGTTCACGTTATCAAAGTTTCAAAATCATATTATGAAATGGGATTCTCCATGGGGTGTTGGTTACCCCGGTTGGCATATTGAATGTTCTGGAATATCTGCAAAGTATTTAGGTGAAAGATTAGATATACATTGTGGAGGGGTAGATAATATTTTCCCGCATCATACTAATGAAATTGCTCAAAGCGAAGCTTATTTTGGACATAAGTGGTGTAATTATTGGTGTCATGGAGCTCATTTAAATGATAAGTCTGGTAAGATGAGTAAATCTAAAGGTGGTATTCTTACTGTTAAATCTTTAATGGAAAAAGGATATAATCCTCTTTCTTATAGATATTTTTGTTTGAATAGTCATTATCGTAGTCAACTAGTATTTAGTTATGAAGCTATGGATATAGCACAAAAATCATTAAATAAATTACGAGCAAAAGTTTCTAAGTTAAATAATAGTTTTAAAGTTCAAAACGATGAAAAAGAGTATTATGTAAATAAATTTAAAGAATCTTTTGAAAATGATATTAATACTGCTCAAATGTTAACAGTAGTGTATGATGTTTTAAAAGATAGTAATTTGAATGATTCTACTAAGTATGATTTAATCAGTGATTTTGATAAGGTATTATCATTACAATTAACTGATTCTGATAAAGTAGAAATTTCAAGTGAATTAGAAAAAGAAATACTAATTAAAATAGAAGAGAGAAAAAAAGCTAAAGAAGAAAAGAATTTTGAAAAAGCTGACCTTATTAGAGACGAGCTTGCTTCTAGAGGAATTAAATTGATTGATTCTAGAGATGGAACTTCTTTTGAAATAATAGATTGTTAATTGCAATTTGTTTATTGGTATGGTATATTTCTTATATGATAGGTGGTGTTTACTATGGAGAAAACAAATTATAAATTGTCTAGTACTAAATCTGGTAAAATTTCTAAAAATAATATTAAAAAATCTACATTAAAAAAAATCGCTATATCTTCTAGTGTACTTTTACTTAGTGGAACATTTATATTTCAATTAAAGAATATGTCTGATAATCGTAAATTGAATTCTAATATTAATGAGGCAGTTATTTCTATAGAACCTAATAGAACTTATACTGATGAGTTAGAGTCAATGTTGGGAGTTGATTTTGAGGCTAAATATGAAGATGATTTGAATGTACTTAGTTCATCTTTATATAATATTAATATGTATAATGCTGCAGCTGATTCTTTAGATAAAGAAAAATATAAAAATATGTTATTGGATGATTATAATAGTGTTGTTAATGGGAGTTTAAGGATATTAAAAGGTAAAATTGCATCTGATAATAATGCTTTAGCTGATGATATTACTATCATAGTTAATGATGATGGAATTTGTGCTCGTAATTCAAGGGATAATGATATAATATCATTACATGGTGATGAATGGAAATTGGCAGATAAGATTGCAAACTTTCAAGGATATAATATTGAAAATTTACGTCAAAATGATAGTAATACTTTTGATGATGATTATTTAAATAAGATGAATAATGTAATTTTAAATTCTATTAAATTAGTTGATGATAAAAAAAATACTAATTATACAGGAATATCTAAATAGGCTTAAAGCCTTTTTCTTTTAGGAGTGATTATATGAATGTGTTAGAGATGAATGTTTTGGTCCTTGCATATCTTGGAGATACTATTTATGAAAATTATATAAGACATTTTTTGGTAAATAAAGGAATTAGTAATGTTGATTCATTGCAAAAGGAATCTATTAATTATGTATCTGCTAAGAGTCAAGCAAAGTTTTTAAAAGAATTGATAGATATTAATTTTTTTACGGATGATGAAATGGATGTTATTAGAAGAGCTCGCAATTATAGAAGTAATAGACATCCTAAAAACTGTGATATTATAACGTATAAGCATGCAACTGCTTTAGAGGCTGTTATTGGTTATTTGGATTTAATTAATAGCAATGAACGTATAAAATGTATTATGAATACTATTTTAGGAGGTAATTTATGATAATATATGGCAGAAATGTTGCTAATGAGATGATTGAATTTAATAATAAAAATATAAGAAAAGTTTTTCTTCAAAATGATTTTAACGATAAATCTATTATTTCGGTATTACAAAAATCAAAATTACCAGTTTTTTACAAGTCAAAAAAGGAAATGGATAATTTGGCTGATGGAAATCATCAGGGTATAATTTTAGATGTTATGGATTATCAATATTATAATCTTAATGATATTATGACTGATGATTCTAAGTTTTTTGTTATTTTGGATCATTTAGAAGATCCTCATAATTTTGGTGCTATTATTAGAACTTGTGAGGCAGCTGGTGTTGATGGAATTATTATTCCACAAGATAGACAAGTTATGATTAATTCTACAGTAATGAAAACTAGTGCGGGTTCTTTAATTAGAATGAAGGTTGCTAAAGTTTCTAATTTAATTAATACAATTAATAGCTTAAAAAAGAATGGTTTTTGGATTGTTGGTACAGATATGAATGGTGAAGATTTTAAAAAGATAGACTATTCTGGTAAAATTGCTTTAATAATTGGTAATGAGGGGCATGGTATATCAAATTTGGTGAAAAAATCTTGTGACTTTATGGCTACTATTCCTATGTATGGTCAAATTAACAGTTTGAATGCATCTGTTGCTTCTGGGATTATGATATATGAGGTGATTCGTAATAGAAAGTAGGTATTATGAATTATAAAGATGTCAGTGATTATGAATTATTATATTTAATTGAAGATGAAGATGAATGTTATATTAGTATATTATTTGATAAATATATGCCTGTAATTAATAGTATTTGTAAAAAGTATAATGTGTTATTTGAATGCAAAAAAATTGATTATGATGAAGTTCATCAAGAGGCAATGATTGCTTTTTATGATGCAATTAGAAGTTTTAGTTCACAGAAAAATGTTGTATTTTATTCTTATGTTGTTGTTTGTATTGAAAATAGATTAAAGGATTATATAAGAAAGATTTATAGAAATAAATATACAATGCTTGAAAACGCAATTTCTTTAGATTATGAGATAGGTGATAATATTGTATTAGAAGATATTCTTTTATCTAATTCGGATACATGGAAAAGTATTGTTTTAAGCGATGTCTTTGAAAAATTAATAGAATTTAAGAATACGCTTACGGATAGAGAAGCTCAAGTATTTGAACTACGAATGAATGGTTTTTCTTATAATGAAATTTCTACTCTACTGGATATAAAGTCAAAAAATATATATTCTTATATTAAACAAATTCGACGAAAAGTTAAAAAAAGTCCTATTGTAGATTGTTTTTTTTAGTTTTTTAGTATACTATTGAATTATAGTAAGGTGATGTCTGATGTCTAAGAATGTTGATATTGATACTAGTACTTTATATGAATGGTTATTAAAACATAATGTTAATAATGAAAAAGAATTAGATGAATATAAAAAATTATTTTATAAATTAGATTTGAATATGAAAAATTTGCATTTAAATAATTATTATGTTGATGATTTTAATATTAATAATATTATGATTGGTGATAACTTTGTTTCTTTTAACTCTGTTAAGAAGTTATCTTTTGAAAATAAGGATTATTTGGTTCATAAAAATATTTATTATTTATCTTGTTTAGCACTTGGTGTTTATAATGATTGTTTACAATATATAAATCCTGAAAATAGTAAAGGTATTAGAGATAATTTTAGTGTTTTTTCTGAGTTTATTCCAACTGATTTAGTTCCTTATTATCGTGGGATATTTGTAAATAATGCTGATGTTTATTTAAGTGATTATGTTAAAGCAAGGTTGCAAAGAGAACAACAAAGGCAACAAAGTATTCTTGATAGTTCTAGTTCTTCTAGTAGTAATAAAAAGGTCTCTGCATATTCTAAGAGTACATTGATTGGTAAATTGTATTCTGATACTGAGGATAATAAATCTGCATTTATTCAAATTATTTTATTTCCTGTTATTATTCTTTTGATGGCTATTCTTATTCCTATTATGTTAATTTTAGCTCAATAATATTTTAATATAAAAAAGTTTTAAATTAATTGACTTTTTTTTTTATTTATGTTATTTTACAGATGAACACGAAAGAGTGTTTTTATTTTACAAAAATTTAAGAAAAGGTGATAGTATGGCCAAGGAGAAAAAGGTTGCTGTAAAAGAAAAAAAGGAAAAGGTTAATTTTTTTAGTAAAATTGTTAATTTTTTTCATGGTGTAAAGGTTGAAAGTAAGAGAATTCATTGGACTACAAAGAAGGATTTAGTAAAATATTCTATTGCTACATTTATATTTGTGTTGTTTTTTTCAATATTCTTTTATGTTATTGATGTTTTGTTTGCTTTATTGCATTCATTATTAGGTTAGGAGGTAGAAATTATGGAGAAACAATGGTTTGTTGTTAATACTTATTCAGGACATGAAAATAAGGTTAAAGAAAAACTTGAGATGAGAGCTGAATCTATGGGAATGCAAGATTATATTCATAGAGTGGTAGTTCCTATGCAAAAAGAAATAGAAGTAAAAAATGGAGTAGAGAAGGAAAAGGAAAAGAAAATGTTTCCCGGATATATTTTAGTTGAAATGGTTATGACTGATGAGGCTTGGTATATTGTTCGTAATACTCCGGGAGTAACTGGATTTATTGGTTCTAGTGGAAAGGGTGCTAAGCCTACACCATTACAACCTTATGAAGTTGACAAGATTCTAAATAGTATGGGAATTAGTAGAATGGATGTTGCTAAAGATTTAGCAGAGGGAACTAAAGTTAGCATAGTTGATGGACCTTTTAAAGGAATGTTTGGTAAGGTTAATTCTATTGATAATGCTAATAATAAGGTTGAGTTAATAGTTGACTTATTTGGACAAGAAACAAGCGTAGAAGTTGAAATAAATCAAATAGAAAAAGCATAAATTGCTTGCATAATGAAAAAAAATGTGTTATCCTTTAAGAGCTATATTGTTTTAATATAGGTTTTTAGTGGGAGGCAAAGAAATTAAAAAAGCGGATTTCGAGCTTATTGAACCACTCGCGAAAACTAAATTTTATATAGGAGGTGTTTTTCGTGGCAAAAGAAGTAGTTAAAAAAATTAAGTTACAAGTACCTGCAGGAAAAGCTACACCAGCTCCACCAGTTGGAACTGTTTTAGGACCAGCAGGAATTAATTTACAAGAATTTTGTACAAAGTATAATGATGCTACTCGTGATAAGATGGGTGATATCTTACCAGTAGAAATTTCAGTATATGATGATAGAAGTTTTGATTTTATTATTAAAACTCCACCTACAGGATTTTTATTAAAAAAATATGCAAAAATAACAAAAGGATCAGTAAAGGGAGCAAATGAAATAGTTGCTACACTTACAAAAGATCAAATTAAAGAAATCGCAGAAATTAAATTACCTGATTTAAACTGTTATGATGTAGATGCTGCTATGAGAATTGTTGAAGGTACAGCTAGAAACATGGGTATTGCAGTTGAAGGTATGGACAAAGAAGCTACTAAAGAAGTAGCTGAATAAATTTAAATTGTTTTTATCCGCTTTTAAATTTAATTAAATTCCGCTTGCACTTTATAATATAAGGAGGAAGAAAATGAAGAAGAGAAGTAAAAAGTATATTGAAGCTTTATCTAAGATTGAAAAAGGTAAAGTATATACTAAAGAAGAAGCTGTTAAATTAGTTAAAGAAACTTCAACTAGTAAATTTGACGGTAGTGTTGAAATTGCTATGAGATTGAATTTGGATACTAAAAAGGCTGATCAACAATTAAGAGGTGCTATTGTTTTACCTAAAGGAACAGGTAAAGATATTCGCGTTTTAGTAATTGCTAAAGGTGATGCTGCTAATAAAGCAAAAGAAGCAGGAGCTGATTATGTTGGTGATGTTGATATCTTACAAAAGATTGAAAAAGAAAATTGGTTTGAGTTTGATACAATGATTGCTACTCCAGATATGATGCCACTTCTTGGTAAATTAGGTAGAGTTTTAGGACCAAAAGGTTTAATGCCAAATCCAAAAACAGGTACTGTTACTATGGATACTGCAAAGGCTGTTAGTGATGCTAAGGCTGGACGTGTTGAATATAGAACTGATAGTTTTGGTAATATTCATGCTGCAATAGGAAAGGTTTCATTCAGTGATGAAGATTTAATTCAAAACTTAAACAGTTTTGTTGGTCAAATTCTTAAAATTAAACCTGCTACAGTTAAAGGTGATTATGTTAAGAATATTGCTCTTTCATCAACAATGGGACCAAGTGTAAAAATTTCTTTAAATAGTTTTGACAAATAAAAAAAAATAATTTATAATAACATTGATTTGTTGGTGCCATAGACAGTAGGTTATTAGTAAATCCTACCGAGGAACTACTTTATAAGTTAAAGTCCTCGGAAGCGAGGACTTTTATTGTGGCCTTTCAAATATAGAGGAGGTGAAAGGATGGCAAGTGAAAAAATATTGAAACAAAAACAGTCTATTATTGATGAAGTAAAAGAACATGTTAATAACTCTGTTTCTGTTGTATTATTTGATTATCGTGGTCTTACTGATAATGAAACAAAGATTTTACGTCATAAGTTAAGAGAAAATGGTGCAGATTTTAAAGTATATAAAAATACTTTAATGAATAGGGCTTTTAATGATTTAAATATTGATTTAAAAGATGAATTGAATGGTCCTAGCGCATTTGCATATGCTGATGATCAAGTTGCTGCTGTTAAAATTTTAACAGATTTCAAAAAAGAACATCCAGCACTAGAGTTAAAAGTAGGTATTATTGATGGAGAAATAGCTGATAAGGTTAAATTAGATGAATATGCTTCATTACCTTCAAGAGAGGGATTACTTACAATGCTTGCTGGTGGTATGATTGGTCTTGTAAGAGATTTATCTATATGTTTAGATTTATATTCTAAAGAAAAAGAAGAAAATTAATATTAAATAGGAGGAAAGAAAATGGCTAAATTAAATAAAGAAGATTTTATTAGTGCTTTAAAAGAAATGAATCTTTTAGAAATTAAAGAATTAGTAGATGCTATGAAGGAGGAATTTGGAGTTGATCCATCAGCTGTAGCTGTTGCTGCTGCACCAGCTGCTGGAGCTGCTGATGCTGCACCAAGTCAAGTTTCTGTATCTATTTCAGATGCTGGAGCTGCTAAAGTTGCTGTTATTAAAGTTGTTAAAGAAATTACAGGTTTAGGTTTAAAAGAATCTAAAGATATCGTTGATAACAATGGGACAGTAAAAGAAAATATTTCTGTTGAAGAAGCTAATGAAATTAAAGCTAAGCTTGAAGAAGCTGGAGCTACAGTAGAAGTTAAATAATTAAATTTCTATATATTGTAAAGTTCTCTAAATGAGAACTTTTTTGTTAAAAAAATGTTGACATTAATTTTTAATTAGTGTATTATATCTATACAGAAAGGAGACAACTACTTATTTTGTTATAGTTGTCTTTTTCTTTTTTATTAGGAGACTTGTATGGGACAATATTTTTCTAATGAAAAATTACCTAGTAATGTTAGAAAAACTAAATGTAATGTTTTAGGACAAAATTTTGTATTTTTAACAGATAATGGTGTATTTTCAAAAGATGGCCTAGATTTTGGCAGTAGACTTCTTCTTGAAACTATCCCGCTTGATGAAGTTGGAGCCAATATTTTGGATGTTGGGTGTGGTTATGGTGTATTTGGTATAGTTTTAAATAAACTAACTAATGCTACTGTAGATATGGTTGATGTTAATTTAAGAGCTCTTCATCTGGCTCTAAGAAATGTCAAAGAAAATAATTGTAATAATATATGTATATTTGAAAGTAACTGTTATGAAAATGTAACTAAAAAATATTCATCTATTGTTACGAATCCGCCTATTAGGGCTGGAAAAAAAATAGTTTATAATATTGTTATGAATGCTATAAATTATTTAGAAAAAGGTGGTAACTTGTTTTTGGTAATTAGAAAAGAACAAGGTGCAAAATCGCTAATATCCGACTTAAATAAAATATATAATGTAGAGGTATTAGAACGTAAAAAGGGCTTTTTTATAATTAAATGTACTTTTTAATTGACTTATTGTTATAATTATGGTAATAATATAAATTGGCAACGTATTATTTTTTTATAAATATGTTCTTTCATTTTATTATGTGTATAGGGGTGAATAATGTGTCATATAAAATAGTAAATTGTGGAGACCATCGTAAGAGAAGAAATTTCTCAAAAATTAGAAATACCTATGAACTAAAAGATTTACTTGAAATTCAAAAGAAATCTTATAATTGGTTTATAGAAACAGGAATTAAAGAAGTATTTGAAGATTTATTTCCAGTAGAGAATTTCTCTGGAACTTTATCTTTAGAATTTGGTGATTATCACTTTGATGAACCTAGATATTCTATTAAAGAAAGTAAGGATCGTGAGAGTACTTTTTCTGCTCCTTTAAAAGTTGAAGTTCGTTTATTTAATCGTGAAACTGGTGAAGTAAAAGAACAAGAAATATTTATGGGTGATATGCCTATTATGACTGAATCTGGAACCTTTATTATTAATGGTGCAGAGCGTGTTATAGTTTCTCAGTTGGTAAGAAGTCCAAGTGTGTATTTTAATCATGAGATAGATAAAAATGGACGTGAGCTTATTACTTCTCAAATAATACCAACTCGTGGTACTTGGTTAGAATTTGAAACAGATGCTAGAGATGTTTTATATGTAAGAATTGATCGTACTAGAAAGGTTACTCTTACAACATTACTTCGTGCATTTGGTCTTTCTAATAATGAGGAGATTTTCTCTGTTTTTGGAAAAGATGATTATTTAGAAAATACAATTAATAAGGATTCAACAAAGAATACTGATGAAGCTTTAATTGAAATTTATGAAAAATTAAGACCAGGGGAACCTGCTACTTTGGATTCATCTAAAAATAATATTATTACTAGATTTTTCGATGAATTCCGTTATGATTTAGCTCGTGTTGGACGTTATAAGTTTAATCGTAAGTTAAATGTGGCAGATCGTTTATTGGGACAAGTATTAGCAGAAGATATTATTGTTGATTCTGAGGTTAAATTTGCTAAAGGAACTCAAATTACTAAAGCTAATATTGAAGAATTAAAAGGTATTTTAGCAACTGGGTATAATGTAGTAGAAGTTAAAATTAATGAAGACTTAGATACTTATAATAAAGTTCAAATTATAAAAATTGTTGATCCTAGCGATAGTAAAAAAACGTTGACTGTTATTGGTAATGATCAAACTATTGATGTTAAACGTTTAACAATTTCAGATGTTTATGCTTCTGTATCATATTACTTAAATTTACTTCATGGTGTAGGTAATTATGATGAAATTGACCATTTAGGAAATAGACGTGTTCGTCAAGTTGGTGAACTTTTACAAAATCAATTTAGAATAGGTGTTTCTCGTATGGAACGTGTTATTCGTGAAAGAATGACTACACAAGAAATGGAAGAAGTAACTCCTAAAACTTTAATTAATATAAGACCTGTTACAGCTTCTATGAAAGAATTCTTTGGTAGTAGTCAACTTTCTCAATTTATGGATCAAACAAATCCAATCGCTGAACTTACTAATAAACGTCGTTTATCTGCCTTAGGTCCGGGTGGATTATCTAGAGATAGAGCTGGTGTAGAAGTACGTGATGTTAATGCTTCTCACTATGGTAGAATTTGTCCTATTGAATCACCAGAAGGTCCTAATATCGGACTTATAACATCATTAGCTAGTTATGCTAAAATAGATGATTATGGATTTATCAAAACTCCATATAGAAAAGTTGTAGATTCTAAGATTACTGATGAGGTAATTTACTTAACTGCTGATGAAGAAGAAGATTATATTATTAGTCAATCTACAGTAGGTACTAATGAAGATAATGTTATTACTGATGAACTTGTTAATGCAAGATTTCATGGTGAAAATATTTTGGCTAAACATAGTCAAGTTGATTTAATAGATGTTAGTCCTCAACAAGTTGTTTCTGTAACAACAAGTTGTATTCCATTCTTGGAACATGATGATGCTACTCGTGCACTTATGGGTGCAAACATGCAAAGACAAGCTATGCCTTTATTAAAAACAGAAGCTCCATTTATTGGAACAGGTGTTGAACATATAGCTGCTAAGGATTCTGGTGTTTGTATAATTGCTAAAGCAGATGGTATAGTTGAATATGTTGATGCTAAAAAAATAGTAGTAAAGAATGCAACAGGTAAGGATACTTACTATTTAGCTAATTATGAACTTGCCAATTCTGGTATTTGTAATCATCAAAGACCAATCGTTAAAGTAGGAGATAAAGTTAAAGCTGGAGATACTATTATTGCTGATGGTAATAGTACCGATATGGGTGAACTAGCTTTAGGTAAAAACATGACTGTAGCATTTATGACATTTAATGGTTATAACTATGAGGATGCTGTTATTTTAAATGAGAACTTAGTAAAAGATGATGCTTATACATCTTTACATTTGGAAGATTATGAAATGCAATGTCGTGAAACTAAATTAGGACCTGAGGAAATTACTCGTGATATTCCTAATGTTAGTGAAGAGGCTCGTCGTAACTTGGATGAGAATGGTATTATTACAATCGGAACTGAAGTAAAAGAAGGAGACATTTTAGTAGGTAAAGTAACTCCTAAAGGAATGGCTGAATTAACTTCAGAGGAAAAATTATTACATGCTATTTTCGGTGAGAAAACTCGTGAGGTTCGTGATACTTCATTACGTGTTCCACATGGTGGTGACGGAATAGTACATGATATTAAAATATATTCTCATAAAGATAATGATGAATTACCTGCTGGTGTTTCAAAAGTTATTCGTGTATACATTATTCAAAAACGTAAGATTCAAGTAGGAGATAAGATGAGTGGTCGTCATGGTAATAAAGGTGTTATTTCACTTATTCTTCCTGAAGAAGATATGCCTTACTTACCAGATGGTACTCCAGTTGATGTAATGCTTAATCCACAAGGTGTTCCTTCACGTATGAATTTGGGACAAGTATTAGAGTTACATATGGGTATGGCTGCTAAAAAATTAGGTGTTCATATAGCTACTCCAGTATTTGATGGTGCACATATTGATGATATTCAAGATATGATGGCCGAGGCTGGTATGGATCCTGATGGAAAAACAGTACTTTATGATGGTCGTACTGGTGAGCCTTTCGATAATAGAATTTCTGTTGGTGTTATGTACATGATTAAATTACATCACATGGTTGATGATAAACTTCATGCTCGTTCTACTGGACCATATTCTTTGGTTACACAACAACCACTTGGTGGTAAAGCACAGTTTGGTGGACAGAGATTTGGTGAAATGGAAGTTTGGGCTTTATATGCTTATGGTGCTGCTCATACATTACAAGAAATGATGACTGTTAAATCTGATGATGTAATTGGCCGTGTTAAGGTTTATGAATCTATTGTAAAAGGTCAAGAAATTAATGAAGCGGGAGTTCCAGAATCATTTAGAGTATTAATGAAAGAATTCCAAGCTTTAGGTTTAGATGTTTCAATCGTGGATGATGAAGGACATGCTTTACAACTTAAAGATATCGAAGAAGCTGAAGATAAAGAAGAATTTAATACTACCATTGATGAAGTAGAAACCTCTCCGGCAAAAGAAATAAAGGAAGAGGAAGAAGATTTAGTATATGATGAAGATGAGTTGGATGATTTAGAAGAAAGTGAAAGTTTTGATGATGACTTTGACGATACTAAATTTGAGGATGAAATTGAGGAAGGAGAAGATTTTTAATGATAGAAGTAAATAAAATTAAAGCCTTAAAAATAGGAATAGCTTCTCCTGAAAAAATTAGGGAATGGAGTTATGGTGAGGTAAAAAAACCAGAAACTATTAATTATCGTACTTTAAGACCTGAAAGAGATGGTTTATTCTGTGAAAAAATATTTGGACCAACTAAAGATTTCGAATGTGCTTGTGGTAAATATAAGAGAGTTCGTTACAAAAATATAGTATGTGATAGATGTGGTGTAGAAGTAACTCGTAGCAAAGTTCGTCGTGAACGTATGGGTCATATTGAGTTAGCTTCTCCTGTATCTCATATTTGGTTCTTTAAAGGAGTTCCATCACGTATGGGTCTTGTACTTGATATGAGTCCAAGAGATTTGGAAGAAGTATTATATTTCGTAAGTTATGTTGTTATTGATAAGGGAAATGCTCCTCTTGAAAATAAACAAACATTATCTGAAAAAGAATATCGTAGTTATTATGAAAAATATGGCAATGGTTTTAAGGTTGGAATGGGTGCTGAAGCTATAAAAGAATTGCTTAAAAAAGTAGATTTAAAACATGATATTGATGAAATAAACAAAGAATTGGAAACAGCACAAGGACAAAAAAGAATACGTCTATTAAAAAGATTAGATGTATTAAATGCTTTTTATGAATCTAATCAAAGACCTGAATGGATGATACTTGATTGCATTCCTGTTATTCCACCTGATTTAAGACCTATGATTCAGTTAGATGGTGGTCGTTTTGCTACTAGTGATTTAAATGATTTATATCGTAGAGTTATTAATCGTAATAATCGTTTAAAGAAACTTATCGATTTAGGTGCTCCTAGTATTATTATCCAAAACGAAAAACGTATGTTACAAGAAGCTGTTGATGCTTTATTTGATAATGGTCGTCGTGGTAGAAGTGTAACAGGTGCTGGTAATAGACCGTTAAAATCACTTTCTAGCATGTTAAAAGGTAAACAAGGTCGTTTCCGTCAAAACTTATTAGGAAAACGTGTTGACTACTCTGGACGTTCTGTTATTGTTGTAGGACCAAGTTTAAAGATGTATCAATGTGGTATTCCTAAAGAAATGGCTCTTGAATTATTTAAACCTCATGTTATTAATGGTTTAGTTGATAAAGATATTGCACATAATATTAAAGCTGCTAAGAGATTAATTGATAATCGTGATCCACAGGTTTGGGATGTTGTTGAAGAAGTTATTAAAGAACATCCAGTATTATTAAACCGTGCTCCTACTTTACATAGATTAGGTATTCAAGCTTTTGAACCAATATTAGTAGGAGGAAAGGCTATTAGATTACATCCTCTTGTTTGTCCAGCATTTAATGCTGACTTCGATGGTGATCAGATGGCTGTTCACGTTCCGATTTCTGAAGAGGCACAAGCAGAGGCTAGATTATTAATGCTTGGTTCTAATAATATTTTACATCCAAAGAGTGGTGATCCAATAGTTACTCCTTCACAGGATATGGTATTAGGTAATTATTATATTACTATGGAGAAAGCTGGAGAACATGGTGAAGGTAGATTATTTAAAGATTGTAATGAAGCATTAATGGCTTATGAAAGACGTGAAATAACTTTACATACTAGAATTGCACTTCCAGTAAATTCATTTAAGCATAAATTATTTACTGATGATAAGAAAGATAAGTATTTAGTTACTACTGTTGGTAAAATTAAATTTAATGAAATTTTGCCTGATTCTTTCCCTTATGTAAACGAACCAACTGATGAGAATATTCAAAAAATAACTCCAAATAAATATTTTATTAATCGTGGAGAAAATATTCCTGAAAAAATTGCTCAAATGGAATTAGTAAAACCTTTTGCTAAAGGTGCACTTGAAAAAATTATTGCACAAGTATTTAAACGTTATAAAACTACTGAAACTTCTATAATGCTTGATAAATTAAAGGATATGGGATTTAAATATTCTACTATCGCAGGTATTACAGTTAGTATGAGTGATGTTGTTACTAGTAAACATAAACAAGAATATGTTGATGAAGGTCAAGCTGTTGTTGATAAAATAAATAAACAATATAAACGTGGTTTAATTACTGAAGAAGAACGTCATTTAAAAGTACTTGATGTTTGGTATGGTGTTAAAGATAAGGTTCAAGCTGAACTTGAACAAATTTCACAAAAAGAAATTGATAATCCAATCTTTATGATGATGCATTCTAAAGCACGTGGTAATATTTCAAACTTTACTCAGGTTGCAGGTATGCGTGGTTTGATGCAGAAACCTAATGGTGATCCGATTGAAATTCCAGTTTTATCTAACTTTAAAGAAGGACTTTCAGTTGCAGAATTCTTCTTATCTACACATAGTGCTCGTAAAGGTAGTGCCGATACAGCTCTAAAAACTGCTGATTCTGGTTACTTAACTCGTCGTTTAGTAGACGTTTCTCAAGATATGATTGTAAGATGTGAAGATTGTGGTACTGATCAAGGTGTAGTAGTTTATGATTTCTTGAATGAAAAGACAGGCGCTGTTATTGAAAGTTTAAGAGATCGTATCGTTGGTCGTTTTGCAAATAAGAAAATTATTAATCCAGAAACAAAAGAAGTTATTGTTGATAGATTAGAAATGATTAATGAATCTGCTGCTGATAAAATTATTGCATGTGGTATTAAAGAAGTTGAAATTCGTACAATTTTAACTTGTGGTGTACAAAATGGTGTATGTCAAAAATGTTATGGTCGTAACCTTGCTACTGGTAATCTTGTTGAGGTTGGAGAAGCTGTTGGTGTTATGGCTGCACAATCTATTGGTGAACCCGGTACTCAGCTTACAATGCGTACTTTCCATACTGGAGGAGTTGCTGGTGGTGAAGATATTACTCAAGGTCTTCCTCGTGTACAAGAGTTATTTGAAGCTCGTAACCCTAAAGGTAAAGCTACTATAGCTGAGATTGATGGTAAAATCACAAAAATTAAAGAAGATCATGGAAAATATAAAATTAGCGTTACAAATAATCTTGAAACTAAAGAACATGTTTCAAATTATGGTGCAAAACTTTGTGTTGAAAAAGGTCAAGAAGTTAAATGTGGTGATAAATTAACTGAAGGAGCTATTTCTCCTAAGGAATTACTTGCTGTAACAGATCCTATTACAACACAAGAATATATATTAAAAGAAGTTCAAAATACATATCGTTCTCAGGGTGTTGATATTTCTGATAAACATATTGAAATTATTGCACGTAGAATGATTTCTAGAATTAGAATTGTAGAAAGTGGAGATACTAAATTCTTACCGGGATCACTTGTTAATTTCCATGAATTTACAGATGGAAATAAAGAAGCTGTTATTATGGGTAAAAAACCTGCATTAGGTAAACCTGTATTACTTGGTATTACTAAGGCTTCACTTGAAACAGATTCCTTCTTATCTGCTGCATCTTTCCAAGAAACAACTAGAATTCTTACTGATGCTGCTATTAAAGGTAAAGTTGATGAGTTAGAAGGATTAAAAGAAAATGTTATCATTGGTAAATTAATTCCAGCTGGAACTGGTATTAAAGATTATCAAGATATAAGTTATGAGCTTACTAAAGAATTAAGTGATGATGAACCACTTGATCGTTTAGAAGATCAATTTATGGAATAGTTATTCTATTCCTTTTTCTTTACAAAAATATAATTTTGTTTTAGAATAAATTTTATGAGGTGTGTTATTATGAAAAAACTAAATAGAAATGGTTGGAGTTTAAACACTATGATAATTTTAATGATTATTTTACTTTTTGCAATTTTATTAGTATCAATTTTAGCTTATAGATTAGGTATAGAATCATCAAATACTCTTTCTATAATTCATGATAATGTTTTATAATTACATATTTTAATTTTAATAAAAGTTTTTATATTGATATTTTAATATTTTGTTAATATTATATTGACTTTTTAATATTATAATGTTATAGTTTGTTTACTGGTTAAATTAGGTTTTGCTGTGGCAGAACCTTAATTTAGACATAAAAATGATACACCAGGATATGTGTCAAGAAAGGAGATATATTTTATATGCCTACAATCAATCAATTAGTACATAAAAAACGTAAAGACAAAGTAAGAAAAAGTAAAGCTCCAGTATTACAAGTTGGTCTTAATACTATTAAGAAAAAAACAACTAATGTATCTGCACCACAAAAAAGAGGAGTTTGTACTCGTGTTGGTACAAAAACACCTAAAAAGCCAAACTCAGCTTTAAGAAAGTATGCTCGTGTTAGTTTAAGTAATGGTAAGGAAGTAGATACTTATATTCCGGGAATTGGTCATAACTTACAAGAACATAGTGTTGTATTAATTCGTGGTGGTCGTGTTAAAGACTTAATCGGTGTTCGTTATCATATTGTTCGTGGAACACTTGATACAGCAGGAGTTAAAGATCGTAAACAAGGTCGTAGTAAATATGGTGCTAAAAAACCAAAAGAAAGTAAATAATTAAAAATAGTGAAGGGAGGAATATATAATGCGTAAGAGACGTGCAGTAAAAAGAGATGTTCTTGCTGATCCTATATACAAGTCTAAAGTAGTTACTAAATTAATTAATACTATTATGCTTGATGGTAAAAAAGGAACAGCTCAAAGTATTGTTTATGATGCATTTGAACAAGTTAAAACAAAAACTGGTAGTGATCCATTAGAAGTTTTCACAAAAGCAATGGAGAATATTAAACCAGAACTTGAAGTTAAATCACGTCGTGTTGGTGGTTCTAACTATCAAGTACCTATAGAAGTTTCACCAGCTAGAAGTCAAGCATTGGCTCTTAGATGGTTAACTACTTATGCTCGTAATCGTGGTGGTAGAGGAATGGCTGATAATTTAGCTAATGAAATTATGGATGCTGCTAACGGTACTGGTGGAGCAGTAAAAAAACGTGAAGATACTCATAGAATGGCAGAAGCTAATAAGGCCTTTGCACATTATAGATGGTAGGAGGAAAGTAATATGGCAAGAGATACATCTATCGAGCATACCAGAAATATTGGTATTATGGCTCATATTGATGCAGGTAAAACAACTTGTACAGAAAGAATATTATATCATACAGGAAAGATTCATAAAATTGGTGAAACACATGATGGTGAATCTCAAATGGACTGGATGGTACAAGAACAAGAACGTGGTATTACAATAACATCTGCAGCAACTACTGCTCATTGGAAAGGTTATCGTTATAATATTATCGATACTCCTGGACACGTTGATTTTACTATAGAAGTTAGTAGAAGTTTACGTGTTTTGGATGGTGCTGTTGCATTATTGGATGCTCAAGCGGGTGTTGAACCTCAAACTGAAACTGTTTGGAGACAAGCTTCTGAATTTAAAGTTCCAAGAATTATTTTTGCAAATAAGATGGATAAAATGGGAGCAGATTTCCAATATAGTTTAAATTCAATTACTCAAAAATTAGGAGTTAATGCTGCTCCTATTGAATGGCCTATTGGTGCTGAAGATACTTTTTCAGGTGTAATTGATTTAGTAACAATGAAAGCTTACCATTACGATGGTAAACAAGATGAAAATGCTGAGGAAATAGAAATTCCTGAAGATTTAAAGGATATAGCTTCAGAAAAACATTCAGAATTAATAGAAGCTGTTGCTGAATTTGATGATGAATTAATGGAAATTTATCTTGAAGGTGGAGAAATTTCTACTGATATGATAAAGAAAGCTATCCGTATTGGTACTTTGAAAGCAGAATTTTTCCCAGTTATGTGTGGTACTGCTTTAGGTAATAAGGGTATTAAATTATTACTTGATGCTGTTATTGATTATTTACCAAGTCCACTTGATATTCCATCTATTAAGGGAATTGATTTGGATGGTAATGAATTATTACGTCATCCTAAAGATGATGAACCATTTAGTGCTTTAGCATTTAAGGTTATGACAGATCCATTTGTTGGTCGTTTAACATTCTTCAGAGTTTATTCTGGACACTTAAGTAGTGGTAGTTATGTATTAAACTCTACAAAAGATAGTAAAGAAAGAATTGGTCGTATATTACAAATGCATGCTAATACACGTAAAGAAATTACTGATGTTTATACAGGTGATATTGCTGCAGCTGTTGGTTTGAAAAATACAACAACTGGAGATACTTTATGTGATGAGAAGAAACCAGTTATACTTGAAAGTTTAGTTGTTCCAGAGCCAGTTATTGAACTTGCTGTTGAACCTAAAACAAAAGCTGATCAAGATAAAATGGCTATTGCATTACAAAAATTAGCTGAAGAAGATCCAACTTTCAAAGTTCATACAGATCATGAAACAGGTCAAACTGTTATTGCTGGTATGGGTGAGTTACATCTTGATGTAATTGTTGACAGAATGAAAAGAGAGTTTAATGTTGAAGCTAATGTTGGTAGACCTCAAGTTGCTTATCGTGAAACAATAAAACAAACAGGTGATTGTGAAGGTAAGTATATTAAACAATCTGGTGGACGTGGTCAATATGGTCATGTTTGGGTTGAGTTTGAACCTATTGAAGATAAAGTTTATGAATTTGTTGATAAAGTTGTTGGTGGTGTTGTTCCTCGTGAATACATACCAGTTGTTGACAAAGGACTTCAAGAAGCTCTTCAAAATGGTGTACTTGCTGGTTATCCAATGATTAATGTTAGAGCAACATTACATGATGGTTCTTATCATGATGTCGATTCTAATGAAATGGCATTTAAAGTTGCCGCTAGTTTGGCAGTAAAAGAAATGAAAAATAAATGTAAACCTGTTTTACTTGAACCTATTATGAAAGTTGATGTTACAACTCCAGAAGAATATTTTGGTAATGTAATGGGTGATTTAACAGGTCGTCGTGGAAAACCATTAGGTCAAGATACTCAATTAGGTGCCGTCAAATTAAGCGCAATGGTTCCGCTTTCTGAAATGTTTGGTTATGCTACTTCTCTTAGAAGTAACACACAAGGTAGAGCTAGTTTCGTAATGTTCTTCGATCATTATGAAGAAGTTCCAAAAAATATTTCAGAAGAAATTATTAAAAAAAGTGGAAATTAATTAAAAAAGTATCAAAATAGTTGAAAAATATTCAATTATTAGATAAAATATATGTTGTAATAAATTTATAAAAGGAGGAAATTTATATTATGGCAAAAGAAAAATTTGATCGTTCAAAACCACATGTTAACATTGGTACTATTGGACACGTAGATCATGGAAAAACTACTACTACTGCTGCTATCACTAAAGTTTTAGCTGGAAAAAATGGTAATGAAGCTGTTGATTTCGCTAATATCGATAAAGCACCAGAAGAAAGAGAACGTGGTATAACTATCAATACTGCTCATGTTGAGTATAGTACTGATAAAAGACATTATGCACACGTTGACTGCCCAGGACATGCTGATTATGTTAAAAACATGATTACTGGTGCAGCTCAAATGGATGGAGCAATTTTAGTTATTGCTGCAACTGATGGACCTATGGCACAAACTCGTGAGCATATCTTACTTGCTCGTCAAGTTGGTGTACCTAAAATGGTTGTATTCTTAAATAAATGCGATATGGTAGATGATCCAGAATTACTTGATTTAGTAGAAATGGAAGTTCGTGATTTATTAAATGAATATGGTTATGAAGGTGATGAAACTCCAATTATTCGTGGTTCTGCTCTTAAAGCTCTTGAAGGTGATCCTGAATGGACTGCTAAGATTGAAGAATTAATGGATGCAGTTGATACTTGGATTCCAACTCCTGAAAGAGATAATGACAAACCATTCTTAATGAGTATTGAAGATGTATTCACAATTACAGGACGTGGTACTGTTGTTACTGGTCGTGTTGAACGTGGACAATTAAAACTTAACGATGAAGTTGAAATCGTTGGTATTAAAGATACTCAAAAAACAGTTGCTACTGGTATCGAAATGTTTAGAAAACAATTAGATTATGCAGAAGCTGGAGATAATGCTGGTGTATTATTACGTGGTATTTCTCGTGAACAAGTTGAACGTGGTCAAGTTCTTGCTAAACCGGGATCAGTTACTCCACATACTAAGTTCAAAGGTTCTGTTTATGTATTAACTAAAGAAGAAGGTGGACGTCATACACCATTCTTTACAAATTATCGTCCTCAATTCTATTTTAGAACTACAGACGTAACTGGTGTTATTGATTTACCAGAAGGTGTTGAAATGGTTATGCCAGGTGATAATATTAACTTTGAAGTTGAATTAATTCACCCAATCGCTCTTGAACAAGGTACTAAGTTCTCTATCCGTGAAGGTGGACGTACTGTTGGTGCTGGTGTTGTTTCAGAAGTTATTGAATAATCGTTTAATATAAAGGCAAGATTTTAATATCTTGCTTTTTTTGTTTATATAAAAAAACCTCATTTGCTAACGAGGTTCATGTTTTAATTTATAATTTTTATCTTTACTAAATCCTTTATATATACTATAGTTGAAGTTATTTAAAATTAAGTCAAATTCTCCAATATATTCTGTTGGAACAGTATTAAATCCTAGTTTCATTTCATTAAGATTGCTATAGGGATTTCTTCTTTTAAATTCTCCTACTATTGCATTCATATTAAAATATTTAAGACCTTTTTTACTGCATTCATTAATAATATACCATTTTAGTAGATAGCTACAATTTAAATGTTTATATTTTTCATCAAATCCATCTATTATTAAGTATGAAACATTATTATATTCGATGGTAAAAGCTGCACCGATTATTAATCCTTTTGGATATGTTTTTAATAAATTTGTTGCTAAAACTAAATCATTTTTATATACATTTATTAATTTATCTGATTCCATTTTTGAATTTAGTGTTTTCTTTTTAATATTATTGTTATTGATTCTACTTGATTGTATTTTCTGGGCAAGCATATCATTTTTGTCTAATTCCCTTTCATATCTTTTTTTTGCTTCTATTACGAAAGAATCTGTATTTAAAACGGCATAGTATATATTACTTGATTTATAATTTTCAACCATATCTTTTATATATTTTTTCGATAAGTTGGTTTTTTCTTTTATATATGAATACAATTTATTAACATTTTTTTCTTGATCATTAATAATTGTTATTCCACAGCCTGATGCTCTATTAATTTTGTGTCTTGTTCTTTTACTTAAGTTTTTAAATATTATTTTTGGATCTTTATTTAAAATACATATGGCTTCATAACGAGGAAGTTCATTTTCAAAAAATTTATTTTGGCCTTTATAGGTAAAACCTGCTGCTTTAATATTTTTCATAATTTGATTTACATCTTTATTAACATTTAGTACTTTTCCTGATTTATTTCTTACTGTTGCTGGTATATAAGGATCCATTCTTAATATAATAAATCCTTGTTTTCCTAATACTTGTTTTAATTTTAAACTTAATTCTTTTACATTATTAGCATTTGAATAGTCAAATAATATTCCTCTTGGAGCATATGCTATTTTTTGACTCATAAATATTTCTTTGTAAATTAATAGTGTTGCTCCTATTAGGGTATTGTTATTATCCTTAATACCAAGATAGTGAACGTTAAATCCGTTTTGTGCCATTGTATTTGCATAGGAAGAACTTTGATAATAATTACTATATTTATGATTACTTGCAAAAGTGTCAAATTGATATGGTTCGAGTGTAATTATGCGCATATTTATCCTCCTTTTACTTTTTTAATTATATCATTATATTAATGTTTTGAAAATAGAATAATTGTAGTATAATATTAATAGGTGAAGAAAATGTTTCAAGATAAAAAAATATTAGTACTAGGAATGGCGAGAAGTGGTTATGCTATTGCTAAGTATTTATCAAAAAGAGGCAATCAAATTGTTTTAAATGATGGAAAGGAAGAAGATAAACAAAATTCTGATCAAGTTGAAGAATTAAGAGGTTTAGGTGTTGAACTTGTCTTTGGTTCTCATCCTGATGATTTATTAGATAATACTTATGATTATTTAGTAAAAAATCCGGGTATACCAATAGATCATAAATATGTTTTGAAAGCTAAAGAACTTGGTGTGGAAGTTGTGAATGAAGCAGAAATAGCTTATCAGTTATTACCTGATGATGTAGTTTTAATTGGTATAACAGGTACTAATGGTAAAACAACAACAACGACGATTACTTATAATATTTTACATGAGGCTTTTGGGGATAGAGTTCATTTAGCTGGTAATATTGGTTATCCATTATGTGGGATATTGGATGATTTAAAATCAAATGATATTATTGTAATGGAGGTTAGTTGTCAACAAAGTGAAAATTTTGTTAAGTTTAAACCTCATATTGCTTTAATAACTAATTATAGTCCTGCACATATTGACTTTTTGAAAAGTTATGAGAATTATAAATATGTAAAGTCTAAAATGTTTAGAAATCAAAATAAAGATGATATCGCTATATTAAATATGGAAAATAAAGATGTGATGGATGAATTAAAAGATATTAAATCTAATGTATTATATTTTTCAAGTAAAAAAGAAATAAATGGATGTTATTTAAGTGATGATGCAATTTATTATTATGGTGAGAAGGTTATGGATATAGATAATGTAAAAATACCCGGAGTACATAATTTAGAAAATTGCATGGGTGCTATTATGATTAGTAAGCAATTTGATGTGTCAAATGAAATTATTAATCGTGTTATTGGTGATTTTAAAGGTGTTGAACATAGACTTGAGTATGTTGATAATATTAATGGTACAAAATATTATAATGATACAGAGGCTACTAATATTAAATGTACTCAAATAGCTTTATCGTCTTTTGATAAACCTACAATTATTATTTTAGGTGGATTAGAAAGGGGTCAAAATTTTGATGAACTGACTCCTTATATGAAAAATGTAAAAGTGATAATAGGAATAGGTCAATGTAGACAAAGAGTTTTAGAGTTTGGTGAAAAAATTGGTATTGATACATATATATATGAACATCTTAAAGATGGATTTGATAAAATTAAAAATTTAGTTGTCGGTGATGATATAGTTTTATTAAGTCCTGCATCGGCTTCTTGGGATCAATATAAAGAATGTGAGATAAGAGGTAAAGAATTTAAGGATTTAGTAAATAATATGAAAAATGAAAAAGGAGAATAATATGAAGATTGAAAATATAATTGGTCGTGAAATTTTAGATTCAAGAGGTAATCCAACTGTTGAGGTTGATGTATATTTAGAAAATGGAATTATGGCTCGTGCTGCTGTTCCTAGTGGTGCTTCTACTGGAGAAAGAGAAGCTTTAGAAATGAGAGATGGTGGATCAAGATTTAATGGTAAAGGTGTATTAAATGCTGTTAATAATGTTAATGGTCCATTGAAAGAATTAATTGTTGGTATGGATGTTTATGATCAGAAAGCTATTGATTATAAAATGATTGAAGCAGATGGTACTAAAACAAAAAGTAAATATGGTGCTAATGCTATTTTAGGTATCAGTATGGCTGTATTAAAAGCTGCAGCAATGAGTAAAGGTATGGAATTATATGAGTATATAGGAAATGGAAGAAGTTTACCTGTTCCTATGATGAATATTATAAATGGTGGTGCTCATGCTGATAATAGTTTGGATTTTCAAGAGTATATGATTATTCCACAAAGAGATAGTATTCATGAAAGAATTAGAGTAGGTGCTGAAATATTCCATAGTTTAAAAAAGGTTTTAAATGAAAAGGGATATTCAACTGGTGTTGGTGATGAAGGTGGTTTTGCTCCAAATCTTTCAAATAATAAAGAAGGTTTTGCTTTAATTACAGAGGCTGTTGAAAAGGCTGGATACGTTCCCGGAAAAGATGTATGTTATGCTATTGATGTTGCTGCTAGTGAATTTTATGAAGATGGAAAATACAATCTAAAAGGTGAAGGTAAATCTTTAAGTACTGATGAGTTAATTGATTATTATAAAGAATTAATTGATACATATCCTATTATTTCTATAGAAGATGCTGTAGATGAAAATGATTGGGAAGGATTTAGTAAGGTTACAAAAGAGATTGGTGATAGAGTACAATTAGTTGGTGATGATTTATTTGTTACTAATAAAGAGTGTTTACAAAAAGGTATAGATATGGGTGCTGGTAATGCAATTCTTTTAAAAGTAAATCAAATAGGTACTATAACTGAAACTCTTGAAACTATTGAACTTGCAAAAAGTCATGGATATAAAACGATTATTTCACATAGAAGTGGTGAAACAGAAGATACTACTATAGCTGATTTAGCTGTTGGCTTAGATCTTGGTCAAATTAAAACCGGTTCAATGTCTAGAACAGATAGAATGTGTAAATATAATCAATTAATGAGAATAGAAGAAAAATTACAATAGTTTTTCTTTTTTTTATTATAGAAAGCTTAATATAATTGATTTTATCTATATTTTATGGTAGAATATTACTAGTTTTAATTGGAGGAATATCATGAAAACATTTTTATTAATTATTTCAATTTTATTAATTATATTAGTTTTATTACAAAGCGGAAAGGCTGATGGACCATCTCAAATAATTTCTGGTGGAAATTCAGATTTATTTAGTAAAAGAAAGGAAAGAGGAAGCGAACTTGTAATTAGTCGTATTACCCTAACTCTTGGTCTTATTTTCTTTATTATAAGTTTAATTGCTTCATTTTAATAGTTATGCAAAAAAAATATTATATAATTTCAACTGTTGATAAAAATATTTATATGAATCGTAAAATATCTTTGTATGATTATGCAGATTATTATTTTCCAAAACTAACAGAAATGGATGTTAGAGGTAATTTTATTAGAAGTAATGTTGGAGTAATTTATGATAAATATGAATATGATGATTATAAAAGAAAAATAATTAAATTTTATAATAAACTTAATCTTCCTGCTTTTTTAATTGCAGTGGGAAATGATAAATGTGCTAAAGAGATAATGTCTGGTATTAAACTATATGGTAATTCTAAGGAAGTTTTGAAGAGAAATCAAGTTGATCCAGAATGTTTAGCAGATTACTCTTTTGAACAATATGAACAAAATATACAGAATTTTTTTAATCCAGAATTAATTGATATTAATTTAGTTAAACCAATAATAGGTTTTGAATATGCAAAGAAACAATTATTAAAAAAGAGATTTTTTGATGATGAATAGGCTATATTATAAATAGTCTATTTTTTATTTGTTTTTGTTATTATATTTGATATAATATATGAGAAGGTGAATATATGAAAGATAAAATTATCAGTATATTAGAAAAAAGTGATAAAGCTCTTAATTTATATGAATTAGAGGAGAAATTAAATTTACTTGATGCAGATGAAATAATGGAAATGGAACAAACTTTAAATGATTTGGAAAAGGAAGCTATTATATATCATTCTAATAAGGATAAATATATGATGCTTAGTGATTCTCATTTAAAAAGAGGAATTATGAGAGCCAATAAAAAAGGTTTTGGTTTTGTTGATATTGACAATGATGATAGAGATGTCTATATTAATCAAGATAATATGAATGGTGCTATTCATGATGATATTGTTTTAGTTGAAATAACTAGTAAAAAGAGTATGCCTAGACTTGAGGGAAGAGTAGTTAAGATTTTAAAAAGAGAAAAAGAAACTTTTGTCGGGGAAATTAATTTTAATGGTGACATTGGATATGTTACTTTAGATGAGAAAAAAGTAAAATTAAAAATAGAAGTTCCTATTAATTTAGCAATGAATGCTGTTGATGGACATAAAGTTGTCGTAAAACTTGGTAAAAAGTTGGATAATCATGGTAGATATCAAGGTGAAGTTATTGAAATAATTGGTCACAAGAATGATCCCGGTGTTGATATTTTATCAGTAGTAAAAAAATATAATATACAAGTAGAATTTCCTCAAGATGTAAAAGAAGAAGTTAAAAATATTCCTAATAGTGTATCTGAAAGTGAATTTAATGGTAGACGAGATTTAAGAAATGAAATGATTTTTACAATAGATGGTGATGATACTAAAGATATTGATGATGCTGTTTCGATTGAGAGATTAAATAATGGTCATTATAAGTTAGGAGTGCATATTGCTGATGTTAGTTATTATGTAAAAGAAGGATCTCCTCTTGATAATGAAGCAATGGAGAGAGGAACTTCTGTTTATTTAGTAGATAGAGTTATTCCTATGCTTCCTCATGAACTTTCTAATGGAATTTGTTCTTTAAATCCCGGTGTTGATAGATTAGCAATTAGTTGTGTTATGGAATTTGATGGCAAGGGTAAACAGGTTGATTATGAAATTTTTGAAAGTGTGATTCGTTCTAGAAAACAAATGACATATAAGAATGTTAATAGCATATTAGAAAAAAATGTAATTCCAGAAGGTTATGAAGAATTTGCAGAAAGTTTGAGATGTATGAATGAATTGGCAAAAATTCTTCGTAAAATGAAAGAAGAACGTGGATATATAGATTTTGAAGTTGATGAAGCAAAGGTTTTAGTTGATTCACAAGGAATACCTTATGATGTTGTTTTACGTGATAGAGGAACTGGTGAAATGTTAATAGAGGATTTTATGATTGCTGCTAATGAATGTGTTGCTACTCATATATATTTTATGAATTTACCATTTATATATAGAGTCCATGAAGTTCCAAAAGAGGAAAAAATTAGAAGTTTTTTAAATTATATTCAAACATTAGGTTATCAATTTAATGGTAATTTGAAGGATAATAGTCCTAAAACAATCCAAAAGATTATTAGAATGTTGGATGATAAACCTGAATTTAAGATATTATCTTCTTTATTATTACGAAGTATGCAAAAGGCTGTATATAAACCTATTAATTTAGGACATTTTGGTCTTGCTAGTAAATGTTATACTCATTTTACTTCTCCTATTAGACGTTATCCTGATACAACTGTTCATCGTCTTCTTAGAACATATTTATTTAAACATAATCTTGATGATAATACTATTAGTCATTGGGAGGATAAACTAGTATATATTAGTGAACATTCTTCATCTAGAGAAAGAGCTAGTATAGATTGTGAACGTGAAGTTGATGACATGAAAATGGCTGAATACATGGAAAAACATATAGGTGAAGAGTTTGAAGGAATGATATCTTCTGTAATGAGTTTTGGAATGTTTGTTGAACTTGATAATTTGATAGAAGGATTAGTTCCAATAAAGGATATGAAGGATTTCTTTAATTATGATGAGGAAAGAATGACTCTAGTTGGTGAAAGAACTCATATTAAATATACAATTGGTGATCGTGTTCTAGTAAGAGTTATTAGAGCTTCAAAGCAAGAAAAGACTATAGATTTTGAAATTGTAAAGAAGGTTTAAGGTGTGCGCTGTAGGAGAATTAAAGGGGATTATGCAGGAAGAAAAGTAATTATTGCAGTTTTTATAGTTGGTATATTATTTTTAGTGGCTGGTATATTAGAGAGTTATTATATATATAATAAAAGTAATAGTAATGATACTAAGAAAAAGGTTACTAAAATAGAACAAACGCAAGAAAAGGAAAAAATTTATAATGCCAGTTTGATTATGGTTGGTGATGCATTAATCCATAGTTCTGTTTATGCTGATGCTAGAGTTGTAAATAATAGTTATGATTTTAAGCCAATGTTGGAGTATATAAAACCTATAGTAAAAAATTATGATTTGGCTTATTATAATCAAGAAACTATATTGGGTGGAACTGAACTTGGTTTATCTAATTATCCTAGATTTAATTCTCCTTATGAAGTAGGTGATGCTTTTATAGATGCAGGTTTTAATCTTGTTTCTTTGGCAACTAATCATACTATGGATAAAAATGAACAAGGAGTTTTAAATTCTCTTAATTATTGGTCTTCTAAGAATAATGTTTACACCGCAGGAAGTTATTCATCGTTTGAAGATAGAGATATGGTTAGGTATAAAGAAATTAATGGTATAAAGTATGCATTTTTATCTTATACTACTTGGACGAATGGCTTAGTACCACCTGTTGGTAAAGAATACTTAGATAATATTTATTCTGATGAACTTGCTAAGAATGATATAGAACGTATCAGAGATAAAGTTGATGTTATTATAGTTGCGATGCATTGGGGAATTGAATATTCATTAGATGTTAGTGAAAATCAAACGGAAATAGCAAATTATTTATCTTCTTTAGGAGTTGATATTATAATTGGTACTCATCCACATGTAGTAGAACCTATTGAATATATTAATAATGGAAGAACTCTAGTTATATATTCCTTGGGTAATTTTATATCTGATCAGATAGGTACTGAAAGATTGACTGGTTTGATGGTTAGTGTTAATTTGAAGAAAACAGTTTTTAAAGGTGAATCCAGTATAAAAATAGAAAATCCTAAGGCTGAGTTGTTATATACTAAATCTAGTAGTTATGGTAAAAGAAATTTTAAAGTTTATCCTTATAGTATGTTAAATAGTTCAATTTTGCCAAATTATATGAGTTATTATGAAAAATACAAGGCTGTTATTACTTCAAGATTTCCTGAATTGGAAGTTTCGGCTTTGAGTGATAGTTAGATGAGTATATAAATTTTAGCAATATTAAAGAGGTGATTAAATGGAAATTTTAAATAGACAAGCAAAACATAATTATTTTATAGAAGATACTTATGAATGTGGTATAGTTTTAAAAGGGACTGAAGTAAAGTCTATTAGAGCTGGTAAATGTAATTTAAAGGATAGTTATGGTCTTATAAAAAATGATGAGGTCTATCTTCTTAATATGTTTATTTCACCTTATGAACAAGGTAATATATTTAATGAGAATGAAACAAGAACAAGAAAGCTTTTGCTTCATAAAAATGAAATAAGGAAACTAAATAATGAAGTTAAGTTAAAAGGATTAACTCTAATTCCTTTAAAGTTATATTTTGTAAAAAATAAAGTTAAAATTGAAATTGGTGTATGTCGTGGTAAGAAAAATTATGATAAGAGAGAGTCAATTAAACAAAAGGATTTGCAAAGAGAAGCAAGAAAAGAAGTTAAATATAAATATTAATTATGTTTTTTTCTTTTTGTTTCTTCTTTTATTTGTAGTTGGTTGTTCTAAAAAAGAATTAAGTGCTGAAAGTTTTAGTAAAAAAATGAGTAATAAAGATTATGCCGTTGTTGATATTAGTGATAATAATAAAAAGATTATGTTGGCAGTAGGGGATTATTATCAGGTTTATTATTATAAATTTTCTAGTACAAAAAAGTCTAAAGAGTTTATAAAAAATGAAATTAATGGATTAAAAAGTAAAAATAATATAATTAAAAAGGAAAAGAGTAATAGTTATGAGAAATATTTAATAAGCAATAAAAATGTTTATACAATATATTCCAGAATTGATGATACCTGTATTAGTGTTAGTACTGTTAAAACTTATTCTAAAAATGTTAATCAACTTTTTGATTATTTAGGGTATTAGTAGTTTTACTTTAAAAAAAGTTTTAAGTATGATATAATGTGGTCATGGGGATGCAATGGTTTCGACAGGAATATTGAAGCATAGATGGCAGGTCGAATGTCTACGTTACAGACAACAAAAAATAAACGCAAATAAAATTAAAAACGCATTTGCAAACATGTTTGGTACTAACCAAGCTGTTGCCTTTGCCTAATATAAGGAAATGCAATTCTTTACTATTTTTACTTACGGAATAGTTTAGGGTTTAATCTTGGTAAGTTATGTCTAACTTTTGCCTAGAAGTTAGAATGAATTTTAAGGCTGGTATATTATTTTGGTCGTTAACTACTTTTGTAATATATAAGATTAATTAGTTAACTAAACTTGTAGATATTTATGTAGTCGTATTTTTGGACAGGAGTTCGATTCTCCTCATCTCCACCATTGACGAATCTGTTCGAACTATTCGAACTTATATATATGAATCAATCAGAAATGATTGATTTTTTCGTGTTTTAGAAAAAATCAAAAAATTTTATAACTATTCAACTAGAAATATAAATCTTCAAGGTGACTATAGAGTAGAAATAGAAAGTCATAATGATAAAAAAAATAAAAAACTTAATATGAATAATTGTGTTTATAATCGAAGTAATGTTCATTCTAAA
>CAKPLP010000009.1 GCA_934167695.1 uncultured Bacilli bacterium | reverse complement strand
GAATTACTGCTTTTTTTATTGGAGGTATAGAAGTGGAAGATAAAAAAGATTTTGAAAATAAGGAAGAAAAAAACAAAAAATTAAGTGATAGAAAAAAATATAAGTTAAAGAAGTATGCAGAAAAATATAAGACTCATGAAAAATTATTAATAGCGTCAACTGCACGCAAAACTATTAGGTATATAGAAAGGAATATAAGTTAACTTTAAATAAAAAAACAAAAATATATTCTTCAAATGAAAAAATAGAATTTTTAGGATTTATTTATTATTTAAAAAATCAGAAGTTGATTGTAAAAGTAAAAACACAAACTTAGAGAAAATTTAAAAGAAAGATTAAGAATCTAAGAAATGTTGATAATGAAAAATATGAACATGTATTAGCAAGTTATCAAGGATACTTGAAATATGCAAATTGTAAAAATTTAATTTATGAGACTGTTTTTGAAAATAAATATTAGGATGATGTTGTGATATCTTAACTAGAAAATTAAAATAAGGAAAAGGCACATCTTTTTTCTATAATATAAGTATAAAGAGATTTACTTTTCTTTTTTTTATGTTTTGGTATATAATTATTATAATTGGAGGACGTAATATGGGAAACAATAATTTTTTTAATCAAAATGATTTTAGCAATTCAGATAATAATTCTACTCAAACTAATCAACAATCTGGATTTGATAGTCATGGTAATTCTAGAGAGGAATATTAAAATGTGCAGATTGTGGAAGAGCTATGACGAGACAAGAAGATAAAAGAGGAAATAGAAATATATCCAATTACTTCTGTATGAGTTATCTTCATATAAGTAAATCTTGTTAACCACATAAAATTAAAACTTCAACACTAGAAAGCATAGTATTAGAAACTATACAATTACAAGTTAAGTTGGTTATTGAATTAGAAATAAATAATATACCAACACCTAGTATTTATTTAAAAAATAAATTTGGAATTAGTGTAAGCAAAATTTCAGATGGAATGTAAATATGGTTGATTCTATATTAAGAAATGAAATGTATAAAGGTAATTTAATTCAAGGAAGGCGAACTAGAATTAGTCATAAAACACATAATATGGTTAGAGTAGCAGAAGATGAATGGATAATTAAAGAGAATACCCATAAAGAAATTATAAAAAAAGAATTATTTGATCAAGTACAAGATTTATTATATGGAAGAAATATTAAATGTAATATTCAAGGATCTATATATAAATATGCTGGATTTGTTAAATGTTCAGAATGTGGTTGTAATTTATATAGAAAGAAAAGAATTAAAAATAATAAAGAAGTTTACTTTTATTATTGTGGTACTTACATTAAAACAAAAAAAATGTAATAAGCACTATATAACAGAAAAAGAATTAGATGAAACAGTTTTATATACTATTAATAAATATATAAACATGATTTGTGAATTAGACGAAAAGATAGAAGATATAGTGAACTATTCAAAAATAGATTATGATGAAGATGTCAAAAAGATAAGATTATTAGAAATTGATAAAAACTTAGAAACATATAAAAATTTATTAGAAGAATTAGTAAAAGATTATCAATGTGATTTTATTTCACAAGAAGATTATCTTGATTTTAAAGAAAAGTATTTATATGAAATTAATAGATTAAATTTAGAAAAAGAAGAAATAAATAATAGAAAAATAAAATCATATGATTTAAAATGGATTGATAATTTTAGAATGAATCAAAAATTAGAAAAACTAGATAGAAACATTATAGAAAACTTTATAGATAATATTTATGTATATAACGATAAAAGTATAGATATTAAATTTAAATTTAAAAATGAATACGAAGAAGCATTAAGTTATCTAAAAAATAAAGAAAATATGGTATAATGTTATTTGAAATTATCACTTGCAAATGTAACTTAATAAAAAGGATGTGATTTTATGAAAAATGAAGTAAATAATAGTGGGGTTCCAAAAACCGTAATCAACTGGTATGTGGGGAGTTATGAAAAACTAAAGGAGAGTATTGATGGAAGATAATAAATTAATTATATATAAAAATAGTGAAGGTAATATTATAGTAGATACTGTTTATAAAGATGAAACTTTATGGTTATCACAAAAAGGAATGTCAAAAATATATTTCTTGAATGGATGAATTTTATAATTATTTTTAAATGAAAATAAAGAGGAAAAATGATAAAGGAAAGATTAAATAAATAGGTGATTTTATGAAAGATAATGATATAATTGAAAAACTTGCTGCTTATGAACATGATAGATGGTCAAGATGGCAAAAGCATCTTTTTAGTAAATGTATAATTAATCAAGACGGGAGTTTAACAATCCCAAAAGAATTTGTAGATAGATGGACTAGGCAAATTAATACTAACTATATAGATTTAACAGAAAACGAAAAAGATTCTGATAGAAAAGAAGCAATTAGAATTATGGAATGTATAAAAGATAAGGTGAAATATAATGAGTAAAGGAATTATAGTTGCAGGATTTGGTGCGATAGGTAAAACGACACTTGGAAATAAATATGATAATATTATTGATATGGAATCAGGTTATTATCAATGGGATAATACAGGGTTTGAAAACATACCTTATGAACAAAGAAAAGAAAAAAGAAGATAGTTCAAAAAGTTTTCCATCAGTCGGAATTAACTGGTATATACCGACTTATATTAACTTTCCTTCTACCTCTTATAATATAAGCGTTTTTAAATAAAAACTTTTTACATTTATGAATTAAATTTGTGATAAAAATTAATAAACAGATATATATGCAACAAGTATAGATTATAATCCAAGAAGTGATATTACAAAGAAATTCTTTGCAACTGTTCAAAATAAACTTCATTATGCAGTGCACGAACATACGGTGGCAGAGCTTATTTATGAAAGAACAGATAATGAAAAGCCTTATGTTGGAATGACTAATTTTAAAGTTGATTATGTTACAATAGATGATGTTAAAATTGCTAAAAAATATTTATCAGAAATAGAATTTCAAAGATTAAACCTATTAGTATCTCAATTCTTGGATTTTGCTGAACTACAAGCTTTAGAGCAAAGAACTATGAAAATGAATGATTGGGTAGAAGAATTAGACAATCAAATATTATTGAATAGGAGAAAAATATTAGAAGGTAATGGTAAAATATCTCATAAAGAAGCAATTAAAAAAGCAGAAAAAGAATTTGAAATATATAGACAAAGAGAAATGAAAGAATTACAAAGTGATTTTGATATGTTGTTGAAGTCATTACCAAATGATAGAAAGGAAGGAAAAAATAATGAATAATGAATTGTTAGAAAAATATTATAATGAATGTTTAGAAATGATTAATATGATTAAAAACCCGACGTTAAAGGACTGTTGCAAAAAAATTTATAATGATTATAAAGATAAATTAATTAATAAACCTGCAACACCAGGTTCACATCATTTTTATAAAGGTGGATTATTATATCATATATATAGTGTTACAAAAAACGCAATAGCAATTTGTAATTTGTATCCTAATTTGGATGTTGATAAAGATTTAATAATTTTCGGATCATTAGTTCATGATATTGGAAAGTGTAAAGATTTTAATAATTTTTATGATAGTGAAAATTTTAATCCTATAAATGGTAATAGTATGGATTTATTAGGTCATTCTTACGAAGGAACACATATAGTGGAAAACTATTTGAAAAAATATAATATAGATGAGCAATTTAAAAATCAAGTTATACATATGATTGGTAGCCATATGAACGAATATAGTGAGTGGGGAGCATTAGTTTTACCTAAAATGCTTGAGGTTATAATTATAAATTATGCCGATAGTATGGATGCCTATTTTGAACCAGCACATGAGATTATCAAGAATGCAAAAAAAGGTGAAAAATATACAGTTGGAAATGCACCGAGAGATTATTATAAGTCTTTAAATCCATATTATGAAAATATTAATCAATAATTATTTGAAAGGAAGTGACTAATTATATGGATATGTATCAAAAAAGAAAAATTAGAGCAGAAAAGAAAAAAGAAGATAGTTCAAAAAGTTTTCCATCAGTCGGAATCAACTGGTATCCGGGTCACATGGCCAAAACAAAAAGACAAATAAGTGAAAAGTTAAATTTAATTGATATTGTATATGAAGTTGTTGATGCTAGAATGCCCAATTCATCTAAAATAAAAGATATTGACACTTTAATAAAAAATAAGCAGAAAATTATGATTATGACAAAATATGATTTATGTGATAAAGATGAAACAGATAAATATATAACTTATTACGAAAATATGGGGTATATAGTAATACCAGTTAATTTAATAAATAATAATACTACTATCATTTTGAAAAAGACCAATGATTTAATGCAAGAATACTTTGAAAAGGTAGAAAAAAAAGGTTTAAAAAAACGTGCTATAAGAGTATTAGTTGTAGGTGTACCTAATGCTGGAAAGTCAACTTTAATTAATAAACTCGTAGGACAAAATAAAGCTGGGGTAGGAAGTAAGCCGGGCTTTACTAAACAACTTAGTTGGATCAGAGTAGGAAATAATATAGAACTGTTAGATTCACCAGGGGTTTTATGGCCAAAATTCGATGATCAAGAAGAAGCTAAAACTTTAGCTGCACTTTCATCAATTAAAGAAGAAGTGGTTAATACATTTGAAATAAGTAGTTTTATTATAAGAAGAATGTATGAATTATATCCAAAAAATTTAGAAGAAAGATATGGAATATCATCATTAAGTGAAGACTTAATAGAAGAATATGATTTAATTGCCAAAAAAAGAGGAGCTTTAAAAAGAGGCGGACTAGTAGATTATGAAAAAGTAAGTAAATTAATAATCCAAGATCTACAATCAGGACGTTTGGGAAAAATAACATTAGATAGACTAAATTAAAAAAAGATGTTTTTTACATCTTTTTCTTGCGTTATATTAAAAAAAGGATATATACTTAGAAAGGTGATAAAGTCATATGAAAAAAAATGAAATATTAAGACAATTAGAAAATATTCCATTAAATAAAAAAGAAATTATTATAATAAATAATTCTTCATTAGTAATGCAAGATATTATAGAAGAGTCAGACATAATATCTCTATCCTGTTCTGAAGAATATTATAATTCAATAGATTGGCCAAAAAAAATAGATAATGTTAAATATTGTAATAATTATGAGATAAGTTATCGATTTTATGATAAAGATAATTGTATCAAGATAAACAACTATAACGTCATGAATGCTGAAAAATGTTTAGAGGTAAAAATATTAGAAAATAAAAAAATAGATAAAAAATTAATAAAAGATCTGGACTTATACTTAAGTACAAAGGATAATTACAGATATGAAAGAAAGTTAAGAAAGCAGGGAATAAAATTAATTGCTGGTGTAGACGAAGTTGGTCGTGGCCCTTTAGTTGGTCCTGTTGTAACAGCTTGTGTAATATTACCAGAAAAATTCAATTTAGAGGGGCTTACAGATTCAAAAAAACTAAGTGAAAAAAAGAGAAATGAGTTATATAACAAAATAAAAGAGCAAGCTTTAGCTATTGGTATTGGAATTGTAGATGAAGAAAAAATAGATGAAATAAACATTTATGAAGCAACAAAATTAGCTATGAAAAAAGCCATAGAAAATTGCCCAATAAAGCCAGAGCATATTTTAATAGATGCAATGAAATTAAATTTAGATATACCAACAACATCAATTATAAAAGGTGATTTTAAAAGTATAACTATATCAGCTGCAAGTGTTATCGCAAAGGTAACAAGGGATGCTATGTTATATGATTTAGATCAAAAATATCCAATGTATGATTTTAAAAACAACAAAGGTTATCCAACAAAAAAACATTTAGAAGCCATAGAAAAGTATGGAATTATAAAGGAACACAGGAAAAGTTATGACCCTGTAAAAAAATATTTGCAAAAAAATTCCAAAGTAGTAAGTTAAAACGTATTTTAATAATGTAGTAAAAAAATAATGAAATTGACAAAAATACATATAATTAGTATAAGTAATATTAAAGGAGTGATTAGATGGGTAAAAATCTTGTAATTGTGGAAAGTCCTAGTAAAAGTAAAACAATAGAAAAATACTTAGGAAGTGAGTATAAAGTTGTATCAAGTAAGGGTCACATTAGAGACCTTGCAACAACTGGAAAATTTGGTTTAGGTGTAGATGTAGAAGATGGATTTAAACCAAGTTATATTAATGTTAAAGGAAAAGCTTCACTAATAAAAGAATTAAAAAAAGATGTAAAAGAAAGTGACTATATTTATTTAGCATCCGATCCAGATCGTGAAGGAGAGGCCATCGCTTGGCATTTAAAAGATACTTTAGGAATTAAAAATGATAATTATAGTAGAATATTATTTCACGAAATAACAAAAGACAAAGTACTAGAAGCTTTAAAAAATCCAACTACAATAGATGATAATTTAGTAAAAAGTCAAGAAACAAGAAGAATATTAGATCGAATAATTGGTTTTAGATTAAGTAAACTACTTCAATCAAAAATTGGTGCAAAATCTGCCGGACGTGTGCAAAGTGTTGCCCTTAAATTAATTGTAGATCGTGAGCGAGAAATAGAGGCTTTTCAAAAACAAGAATATTGGACTATCTCTGCAAATTTTGAAACTCCAGAATTTAAAGCGGATTTATTTAAATATATAGATAAAGACGTAAAAATAGAAACAGAAAAAGAAGCCGATGAAATTCTAAATAAATTAACAGATGAATTTACTGTAGAAAATATTTCAAAAAAAGAGCAAAGAAAAACAAGCAAATATCCATTTATTACAAGTACTTTACAGCAAGAAGCTTCTACCAAGTTAGGATTTCCAGCGAAAAAAACAATGTCTATTGCACAAAAACTATATGAAGGTATTGATATAAAAACAGAAACCGTAGGTTTGATTACTTACATGCGTACAGATTCAACCCGTCTAAGTGATGAATACATAAAAAGTACTTATCCATACATTGAAAAAAATTATGGAAAAGAGTATATAGGGTACGTTAAAAAAAGTAAAAAAACAGAAAATGTCCAAGATGCACATGAAGCTATTAGACCAACTAGTATTTTACGTACTCCAGAACAAATGCAAGAGTTTTTAACTGATGATGAATACAAATTATATAGATTAATTTATATTAGAACATTAGCAAGTTTAATGGCAGATGCTATAGTAGACAAAACAACCATAATTTTAGACAATAATGATTATAAATTTAAAGTAAATGGTCAAATATTAAAATTTTCAGGATACTTAAAAATATATTCAGAATATGAAAGTAGTGAAGATAAAATTTTACCATCTTTAAACCAAAATGAAACTTATAAAACAAGTGATATTTCCAAAGAACAACATTTTACAAAACCACCAGCACGATATAGTGAAGCAAAACTCATACAAGAAATGGAAGAGTTAGGTATTGGTAGACCATCAACTTATGCTAAAATAATTGATACTTTAAAAGAAAGAAACTATGTTGAGATGATTGAAAAAAAGTTTGCACCAACAGAAATAGGAATAGAAACAACTGATAAATTGCAAGAATTTTTCTCAGATTTAATAAATGTTAAATATACAGCTAACATGGAAGACGATTTAGATAAAATAGCGGACGGAAAGTTAGTTTGGAATGAAGTCTTGCAAAAATTTTATGACATATTTGAACCGAGAGTCGAAGATGCTTTTTCAGATATGGAAAAGAAAGCTCCAACAGAAACTGGAGAAAATTGTCCTGAGTGTGGTAGCCCTCTAGTAATTAGAAAAGGAAAATATGGTGAATTCATCGCTTGTTCTAATTATCCAGAATGTAAGTATATAAAAAAGGAAGAAAAAACAGAAAAAGTTATTATGGATTGCCCAAATTGTTCAGGTAAAATCGTTGAAAAGAAGACAAGAAAAGGCAAAATATTCTATGGATGTAATAATTATCCAAAGTGTAAATTTGCATCATGGGATATGCCCTTAGAAGAATCATGTCCGGAGTGTAACAGTTATTTAGTAGAGCATAACGGTAAGATTAAATGTAGTTCCCCAACTTGTACTTATGAAAAAAATTAATAAAAAAGCAGGTGTATAATATGAAAGCTAATTTAACTCTTTTTTACTCTAAAAATGTATACTTAAATTTAATTGAAAATTTAGAAATAGAAGAATTAGACAAAATAACTAGTAAATATTGTAGTCAACAGGAATTAAGAGATGACCCTCAATTCTGTAATCATATAACCACTTTTTATACGAATTATCGTAACTATCGCAATAAAATTACCAATCAAAATGATAAAAATGGTCATCTTGTTTTAACTTATTATGATCAAAATAATGATTTTCGAAAATTAAGAGTCTTATATAAAAAGGATAAAGTTAAATTAGATCCTCAAAAAACGGTAAATGCTATTGTTAGATGTTTAAAAAATATAAATAATAATGATATTATTTTAAGTTTATTTAGAGAATATAGTTTTATATTAGAGACTGAATTCAATTACCATCACTATCATTTAATAAGTCTAAAAAGGCAATTAAGTCTTATAGGAAGTAAAAATGAAACTCAATCAAGTTTAAGTAAATATAATAAATTAGTAAAAATTGTTCACGATGAATTAATTAAAGGTTATGATAAAACTACAAAATCAACAACACCATCATCATACTACCATATTAGATTAATTGATGAGTATTTAGAAAGAGATAAAGGACTATATACAACAACAAAGAAAAATAATATAGAAATAGTAAAAGAAAATATTGATGTAATAAAGTCTAGTAAGCTAAATAAAGTGGATAAGTCTTATAGTAAAAAAAGAATCATAGCAGAAAATAACAATAAAAATAACTATCATGGTATGGGAGATTATTTTTTAGATTTAGAAGATGAAGAACGAAGAAGATAAAAACATAATCAGTTTTTTAGATTATTTAACTTATCAAAGAAATTACTCCAATTATACAGTAACCAGTTATAAAGAAGATTTAAATACTTTTAGGATTTATTTACAAAAAGAAAATTTGAAATATTCTAATGTAGAATACAGTGATATTCGTCTATATCTAATGTATTTAAAGGAAGAAAAAAACGAAAAAAATTCATCAATATGTCGAAATTTATCTGCAATAAGAAGTTTTTATAATTATTTAATATTTAAAAATATAATTGAAAAAAATCCGTTTAATTATGTCGCAGGTCCTAAAAAAGAGAAACGTTTGCCTAGATATTTTGAATATAATGAACTAGAACAATTATTTAGTATTCCTGATACAAAAACATCGTTTGGTCAAAGAGACTCTCTTATATTAGAATTATTGTATGCAACAGGAGTAAGAGTAGGAGAATTAGTAAATATAAAATTAAATGATATTAATTTAGAGGAAAGAACAATAATTATTTTAGGAAAAGGAAATAAAGAGAGAATTACACATTTTGGTGAATATGCAGAAGATATATTAAAAATTTATCTACAGGACGGTTATAAGAAAATTAATAAAAACAATTTAGACTATTTATTTATTAATAATAAATCTACCAAATTAACAGAACGTGGAGTCAGAGATATACTGAATAGAATTATTAAAAAGACAACTCTAAATAAAAATATTTCTCCTCATATGTTAAGACATTCATTTGCAACTCATTTATTAAATGAAGGTTGTGATATTTTAAGTGTTCAAAAATTATTAGGCCATGAAAGTATTTCAGCCACTCAAATATATACCCATGTAACAACAGATCACCTAAAAGAAGTATATTTTAATGTATTCCCAAGAGCCAAAATAAACAGTAAAAATGAAAAGAGGTAATGATTTGAAAATAGAATTTAATTCCATAGAAGAATTATATAAAAGAGTATACCCAGCTTTATCAGCAAAAACTTCTGAATTAAAAAGATTAGGTTATAAAAATATAGAAGAAAAAAACATTTGGGATTTTCTATCAACAGCAGTTTTTGTTAGGAGCAAAAATTTAACATTAGCGGATATTGTGCATGAAATTATGCATGTAGATATAAATTCACTAGAAAAATATATAAATAGTAAAACTAGAGCATAAGGTATAATTTAATGCTCTTTTTCTTTGCTTATATCATTTAAATATGATACTATATATAAGTATGGTTAAGCTTTTGCTTGTAAAAAACTGTAAAATAAATATCGTGAAATTCTTTTTTTTAGTATAATAAGTAGTAGATAGGAGTGTTAATAATGGCATTAAAGTATGATGATGATTCAATAAAAATATTAGAAGGACTAGAAGCAGTTAGAAAAAGACCAGGTATGTATATTGGTTCTACTGATAAGAAAGGCCTTCATCATTTAGTATGGGAAATTGTAGATAACTCTATAGACGAAGCTATAAATGGCTTTGGAGATTATATCAAAATTACTCTTCACTCAGATAAATCAGTAAGTGTAGAAGACCATGGTCGTGGAATGCCAGTAGGAATGCACTCATCTGGAAAGCCAACTCCAGAAGTAATTTTAACTATTCTTCACGCAGGAGGAAAATTTGAAAATTCAGGTTATAAAGTTTCTGGTGGTCTACACGGTGTAGGAGCAAGCGTTGTAAATGCATTATCAAAATATTTAGAAGCCACCATTTATAAAGATAAAGGTATATACTATATGCGTTGTGAAAACGGTGGAGAAGTTACGGTTCCATTAAAGAAAATAGGAACAACAAATAAAACAGGAACAACTATTCGTTTCCTACCAGATTCAGAAATTTTCCAAACAACTTCATTCTCATACACAACAATTTGTGAAAGAATGCAAGAATCAGCATTTTTATTAAAAGGAATCACTATAGAAGTAATTGATGAAGCAGATCAAAGAGAAGCTAAATTTTGTTATAAAAGAGGAATTGAAGAATTTGTAGAATATATCAATAAGGGAAAAAATGTTTTACATAAAGTTTTAAACTTAACTGGTTCCAAAGATGATATTGAAGTAGAAATAGCTATGCAATACACTGATACATACAGTGAAAATATTGTTTCATTTGTAAATGATGTTAAAACAATAGACGGGGGTTCACATGAAGTTGGTTTCAAAACAGCTCTAACAAGAGTTTTTAATGACTATGCTAAAACTAATGGTTTTATAAAAGGAAAAGAAACTTCCCTAGATGGTAGTGATGTAAGAGAAGGTTTGACAGCGGTTATTTCATTAAAAATACCAGAAGCTTTACTACAATTTGAAGGTCAAACAAAAGGTAAACTAGGTACACCGGAAGCAAGAAATGCAGTTGATACAATCACTAGTGAACAATTAAAATTATTCTTAGAAGAAAACAATGCTATCGCAACCGAGATTATTAATAAATCATTAAAAAGCAAGTTAGCACGTGAAGCTGCAAGAAAAGCCAGAGAAGAAGCAAGAAAAGGTAAAAAAAGTAGTCCAAAAGAAAGAGCTTTATCAGGTAAATTAACCCCAGCACAATCAAAAGATAAAACAAAAAAAGAACTATTTTTAGTAGAAGGTGATTCAGCAGGTGGAAGTGCAAAACAAGGAAGAGATAGACGTTATCAAGCCATATTACCATTACGCGGTAAAGTAATTAATACAGAAAAAGCTAAAATGGATGATATATTAAAAAACGAAGAAATAAATACAATGATTTATACAATCGGAGCTGGATGTGGTGCAAGTTTTGATATTAAAGATTGTGAATATAATAAAGTAATCATAATGAGCGATGCCGATGAAGACGGAGGACACATTCAGTGTTTACTTTTAACATTTTTCTATCGTTTCATGAGACCTTTAATTGAAGATGGAAGACTATATATAGCATTACCACCACTTTTTAAAATTGATTATGGTAAAAATAAACCAGTAGAGTATGCTTATACAATAGAAGAAATGCAAGAAAAAACAAAAAAAGGTAAGTGTGAGGTTCAAAGATATAAAGGACTTGGTGAAATGAATGCTGATCAATTATGTGAAACAACAATGCAGCCGGGGACTAGAACACTAATAAGAGTAAATATCGAGGATGCTCAACTAGCAGAAAAAAGAGTAAGTGTACTTATGGGAGATGATGTAGCACCTCGTAAGGAATGGATTGAAGAAAACGTTGAATTCTCTCTAGAGGATAATTATAAAATTAAATAGAAGTAAGGTGAAATAATGGCAAAAAAAACAGAAACACAAGAAATAATAGAAAAAATAAAAGAATATACTCTTGAAGATATCATGGGGGAACGTTTTGGTAGTTACTCTAAATATATAATTCAAGAACGTGCTATACCGGACGCTAGAGATGGTTTAAAACCCGTTCAAAGAAGAATTTTATACTCTATGTATCACGAAAAAAACACCTTTGATCATCCTTACAAAAAAAGTGCTTCAACAGTAGGAGATGTTATAGGTAAATACCATCCACATGGTGACACATCTATTTATGATGCAATGGTACGTATGAGTCAAAATTGGAAAGCTAGATTGCCATTTATTGATATGCATGGTAATAATGGTAGTATCGATGGAGATAGCCCAGCTGCTTATCGTTATACAGAGGCCAGACTTTCAAAAATAAGTAATGAAATGGTTAAAGACATCGATAAAGATACCGTAGAATTTGCACCAAACTTTGATGATTCTAGAACAGAACCAACAGTAATGCCAGTTAGATTTCCTGCACTTTTAGTAAATGGTGCAACAGGAATATCCGCAGGTTATGCAACTAATATACCGCCACACAACTTAACAGAAGTAATTGATGCTACTATTTATAGAATTGACAATCCAGAATGTACTTTAGATGAATTAATGACTTTTGTAAAAGGTCCAGACTTTCCTACTGGTGCCATTATAGAAGGAAAAAAAGGGTTAATAGATGCTTACACAAGTGGTCGAGGAAAAATAATAGTAAGAGCAAAAACCTTATTTGAAGAAAAATCAGGAAAAACATCCATAATAATTACAGAAATACCATTTGAGGTAAATAAAGCTTTATTAGTAAAGAAAATTGATGATATAAGAATAGATAAAAAAATAGATGGAATTGTCGAAGTACGTGATGAATCTGCCCAAGATGTTAGAATTGCTATTGATTTAAAAAAAGGTGCCAATAAAGACTTAATTTTAAATTACCTATTTAAAAATACAGATATGCAATCTAGTTATAATTTTAATATGATCACAATCGTCAATAAATGTCCTCGACAATTAGGTTTAGCAGGTCTTTTAGATGCTTTTATAGCTCATCAAAAGGAAGTTGTAACTAGAAGAACAAACTTTGATCTAGCAACCGCAAAAAAAAGACTTCACATAGTAGAAGGCTTAATTAAATGTCTTTCAATTCTAGATGAAGTTATAAAAACAATTAGAGGTAGTAAAAATAAAGCAGATGCCAAAGATAATTTAGTAAATAATTTTGATTTTACTTATGAGCAAGCAGAAGCCATCGTTGTTTTACAATTATATAGACTAACAAATACAGATGTAGTAGAATTGCAAGAAGAAATGCAAAAGCTTTCAAAAATTGTAGAAGGACTAACAAAAATATTAAGTAGTGAAACAGCATTAAAAAATGTTATGAAACAAGATTTAAAGAAAATAAAGGAAGAATATCCAACACCAAGATTAACTGAAATAAAAGATGAAATTACTGAAATAAAAATAGACACTACAGAAATGATTCCAAAAGAAGATGTTATTGTTATGTTAACAAAGGATGGTTACATAAAAAGAACAAGCTTTAGAAGTTATCAAGCAACAACAGATAATCCTACCTTAAAAGAAAACGACTTTATAATAGGTCAATATGAAATGAATACCCTAGATACATTATTGGTTTTCACATCTCTTGGTAATTATTTACATATTCCAGTACATACAATACCAGATGGTAAATGGAAAGATATGGGAAAACATATTAGCAATTTAATACCAATAAGTGAAGATGAAGAAATAATATCATGTGTACCAGCATACGATTTTTCATCAGATGACAATATCATCCTAGCAAGTAAAAATGGTATGATAAAAAGAAGTGAACTTAAAAACTTTAAATTAAGTCGTTATTCTAAGCCAACTAGCTGTATGAAGTTAAAAGATGACGATAAACTAATTGCCGCTTTCAAGGAAACTAAAGAAAATGTCTTCATATCAACAAGAAAAGGTTATGGTTTAGCATTTAAAACAACTGAAATCCCTATAGTAGGAGTAAAAGCTGCTGGTGTAAAAGGAATCATGTTAAAAGAAGATAATGTAGTAAGTGTAAACAACTTCTCATACAATGAAGATGAATACTTAATAGTAATAACAGAAAATAAAACAGGAAAAAGAGTAAAATTAAGTGAATTTGATTTGTCAACAAGATCAAGAAAAGGTTTATTAATAATACGTGAAGTAAAAACAAATCCATATAGAGTATTAAAAACATTTATAGAAGATAGCAAAAAACACATAGGTTTAAAAAACAGTACTATAACAGAATTAAAAATAACAGAATTACCAATATTAGATAGATACTCTACAGGAAAAGAATTAATTAAAGAAGATATTCAAAATGTTTTTATCTTCACAGAATTACAAAGGCTAGAAAATAAAGAAGAAAATATTGAAAAAGAAATACCAAAAAAAGATAAAATAGACTTAGATGATATAGATAGTCGTTTACTAACTATAGATGACTTTCTAAATTAATAAGTCTTTTTTTAATAATCATGCATATAATTTTATAGGTGGTTATATGTCTAAAGAGAATTTTAAAAATTTTGCTAGAATTCATCCCGAACTAGCAACATTTGTAAATAACAATCAAACTACATGGCAAAAATTATATGAATTATATGATATATATGGTGAAAAAAGTAATGTTTGGAATGAGTATTTTTCAGAGTCTCAATTAAATACAAATAGCACAAGTAGTACAACTCAAAATAAACCATTAAAAGATGCTACAATTAATGATTTGATTAATACAATAAAGAGTGTTGATTTAGAAACCGTACAAAAGGGTATTAGTAATATGCAAAAAACAATAGGGCTTTTACAAGATATGGGAATAGGTGCTGCATCGAAAGGAATTACAAATTCTTATGAGCCAAGGCCAATGTACAAATACTTTGAGGACTAAAAATGCAGGTTCAAACAAGAATCATAATTAATAATAACCCAGACTTAAAAAGATACTTAAAAGAACACTCATATTGGTACAAATATTTAAATAGAAACCCAATATATTTAAAAGAAATGGAGGAAGCCATGAAAAAAGATTATAAATTAACTACAAGCGATAAAATTCAAAAAATAGGGGAAAATATTAGTTTTGTTTCAAACTTATTATCAGTTTTAAAATAAATTTTAAAAAAAAGCTTGCAAATTATGTCGAAATTTGTTATATAATATGTGTGAGCAATGTTTAAGCTCATAAGGGAGATACATTGTTTGTGCGTATCACCTTCATAAACACCTGAACAATTTGTTTGGGTGTTTTTTATTAAAATTAATTTATATAAGGAGCTAAAAATGAATGATTTATATAATTTAATATTAGATTTTGAAGATAAATTACAAGAAGAAAATACTATTGTATCTTTAAAAGAACAGTATAAAATAATTAAAAACGATAGTGAATTAGTTAATTTAATAAAAAAATATCATCAAACTAGTGATGAAGCCATTAAAGAGAAGCTAATTATGAATGATAAATTAAGAAAAGCTAAGCATTTAGAAAACGAACTAAACTATATTATTTTACAAATAAATAAAGAATTATCAGTATTAACAAATAAAAGGAGTTGTAATAAATGAAAATAATTTCTGGTATCTATAAAGGTAGAAACTTATTAGGACATGATTTAAAAGGTACAAGGCCAACAATGGATAGAGTAAAAGAATCATTATTTGCCATGATCCAGTTTGAAATAAATGATAGTATCATCTTAGACTTATTCGCAGGTTCTGGAAATCTAGGTATAGAATGTTTAAGTATGAATGCCAAAAAAGCTTATTTTGTTGACTATAATAAAAAGGCAACAGAAACAATTAAAAATAATATAAAAAATATTCAGATTGAATCAGAAAAATATAAAATATTAAATTTAGACTATATAAAATCATTAAAATATTGTGAAGAAAACAATTTATTATTTAATATTATTTTCTTAGATCCGCCATATAAAACAGATTATATAGAAAAGAGCATAAATATAATTACTAAATATAATCTATTACATAATAATGGTTTAGTTATATGTGAAAGCGATGATTTAAAGAAAATTATTTATGATGAAGAAAAATATTTAGAAATAAAAAGTAAAAAATATGGAGATAAATATATAGTAATTTTAAAAAAGAAATGATATAATTTAAACCATAAGGTGAGTTTATAATGAAAATAAATAATAAAGGTTTTGCAATTTCTACTATGCTTTATGGTTTATTAATAATAGCAGTTTTAATAATTTTTATGTTATTAGGGCTTATGTCCTTTAATAAAAAAACTTCTAGCGATTTCGTTCATCAAGTAGAGCAAGAATTAAACAAGTTTTCAACAGATTATTATAATCAAATAAAGAGTAATGCCAATAGTTAAGGAATTATTCTTTTTATTTAATAAAATTTAGCAAAATAGATTGACTTTTGCTAATAGTAGTCATATAATTAATTTAGCACTCATAAAATAGTAGTGCTAATGTGGAGGAAATAATATGCTCACAAGTAGAGAGAATAATATTTTAAAATTAATTGTTGAAGAGTACATTAAACTTGCAAAACCAGTAAGTTCCAATCTTATATGTAAAAGATTAAAGTGTTCATCCGCCACAGTTAGAAGTGAGATGAAAGCTTTAGAGGATATAGGCTTATTGGAAAAGACACATACGTCTAGTGGACGAGTACCAAGCGAAAAAGGCTACCGTTACTATGTTGACAATTTAATGCATTTGAAGAAAATGAAAGCAGAAGATATGTTAAAACTGCAAAGAATATTTCAAAACCAGCAATTAGCTTTATCAGACTGTATTTCAAAAAGCTTGCAAGTAGTATCAGATATAACAAGTTATGCTACCGTAATATTAGGTTCGTCATCACACGACAACCTTTTAAAACAAATAGAGGTAGTACCTATCGATAATACAAACATGACTGTAATAGTAGTTACTGATAAAGGACACGTAGAGCATAAAATGATCACTTTAGAAGATGTCAGCCTAGATGAAGTCAAAAAAACAGTTTCTTTAATTAACAATCTAATAGTAGGGACACCAATCGATGAAGTAAGCATTAAACTAGAATATGAAGTTAAACCAATAATTGGCAAATACGTAAACCAACACGAACAAATTTATAAAGCTTTTTATCATGTGTTCTCCGATTTTACAGAAAATAATAATGTAAATGTTGTTAGTAAAAATAAATTTTTAGAACAACCAGAATTTTCAAATGTAGATAAAATAAAAGAAATATATAATAAATTAGATGATAAAGAAGCATTAAAAAAGATAACTTCAAAAAATGACCTCGATAGTCAAAATATCGAAATATATATAGGCGAAGAAAATGAGATTGATGATGATGTCACCGTCATAAAAACAAAATATAAAACAGCAACTGATGAAGGTACGATTGCTATCATAGGACCAAAAAGAATGGAATATGATAGAGTTGTTAATATGTTAGAATTCATCAAAGACAATATTGAAAATTAAAGGAGATAATATGACAGAAGAAAAAGAAATGAAAGAAGATAAGACATGTAACTGCAAAGAAAACAATAGTACTGAAAAAAGTTGTGATTGTGGCAGTGCATGTGAATGTGAAAACAAAAAAGATAAAAAACATAAAAAAAACAAATTAGAAGAAGAAATAAATAAGTTAAAAGAAGAAAATAAAAAATTAACTGATTCTAATAATGAATTAATAGAAAAAGTTAAATATACTCAAGCAGAATTAATAAACTATCGTCGTCGAAAAGATGAAGAAACTGAAAATTTATTAAAATATGCTAATAAAGACATCATTTTAGAATTGCTTCCTGTAATAGACAATTTTGAAAGAGCTATTTCATTGGATGATAATGATTTAACCGATGAACTATCAAAATTTTTAAGTGGATTTAAAATGATGTATTCACAGATGACGGGAATCTTAACAAATTATGGTGTCAGTGAAATAAATAGAGTAGGTGAAGAGTTTGATCCAAATTTAGAACAAGCATTAATGACTGATAATGTTCCAAATAAAAAGGATGATGAAGTATTAGAAGTAATGCTTAAAGGTTATAAATTAAAGGATAGAATTATTCGCCCTGCAACAGTGAAAATAAATAAAATTGATAAATAAAGGAGAGATAAATATGAGTAAAATTATAGGTATAGATTTAGGAACAACAAATTCATGTGTTTCAGTATTGGAAGCTGGTGCACCTAAAGTAATCCCAAACCCAGAAGGAGGAAGAACAACACCTTCAGTTGTAGCATTTAAAAACGGTGAAAGAATCGTTGGTGATGCAGGAAAACGTCAAGCTATCACTAATCCAAATACTATTTCAAGTATTAAAAGATTAATGGGAACATCAGAAAAAGTAGAAGCTGAAGGAAAAAAATATACCCCAGAAGAAATATCAGCAATGATATTAAGTTATATGAAAGACTATGCAGAAAGTTATTTAGGAGAAAAAGTAGATCGCGCTGTTATTACAGTTCCAGCATATTTTAACGATGCTCAACGTCAAGCAACAAAGAATGCTGGAAAAATCGCTGGTTTAACTGTAGAAAGAATTATAAATGAACCAACAGCTGCAGCACTTGCATATGGACTTGATAAACAAGAAACTTCTCAAACAATTTTAGTATATGATTTAGGAGGAGGTACATTCGATGTTTCAATTCTTGAACTTGGTGATGGAGTATTTGAGGTAAAATCAACAAATGGTAATAACCATTTAGGTGGAGATGACTTCGACAAAGCTATCATTGATTATCTAGTAGATACATTTAAAAAAGAAAATGGTATAGACTTATCTAAAGATAAAATGGCAATGCAAAGACTAAAAGAAGTAGCAGAAAAAGCAAAAAAAGATCTATCAGGAGTAACTTCAACTCAAATTTCTGCACCATTCATAACTCAAGGATCAGATGGAGGTCCATTACACTTAGATGTAACATTAACACGTGCCAAATTTGAAGATTTAATACGTGATTTAGTAACTTCAACTCTTGAACCAGTTAGAAAAGCTTTAAAAGATGCTAAACTATCAAAAGATGATATTGATAAGGTAATATTTGTAGGTGGTTCTACACGTATTCCAATGGTATATGATTTAATTAAGAAAGAATTAGGAAAAGAACCATCAAAAGAAGTTAACCCTGATGAAGTTGTTTCAATGGGAGCAGCTATTCAAGGTGGAGTTTTAACAGGAGATGTTAATGATATAGTTTTACTTGATGTTACACCATTATCTTTAGGTCTAGAAACATTAGGTGGCGTAATGACAACATTAATACCAAGAAATACAACAATACCAACATCTAAAAAAGAAGTATTCTCAACAGCTCAAGACAATCAACCAGCAGTAGACATCCATGTATTACAAGGTGAACGTCCAATGGCAGCTGATAATAAAACATTGGGTAACTTCCAATTAACTGGAATTCCTGCAGCACGTCGTGGAGTACCACAAATCGAAGTTACATTTGATATAGATGCAAATGGTATAGTAAACGTTACAGCAAAAGATTTAGGAACAAATAAAAAACAATCAATCACTATAACTTCTAATACAACATTATCAGATGAAGAAGTAGAAGAAATGATGAAAGAAGCAGAAGCTAATAAAGAAGCAGACAAAAAAAGAAAAGAAGAAGCAGATCTAAGAAACGAAGCTGAACAATTATGTTTCCAAACAGAAAGTTCAATAAAGGACTTTGGAGATAAAGTAGATTCAAAAGAAAAAGAAGAATTAGAAACACTTATAAAAGATGTTCGTGAAGAATTAGCAAAAGATGAGTTAGATAAAGATAAACTAACTGAGAAAAAAGATAAGTTACAAGAAAAAGCAATCGCACTAGCAAGTAAAGTATATCAAGCAACACAAAATGAAGAACAAACTGCTACTGAATCTGATAGCAATAGTAATGACAACAACGATAATAGTGATGTAAAAGACGCTGATTATGAAGAAAAATAATAAATAAAAGTGAAGTTCTAGGAAACTAGAACTTTTCACTAATATGAAAGGATAATTATGAATATACAGAACCGTAGTGAGATAAGTAAAGAAGATAAATGGAATTTAGAAAAAATATATGCAACTTTAGAGGATTTTAATAATGATATAAATAAATTTCATCAGGAATTAGATAATTTAGTGTACTTACAAAAAGACTTTTTAAATAGTTCATTAGAATTAGCAAACTTTCTAAAACAAGATGAAAAAGTTTCAAGATTATTAGAAAAACTTTCAGTTTATGCAAATTGTAAAAATGATGAAGATAAAAATAATAGTACTAACCAAGAACTTAAAGGTAAAATTATAAATTTATACGCTGAATATAATGAAAAAACAGCCGCAGTAATACCTAGAATTTTAAAAACTGATGAGAAAATTATTAATCAATATATAGAAGAACAAGAAAGTTTAAAATCATATAAACATTTCTTTGATGTTATTTTTTCAAAAAAAGATCATACATTGGATGAAAGTATTGAAAAAGTATTATCTTTATATCAACCAGTTTTTTCTTCAAATAGTCAAACCGCATCTTATTTAACAAATGCTGATTTAAATTTAGGAAAAATTAAAGATGAAGACAATAATGAAATTGAATTGACAGAGGCAAATTATTCTAATTATATTTCATCTGCAAACAGAAATATTAGACAAAGTGCATTTACTGCTTTATATGGTGCATACAATAGCATTATTAATACATTAGCATCTACTTATTCAACAACAGTAAATAAAGATTGTATAACATCTAAATTAAGAAATTATAAAAATTCAATTTCTATGTATCTAGAAGCAAATAAAATTCCAGTAGAATTATACAATAATTTAATAAAAGTTGTTAGTGAAAACTTGGAACCATTATATGATTACTATGAATTAAAAAGAAATATTTTAAATCTAGATGAATTTCATTTATATGACTCTTATGCCAAGATAGTAAAGGAAAACAAGAAAAAATATTCATTTGAAGATGCAAAAAACATAGTTATAAATGCCTTAAGTGTTTATGGAGATGAATATATTAAAATATTAAAAACAGCATTTACTGATGGTTGGATAGATAAATATCCAAATAAAGGTAAAAAATCAGGAGCATACTCAACTGGAAGTATAGATACTATGCCGTATGGTATTACTAAACTTTACAGAAGATTATAATGACGTTTCAACTCTTGCACATGAATTAGGTCATTCTATGCATACATATTTCACTACGAAAAATAATCCTTATATTACAGCAGATTATCCAATATTTTTAGCAGAAATCGCATCTACAACAAACGAATTATTACTAAGCGATTATATGTATAAAAATTCAAATAATAAAGAAGAAAAATTATCAATACTAAATGAGAGATTAGATTTATTTAAAGCTACTATATATCGACAAACAATGTTTGCAGAATTTGAAAAAGATGCTCACTCATACGTTGAAAGTGGTAATATATTAACTAAAGATTATCTTAATAAAATGTATTATGATTTAAATAAGAAGTACTTTGGTAATAAAGTAGTTGTAGACGATGAAATAAAATACGAATGGGCAAGAATTCCTCATTTTTATACACCATTTTATGTATATCAATATGCGACAAGTTTATCAATTTCCTGCTATGTTGCAGAAAATATTATCAATAACACTCCTGATTTTGTTAATAAATACTTAGCATTCTTACAATCAGGTGGTAGAGATTATCCATTAGAAGTTTTAAAAATAATAGATATAGATTTAAAAGATACAAAAGTCTTTGAAAGTGCTATTGAATATTTCAAAAATACACTAGAGGAATTTAAAAAAATTTATTATGAGAAGTAAGGAGGTAAATTATGGCAGATAAGCGTGATTATTATGAAGTATTAGGAGTTTCAAAGGATGCTTCAGAATCAGAAATTAAAAGTGCATTTAGAAAATTAGCCAAAAAATATCATCCAGATTTAAACAAAGATGATCCAACTGCAGCTGATAAATTTAAAGAAGCACAGGAAGCTTATGAAGTATTATCAGATGAGCAAAAGAGAAAGCAATATGATCAATTTGGTCATGCCGGAGTTAATAATAACGGTGGTTTTGGTGGCTTCGGTGGAGCAGGTGGATATGGTTTTGATGCAAGTGATATTGATTTAGGAGATATCTTTGATTCATTCTTTGGAGGAGGATTCGGTGGAGGTTTTTCTCAATCAAGAACTAATACTTCACAAAGAAAACGTACAGGTAGTGATGTGCTAAAAAGAATAAAAATTTCTTTTGAAGAGGCTATATATGGTTGTAAAAAAGATTTAGAATTAGACGTTGTTGAAAATTGTGAAACTTGTAATGGTACAGGTGGCTTAAATGAAAAAACATGTAGTAAGTGTCATGGTAGCGGTACTATTACAACAGAACAACATACAATACTAGGATCATTCTTATCAAAAACAACCTGTCCAGACTGCCATGGTAGTGGAAAAACATATGAAAAAAAATGTCCAGATTGTCATGGCAATGGACAAATTAGAAAACATAAAACAATAACAATAAATATACCAGCTGGAATAGATACTGGAGATAGACTACGTGTTGCTAAAAAAGGAAATCCTGGTTCAAATGGTGGAGAACCGGGGGATTTATATTTAGAATTCGTAGTTCCAGAACATAAATACTTTAAAAGAGAAAAAGATGATATTTACTTGGAAGTTCCAATTACTATAACAGAAGCAATATTAGGATGTAAAAAAGAAATACCAACTTTATATGGAGTAATTAAATTAAATGTTCCTAGTGCAACTAACAGTGGAGATATTCAAAGAATAAAAGGTAAAGGTGTTGACAATAAAGCAAAACACTCAAAAGGAAACATGTATATAACATTCAAAGTAATTACACCTAAAAGATTATCAAGAGATCAAAAGAAATTAATAGAACAATTAAGTAAAACTGATTTAACAGAAGATGAAATAGATAGTTTTAATAAATTTGTTAATGAAAGTAATTAAAAAAAGGCGATTAAAAAATAATCGTCTTTAATATTCTCTGAGTATTAGCAAAATTTAACTTAGCAATATCTTTGAGTTTTTCTTCACCATACTTTTCAACTACCTCTTCACCAATTTTATCAACATCACTACCAGCACCTTTTAAAAGAGGAATACCCAGATTATCACACATTTTATCGAATTCCTTCAAGAAAATATATCTACTAATAATTGATGCACATGCAACAGCCAAATTTTTGTCTTCCGCTTTAGTCATAAAAGTTATTCCCATCTGCTTATTAGGATCTTCTTTAATATAATCATAATATCTTTTTTCTCTTGCAAATTCATCCACAATAATATAATCTACATCAGGTTTTTCTTCTTGCATAATACTATATAAAACTTTATTATGCATAATAGCCTTAATTTTATTCATATTTACATCTTTAGAATATTTTTCATTATATTCTTTATTATTAAGAATTAAACTTCTATATTTTATTCTTTTTGCAATAATAGGAGCCATTTTTAATATTTTTTCATCACTAATTTTTTTAGAATCACCAACTCCCAATTCTTCCAAAAACTTTACATCATTTTTAGTGACATACGTAGAAGTAACAACAATAGGACCAAAATAATCACCTGTTCCAACCTCATCACTACCAACACTATTACAGTTATGGTACTTAGATAAATCTTCCTTAGGTTGATCTTTTATTCCCATCATTTCTTTCCACATACTAGCATCAACATCAGCACTTACACCTTGAAACATCACCTTATTAGAAGTATATAAAGTAATTACTGTATCATTATCAACAGCTTGAAAAACAACGTAGGGTATTTCTTTATCTTTTTTTTTATCAGCATAATATTTAATCATTTTATCTTTTATTTCATCATTTACTTTAAAAACAACATTCATAAGTAACACCTCAAAAATATTATAACTTATTTTTAAATTTTATGCTATAATTAAAATCAAGAGGAGAGTGATATTTTGAACATAGTAAATATAATGATTATATTGTTCATCTTAATGTGTATAATAACAGGCTTTAAAAGAGGAATAATAAGAGAATCAATAAATGTTGTAGGTAACTTTTTAATAATAATAATTTCTTTTATGTTGATGGGAAATGTAGGAAATTTTTTATGTCAGCACTTGCCATTTATAACAACAGGGCTATTAGGAATAAGTCTATCTTCATTAAATATTCTTTTATATCAAATAATTGCATTTGCTCTAATATTTTCCATTCTTAGTTTCGTATTTAAGCTAATTTTAACATTAACCAAAATAGTTGATAAATTAATAAATAGTTTACTAATTTTCCATACTACATCATCAATATTAGGAGGAATAGTAGGTTTCTTTGGTGGTTATATTACTGTATTTGTAATCTTACTTGTTGTTTCTGTACCACTTGCCAATAACAGTACTTTACACAATTCAATAGGTAATACCATCATATTAAAGAAAACCCCAATATTAACAGGATTAACAGCTCCAATAAGCAATGCTACAAATGATATATATAATGTAACAGTTAAAATAGCACAAGATCCTAATAAATTGCAAAATTCTAATCAATATAATTTAGAAATACTAGATATTATGTTAAAATATAACGTTGTATCAATAGACGAAATAGATACTCTAATATCACAAAATAAATTAAATGATATTAAAAATGTAAATAATATACTGCAAAAATATAGATAGGAGAATAATATGATAAAAGAATTAGAAAAAGAAGAAAATTTAGAAGAAGAATTAAACAGCGATATAGTAATAATAGATTTTTTTGCAACATGGTGTGGTCCTTGTAAAATGTTAGCACCAATACTAGAAAAGTATGTTGAGAAAAATAATAATATAAAGGTAATTAAAATTGATGTAGATAACTTCCAATCGCTAGCAAAACAACACACTATCATGAGTGTACCAACTTTATTATTTTATAAGAATAAAAATTTAATAAGAAAAGAAATTGGTTTTAAAAGTATTAACGAAATAGATGATATAGTAAAATCTTTATAAAACAAAAAGCCCCTTCCAAAATAATAGAAGTAAGGCTTTTTTATTGTTTTTCAATATAAATATTATCTAATACTTTATAAGTATAATTATTATTTTGTAAAACATCTAAAAAGTCATTTTCTACTTTTATTTTATATTTTACATCCTCAGAAAAGACTCTTTCGACAATTATCCGATTTCCTAATAAATATTCAAATTTTTTAATATCATTATAATTAATACTTAATTCAACCAAAACACCGTTTATAACTTCATTTAAACTAGTTTTTTTCAAACATTCACTTACACTTTTAGAATAGGCTCTAACAAGTCCTCCTGCACCTAGTAAAATTCCTCCAAAATATCTTACTACTACGCATAAGACAAAATTCAATTTTTCATGTTCTAACACATTTAATATTGGCACTCCAGCAGTACCAGCAGGCTCTCCATCATCACTAGACTTTTTCATTTCATCACATATATATGCATAACAGTAATGAGTTGCTTTAGGATTTTCTCTTCGTATAGTTTCTAATATATTTTTAGCATCATTCTCATGGCTTATTTTATATAAAAAACAAATAAATTTAGAATTTTTAATTATAATTTCATTACTCATATTTTCATTAATAGTTTGCATATCAATCACCTAAAGATATTATATCTCATAAAACAAAATTTAACTATGATAAAACTAAACTAAAATTTCTTTTCAAGCTTTAAGTTTTATCATATACATGATATAATATATAACTATAAGGGAGGTAATTATGAGAGAAAAAGATGAAAAAATTAATATTAAAAACCTTAACAAGTGTATAAAGGAATATAAAGACCTAGGCAAAAACTTAAACATTTTAATACTTATAACTATTTTAGTTTTAATATTCTATTTACTAAATAAAATTCATTTTTTTGTGTTCATAGGTGAATTATTAACTGTAATTCTACCATTATTTATAGGGTTTATTATTGCATGGTTACTATCTCCGCTAATAAATAAAATAAGTAGCAAAAAAATTCCTAAAATAGTCGCTTGTATAATTGTCTACGCATTATTATTGGGAATAGTAGGATTAGCACTTGGACTTGTTATACCAAACTTTGTTGTCCAAATAAAAGAATTAATAAATGCAACACCATCAATCCTAGATGAGTTAAAAAATATGGTAAATAATATTTTTGCAAACACCGATGGTATCATTTTTGACAATATTAAGAAAAATATCTTTACTACTATCGGAAACATGGCAAATGATATTTCAACAAATATACCTCAAACATTAATAGGAGGAACAAAAACTTTAATTTCTTCTATAACAACTATCATTTTAAGTTTAATGATCAGTTTTTATTTATCATATGATTATCAAAAGGTAACAAAAAAGATATACCATTTTATACCACAAAAGTATCATGATAATACTAAAGATTTAGTAAGAAGAATTAATCATTCACTAAGAGGATACGTCCAAGGAGTATTATTAGTTATGTCACTTGTATTCATTAGCCAAGCAATAGGATTAACGCTAGCCGGCTTAAAAGCACCACTTATCTTTGCTTTATTTTGTGCAATAACAGATGTCATACCATACTTTGGACCATGGATTGGAGCTATACCAGCAATCGCTGTAGGCTTTACTATTTCTCCATTAACAGGAATATTTACAATAATTTCTATAATAATTGTCCAAAGTTTAGAAAATAATTTCTATCAACCATTAATCATGGGACATACAATGAAACTACATCCTGTAACAATTATGTTAGGGCTATTGATTTTTGGTCATTTCTTTGGTATCATAGGAATGATAGTTGCTACACCAGCAGTTGCAACATTAAAAATAATCTTAACTTTCATTGATGAAAAAGTTCGTCTATTAGAAAAGTTAGAGAATATAACCAATAATTAAAAAACAATGAAAAAGAAAAGTACTAAAATAAAATTAGAGAGTTAGATTAGGTGAAAGCTAACACATTTTAGGAAAAGCTACTTTGGAGTTTTTTCGGGTAAAACCGTTATCTAAATTAAGACCAATTTTAGGATGGTACCGGGTGTAAGTGAAGCATCCTCCTAAAAAGGTCTTTTATTTGTGTATAATAGTTAAAAGGAGGCTTAATATGGGAAAAATTATCGCTATAGTAGGAATGGCTGGAAGTGGAAAATCTATTGCCAGTGAATATTTAGAAAAAATTGGTTACAAGAAAATATATTTTGGCGGAGTAATATATGAAAAAATGAAAGAAGAGCAAATTGAAATAACTCCAGAAAGTCAAAAAAAATTCCGAGAAGATCTTAGAAAAAAATATGGTATGGGTGCAGTCGCCAAACTTTTATTAGAAAAAATAAGTCTACTCCAAAAAACAAATGATATAGTTTTAGATGGACTATACTCATGGGAAGAATATAAAATTTTAAAGGAAAAGTTCGATAATTTAATAATAATAAGCATTGTTGCAGACAAAAATATAAGATATAAAAGAATAGGAAGTAGAAAAGATAGGCCATTTAATACTAACGAAATAAAGGACAGGGACATTAGTGAAATAGAAAACTTAGCTAAAGGTGGACCTATAGCATATGCTGACTACTATATACTAAATAATTCAAATTTAGAAGATTATCAAAATAAATTAGAAAAATTGTTAAAAAAAATAGAGAATGGAAGTGAAAGTATATGAGAAAAATGACTCATATAGAAATTAGAAATATGTGGCTAAATTATTTTACTAGTAAAGGTCACAAAATAGTAGAAAGTGCACCACTTGTACCAATAAATGATGATTCATTGCTTTGGATAAATGCTGGTGTTACACCATTAAAAAAATATTTTGACGGTACAGAAGTTCCAAGCTGTAAAAGATTAACAAATATTCAAAAATGTATTAGAACAAATGACATTGAAAACGTAGGAGTTACAAAAAGACATCAAACATTCTTTGAAATGATGGGTAACTTTTCTATTGGAGATTATTTTAAAAATGAAGCAATCGAATTTGCATGGGATTTACTAACAAGCGAGCAGTATTTTGCAATACCTAAAGAAAAATTATACGTTACAGTTTATACAAAAGATGAAGAAGCCTACGATAAATGGATTCAAGTAGGAATGTTAAAGGACCATATTATTCCATTAGAAGGAAACTTCTGGGAAATTGGTGCAGGTCCATGTGGCCCAGACAGTGAAATTTTCTATGATCGTGGAGATAAATACGATCCTGACAAAACAGCACTTGATAAGTTTAAAAAAGATGAAGACCAAGAAAGATATATTGAAATATGGAATAATGTATTTAGTCAGTATAATTCAGTTGAAAATGTACCACGTGAAGAATACAAAGAACTACCACACAAAAATATCGATACAGGTGCCGGACTAGAAAGATGGTGTCTAATCTTCCAAGATGTAGACAGTAACTTCGAAACAGACTTATTCATGCCGATAATTAAACATATAGAAGATTTAACAAATATCCTATATCAAGGTCAAACAGATATAAAAATAATTGCAGATCACATAAGAGCATTAACATTTGCACTAAGTGATGATGCCAATTTTTCAAATTCAGGTCGAGGCTATGTATTACGTAGACTATTAAGAAGAAGTGTTCGTGCAGGTAAAAAATTAGGTTTAAATGAACCATTTATGTACAAATTAGTAAGTACAGTAATTGAAACAATGGAACAAGCCTATCCATATTTACGAAACAAACAAGTTATCGTAGAAACAAAAATATTACAAGAAGAAAAACTATTCCTTTCTACTCTTAACGATGGAGAAAGAGTTTTAAAAGAAATGTTAAAAAAATCTACTGATGGAATACTAAGTGGAGCAGATGCTTTCAAATTATATGATACCTATGGTTTTCCATTTGAACTTACAGAAGAGTATTTACATGAATTAGGTTATACAACTAATAAGGAAGAGTTTAATAAATATATGCTTTCACAAAAAGAACTTGCAAAAAAAGCATCCCGTACAAAAAGTGCAATGGCATCTCAAAAACAAGTATTGTTAGACTTTACAGAAAAATCGACATTTACTTATGGTATTTACCGTTTAAAAACAAACGTTTTAGCAATATTTACTAAAGATAGTCTAATTCCTACACTAGATCATGATGGATATATTGCTTTAAAAAGAACTTGTCTATATGCAACAGCAGGAGGACAAGTAAATGATACTGGAATGATTATAGGTAAGAATTTTAAAGCTCGTGTAATTGATGTCTTTAAAGGTCCAAATGGTCAAAATATTCATAAAATAAAACTACTAGATGGAAAAATAAATGTAGGCGATGAATGTGAAGTAGTTGTAGATAAAGATAAAAGAAAGCAAACAGAAGCTAATCATAGTAGTGTTCATTTACTTCATTACGCCTTAAGAGAGATAATTGATAAAGATATCAGTCAAGCAGGTTCGTATGTTGATAATGAACGTTTACGACTAGATTTTACATATTCTGGTAAATTAACAGATGATGACATTGTAAAAGTAGAAAATAGAGTAAATGAATTAATTAGTAAAAATCTAATTATTTCTACTGAAGTAATGCCAATCGATAAAGCTAAACAACTAGGAGCTATGGCATTATTTACAGAAAAATATGGTGATGTAGTTAGAGTAGTAAAAATGGGTAAATCAATCGAATTATGTGGCGGAACACATGCTAATAATACAAAAGATATCAAGAAATTTGCAATTTTCTCTTATGAGAGTAAAGGAAGTAATGTATATAGAATAGAAGCAGTCACAAATACAAAAATTGATCAAACTTTATTTGATATTATAAAACCATATAATGATGAAATGATAAAACTATTAATGAAAGCTAAAAACATCTTAGAAGATGCTAAAAAGATGGATATTTCTCTAGAATTCGATGTAGAAATAGATAATAGTAAGCCAACAAGCTATAAAGACATTATTTTTAATCAAAATGAATTAAATTACATTCAACAAGAAGTAAAAGAGTTAGAGAAAAAATATTTAAAATTAAGAGAACAAAAAACTTTAAATAACTTGGATGAATATCGAAATCATATAAAAAATTATGGTTCTACTAAAGCTTTAATTATGGAAGTAAAACATAAAGATGTTGAACTTTTAAAAACTATAGCAGATACATTAATAAATGAAATGGAAAAAGGATTAATTTTCTTTGTAAATATTAAAGAAGATAACTCTGTAAACTTCTTATGTAGAAGCAACTGTGACATTAACGCCGGATATGTTGTAAAAGAAGCAGCTCAAATCTCATTAGGAAATGGTGGAGGAAGCAAAACTTTCGCTCAAGGTGGCGGAAAAACAAATATGAAGTTAACGGAAGTTTATACAAATTTGGAGAAAATAATAAAAAATGAACAATAACTACCTTTTAGAATACAGTGATACATTTTCATATTTAAAGCAAATTCAAAAAATTATAAAAGAGAAAAATTTTCAAAATAATATTACAAACGAATATGATTTAGTAGAAAATACTCTTGATTCAGTATTAGAAGATTTGGATACATACTCTTTTTTAACAGAAAAAAAAGTTATAATTATTAAAAATATTGACCTATTAGATATAAATGATAAACTAACTACTCATTTACTAAGTTATCTAAAAAATTCCAATACAGATAATCTTCTAATAATGTTATCAAACAAATTAGATACAAGAAAAAAAATCACAAAAGAGTTAAAAAGTCTTACAAATTATTTAAAATTAGAAATAAATCCTGAAAAAATAATAAAAGATGAATTAAAAGAGTATAACCCTTCAATAGAAGTAATCCAAATGTTAAAGGATTATACCAATAATAACCTAGATTCTATAAAAAATGAATGTGATAAGTTAAAACAATACAAATATCCAGAAAAAACAATATGTATAGAAGATATAAAAAATATTTGTTACAAAAGTGTAAATGATACTACTCAGTTAACCTATGATTTAGTAAAATATATATCTTCAATGAACAAAAAAGAAGCTTTAATAACATATCAAAAATTACATAACTTTAATATAGAGGATATAGGCATTCTAGCATTGTTAGAAAGTCAATTACGACTTTTAGAACAAGTAACATTGCTAATGGATGAAAATAAGAAAAAGCAAGAGATAGCAACAACTTTAGAAATACATCCATATAGAATTGAAAAGACAATGGAATTACTTAGAAATATTTCAAAAGACGAAATAGAAAACTTATTAAAAAAATTAGGAGATTTAGATTTAAAAATAAAAAGCGGAATTTATGATATTAAAAAGCCTCTAGAAATGTTTATTTTAAATATATAAAAAAATAAGAATTCAAAGTCATTAATTATTTGGATTCTTATTTTTTATTTGTTCTAATTTTTCATAGACTTGCTTAAAATTTATTTCATATCCTATATCTTTAGGATGATAATACTTTTTATTTTTTATTTTATTAGGTAAATATTGTTGTACTACATAAGCTCCCTTATAATCATGAGGATATTTATAATCAGTACTATTTTGTTTTAGATGATTAGGAATATTTCCACAATTACCACTCTCAACATCACTAATAGCCTCATCAAAAGCCAAATGAGCAGTATTACTTTTAGGAGAAAGTGCCATTTCACAGACTATTGTTCCAAGTGGAATTCTAGCTTCTGGTAACCCAACCCTTTCAGCCGCATTAATAGCAGCATCTAATCTAGGACCAATAGAAGGATTAGCTAAACCAATATCTTCATAGGCAATAACACTAAGTCTTCTATAAATAGAATCTAAATCACCTTCTAATAATAATCTTGCTAAATAATGTAAAGATGCATCAACATCACTACCACGAATTGACTTTTGCAATCCACTTAAAACCTCATAATGACCATCACCATTTTTATCACTAAAAAAAACCGGTTTAGAATTAATACTTCTAATTATATCTTCTGTAATTATTTGGTTATCCGTAGAATAATAAGCTATTTCCAGTAAATTATAAGCAAATCGAAGATCATTACCAGAAAGATGAGCTATCAAATTAACTGATTTTTCATCTATTTTTATATTATTTAAATATTTACTTTTTATAGCTTTATTTAATCCCATAACAATATCATCATTAGTTAATTCTTTAAGTTCAAATAATTGACATCTACTTCTAATCGCAGGATTAATTGAATGATAGGGATTAGCCGTAGTCATACCAATCAATATTATTAGCCCACTTTCAAGGCAAGGTAGTAATATATCTTGTTTATCCTTATTTAAACGATGTATCTCATCAATAATTAAAACTAAACCATCATACATTTTAGCTTCTTCTATTACTATATCAATATCCTTTTTAGAATTACTTACAGCATTCAAAAAACGATAACGTACACCTAAATCATTCACAATAGCCTGACTAATACTAGTTTTACCAATTCCTGGTTTACCATAAAGGATCATCGAAAAAAGCTTTTTATTCTTCACTAAATTAGTCAATATTTTATTATCACCAATTAAATGTTTTTGACCAATAATCTCATCTAAACTATTAGGAGACATTTTTTTTGCCAACGGTTCACCAATCATAATAACCTCCATCAAAACCAAGAGTATTATACCATACAATATCAAAATTAAAAAGTTTAGTATTTGTATAATCATTGTAAAAATGCCAAATATACGATATAATTAAATAGGTGGTAAGATGAATTTTGATGAAGCAATAATTGACTTTTTAAACTATTGTACCTTTGAAAAAGGACTATCAACTAAAACCAGATCATCATATGCCAATGACTTAAAAGTATATAAAAAATATTTATCCACTCTATACTCGGATAATTTTAATGTTATTAGCATAACAGAAGAAGACATTGAAAATTTTTTAAAACATCAAATTAATGAAAATGATAAAACTACCACTATCGCTCATAAATTAACTACAATAAAAAATTTTCATGCTTATTTATTAAGAGAAAAAATAGTTAATAAAGATGTATCATTGACTATGAAAAGACCAAAATTAAAAAAAGCTTTACCAAAAGCTTTAACAGTGAATGAAGTAAATGAATTATTAGATATAAAATTAAATAATATCTATGACTATCGTAATAAAGCCATGTTAGAATTAATGTATGGTACAGGACTAAGAGTAAGTGAATTGGTAAATATTACCGTTAATAATATAGATTTTACAAATTGTATCATCAGATTAGTAGGTAAGGGAAATAAAGAAAGAATAATACCTATAGGAGAATATTCGATGTATTACTTAAATATATACATCGAAAAAAGACACTTATTAATAAAGAAAAACAATAATGTTGAGTTCTTATTTTTAAACAATCATGGTAAACAAATGACCAGACAAGGTTTCTTTAAAATTATTAAAAAACTTCTTCATGACAAAAATTTAAACGATGAATACTCACCACACACTTTAAGGCATTCTTTTGCAACTCATTTACTAAATAATGGTGCTGACTTAAGAAGTATTCAAGAAATGTTAGGACATCAAGATATTTCAACAACAAAAATATATACTCATATAAGTGATGAAAAAGTAACACATGATTATGAATACTATCATCCAAGAGAAAACAAATAAAGGAGAATGATTAAATATGAAATATAAAAGAGTCTTTCTACTAGTATTAGATTCAGTAGGAGTAGGGGAGGCCAGTGACGCTGAAAAGTATGGAGATCAAGGAGCAAATACCCTAGGACATATAGTAGAAAAAACAGATCTATTTATCCCAAATTTAAAAAAAATAGGTTTTCTAAACACTTTAAATATGAATGAAGATAACGAAGTAGAAGCTTATTATACAATCGCTAAACCAAATAACGCCGGTAAAGATAGTTTAAACGGTCATTATGAAATGATGGGCATTGAATCTAATATTCCCTTTAAAACATTTAATGATGGCTTTCCTACTGAAATATTAGATAGTATAGAATATATAACCGGAAGAAGAATTATAGGAAATAAATGTTGTAATAATAGTAACGACATAATTAATGAATTAGGAGAAAAAGAACTTAACTATGGCTCTTTAATAGTTTATACATCAGCTGATTCAGATTTACAAGTAGCGGCACACGAAGATGTAATACCTGTATCAACACTTCATGAATACTGTGAAAAAATAAGAGCAATAACCCTAAAAGAAGAGTGGAGGGTAGGTAGAGTAATAGCAAGACCATTTACAGGAAAAGTAGGAAACTTTAAACTAAGCAATACAGGAAGAAAGGATTATGCTGTAAAACCGCCAGAAAAGACCATTTTAGACAATTTAAATGAAAATAACTACAATGTAATAGGAATAGGCAAAACAAACGATATATTTGATAAACAAGGCATTAATAAAACTATAAAAGCTTGTAATAATATTGAAGTTGTTAATAAACTAACCGATATAATGGATAAAAAATTTACAGGACTATGTATTGCAAACCTAAGTGATTTTGATAGTTTATATGGACATATAAGAGATGTAGATGGCTATGCTAAAGCATTAGAAGAATTCGATGTAAATATACCTATTATTTTAAATAAATTAGAAACAGATGATTTATTAATAATAACTGCAGATCATGGAAACGACCCTACTTTCACAGGAAATGATCACACTAGAGAAAACGTACCAGTTATTATATATAGTAGAAACTTTATAAATCCTAAAAGACTACCAGTTTTAGAAACTTTAGCAGATATAGGAGCAACAATCGCAGAAAACTTTGATATAGAAAAACCTACAATAGGTCATTCTATACTAAATTCTCTAGAATAAAAAAAACAGTATAATTACCCCTTATACTGTTTTTCATTTACTTCTATAAATAACTACTTTTTCTTCATTAAGCTTCAGATTCTTCTTCTTCATATTCTTCTTGTTCATTATCATCATCAGACTCTGATTCATCATTTTCAAAAGATCTACATATAGTTTCATCTTCATTTGAGCAATCACAATTATCACATGTACAACTAATTTCAATTTCTTCTAATGTACAAGTACCCTCATCGCAATTATTATGTTTGCAGCTCTCTACATTACATTTAATTGAATCATTTGAGGTTTTTTTATTTTTTTTCATATTTTTTCCTCCCAATATTATTATGAATTAATATTTTATTTTTTATACATATTTATTATTATATTTAATTTCCTATAATTGATATTATGTTAACTTCTTTAAATAAAAAGAAAAAAGTCTTATTAAAGACTTATACTTTTCTAGATTGAATCTCTGCTATTTTTTCTAATACTTCCTTAGCATTACCTTCATTTATTTCAGTATAACCAAGTTCTTTTAAAGCTTGTATTTTAGCTGTATTTAATTCTTGTGTTCTACTTAATTTTTCTTCTTTTTTATGATCAATATCTTGCACAAATTTCTTATGAGTTTCTGCAATCCTAGAACGTGATGCGCCACCATCATTATATAAAGTCATCGCGCTAAACAGAATGCTTTCAAATATAAATTGTTTATCTTTATTGAAAACAAATTCCATTGGATTAGTAAATCCTAAAGCTTTAGACATATATCCTAATATATATTTTAACTCTTCAGTGGTTTCCATAGATTGAATATAATGATATAAATAAGTATATGTATAATATGTATCTTTAGTTTTATCATTAGCTAATTTTTCTTTTAAAAGATTAATAATATCAGAAAGTAGTTCTTGTTCTTTTCTATTAAAGCCTTTTAAATCAGTATACACTTCTCCTCTATTATTAGATACCTTTACCGCTTCATTAACTTTTTCCTCTAATTTTAATATATAATCGCCATCTACTACAATACTACTAAGTTCATCTTGATTTTTTATAGATAATAAACTAAGAAGCTTAACTGACTTTTCTTTAGGCCATTCATCTAGACTACTAAGTGCTAAATAATTATATAACATTTGTCTAGAAACACCCAAATACTTAGCAAGACGCACCTTAGAAATTCCAACTTCATTTAATACTCTGTTTAATTCTTGCATGTTCTACCCTCCTACACTTAATTTTATCAGTTTTACATAAATAGTCAAGTGTAAATTGACAGTTTTAAAACAATAATTTATTTTATTATAATAAATACCATAATTTTTTTTCATCTTTTCGTACTTCTTTAACAATACCTCCGCCTAGACAAATATCATCTAAATAAAAAACACAAGCCTGCCCCGGAGTAACGCTTTTTATAGGATTATATCTAACTAATAAATTACCATCATCAAGATATTCAATAGAAACATCATTATCTTGCTGGCGATATCTAAATTTTGCAGTACAAGCATCAGGTCTCAATTCACAATTAAAATTAACATCTTCAACTATACAACTAGTAGAATAAAGATAATCATTATCTTCGCCTTCACATACATACAAAATATTATTAGCTAAATCCTTTCCTACTACAAACAATTTATCTTTAGTACCGCCAATATCTAAGCCCTTTCTTTGACCAATAGTATAATACATAAGTCCTATATGTGAGCCAATTTTTTCTTTTGTTTCAATATTAATTATATCACCGGGAATATTAGGTAAATAATTCTCCAAAAAGTTTTTAAAATTTCTTTCGCCAATAAAACAAATACCAGTAGAATCCTTTTTCTTAGCAGTTATTAAATCATGTTCAAGGGCAATTTTTCGTACTTCAGTTTTTTCTATATCACCCAAAGGGAAAATAACATTAGAAAGTTGTTTTTGAGATACCTGAGATAAAAAGTATGTTTGATCCTTATTCGTGTCTTTACTTCTTTTTAAATAACCATCTTCCATCTTAGCATAATGACCAGTGGCAATATAATCAGCACCCAATTTCTTAGCCTCACGCACAAAATAATCAAATTTAATATATTTGTTGCACATAACGTCAGGATTAGGCGTACGTCCCTTCTTTAACTCATCTAAAAAATATTTAAAAACATAATCCCAATATTCTTTAACAAAATCTATTCTATGTAATGGTATTCCTATTTTTTCACATACCGCCAAAGCATCATTATAATCTTGTTCTTGTGGACAAATATCATTATTTAAAATATTGGGATTTCCTAGATAATCATTATTAATAGAACTATCCCAATTACGCATAAAAAGACCAATAACATTATAGCCTTGTTCTTTCAAAAGGATAGCACTTACACTACTATCTACTCCCCCACTCATTCCTACAACAACAGTTTTATTATTCATATTTAATCACTCCAACTACTAATAAATTATACATTAAATATGAAAATTTGTAAAAGATTTTAACAAAATAGGAACCAAATAACTAGAAACAAGAGAACATATCAAAAGTATTATTAAAAATACTATCAATACCTTAGTATAAACCTTAGTCATTCCCTTTAAATTGATATCCTTTTTTTTAAAGAGATATAAATAAAGTTTTTTAGAAAAATTAACAGCATAAAAGGTTAATATAAAAAATACTAAAAGATTTATAATTAGTGGAAAAGAATAAAATATTGAAATAATAACACCCTTAAACCCATAAGTATATATCAAACTACTAATAGAGAAACCAGTAACAAAACTCCTATATATAAGATAGAAAACACTAACAGGTATCCCTATAATAGAAATTCCTAAAATCCACACAATAAAAGTCAAAACAACATTAGTTAAAATATTTCCAATTAAAGAATCAATATTATTAAATGAATCATTCTGAATACTTAAAAAATAAGCATCAAATGTTTTCTTTATTAAACTCTTATCACTTTTAGATATAATCGCAACATAAAATATTCCAATAATAAAACTAATCACTGCTATAATAAATAATATTTTAAATAATTTCCTTTTCTTATTTTTATTATATTCTTTTTTATATTTAGTTTTGTCCATATTATCACCAATAAATAATATGAAAATATTTTTTTTATTATTAATAATCTATTTTACTTTTTATTACATTTATTTTATAATATTAAAAGAGGTGTAAATATGAATAAAAAATTAATTAAAACAGTTGCCCTAATATTAGTAATAGTAACAGTGATAGGATTCTTCGGAATGTTAGCACTTTATTTCATTTAAAAAGCTATCCATGTGATAGCTTTTTTTATTCAAGTAATGAATGATTTTCTGTTTGAATATTCTTTTCATAAAAAATAATTTTATTATTAGAATATACTGCTAGTAATATATCTTCTTCACTAGCATAACCTTGTTTTTTCAATTCCTCATCTATTTTTTCTATAGTAAGATTAGAATCTTTAATATTTCTTTTCAAATATTTTCCATCTATTATTAAATTACTAGTAAGTTTAGCCTTTTGTCCTTTTATTTTTAAATCTTTTTGTACAACTGGAGTAGCATTACTTTTTGGTAAAATACTAATTTCTCCACTAGCCTCCATTATTGCATAACTAATATCATTAATATCAAAATACCCCTGTAATCTGCATTGCTCTAAAAAATCATTTATATCAATATTAGTTTTCTTTAAGCCACTTTCTATAATTTTACCATCCTCAACTATAATTGTAGGAACTCCTATAATCACCCTCCTAAGATTAATACTTTTCATTGTGATATAAGAAACAATATATGAGAAAATACCAAATACAAACATAGCAACAACTCCATCAAGGAATTGTACTTCCTCATTTATAACCATTTCAGCAATAAAATTACCAATAGAAATGCCAATAACATAATCGAATAAACTAGTTTGAGAAACTTGCTTTTTACCAATTATCCTTGTAACAATAAATAATACTATAATAGAAAAAATACACTTAGGAATTATCATTAAAGACTCATTAATATCCATATTAATCACCATTAATTATTATGTTTAAAATCAAATAAAATATGTAAAAAAAGAAAACTTTTATTAGTTTTCTCCTTCTTCTAACATTGTTGTAATAAATATTCCATATCCCTTTGCTGCATCATTTACAATAACATGTGTAACAGCTCCTATAATCATTTGATTCTGAATAATTGGTGAACCACTCATTCCCTGAACAACACCACCAGTTTTCTTTAAAAGCTTCTCATCCGTTATCTCAAATAAAATATTTTTTGTTTCACTATTTTTATCAATCTTAATAATATTAATAGTAAATTCTTCTACTTTATCACCATCAATAACAGTTTTAATAGTTGCCTCACCAGTTCTAACTTCATCTTTACTAGCTACTTTTAAACTAGCAACATCAGGAATTTCATCAGTATAGTTACCAAATATACCAGACTTTGTATTTTCATCTATCTTACCATATACTGTACTGGTATCATAATTGGCATTCTTTTCACCTGCATTTCCACTTTCACTTCTTTCAATTCCCGTTACATTTGATTTAAAAATTTTCCCATCTTTAATTTCAAATTTTTCAGCGGTTGTTTTTTCATCTATTTCATGTCCTAATGCTCCAAATATTTTAGTATTAGGATCAATATAAGTAAGTGTACCTATACCAACAATTTTGTCTTTAACATACATTCCAGTTTTATATACTCCATCATTATCAATATTTTCAGACATCTTTATTGTTTTTTTCTGTTTGTCTCTTAAAATTGTAAATTCTACACTTTCATTGCTGTTTTCCTTAATTGCACTAACCATATCATCTATTGAGGACACCGTTTTATTGTTAACTTCTATTATGGAATCACCAACCAAAAAACCGCTATCTCTGGCAATAAAATTATTATCTACCTTATAAAAGCCGACTATCAAAACACCTTTAGAGTTAACTTCTATTCCAATATTTTCTCCTCCAGGTATAATATAATTAGAATATGCAAAAATATTAATAGGAATTATAAAAAAAAGAAAAGCCCATAATGCAAGTAGTTTGGTTTTGTTTTTCATAAAAATCATCTCCTAAAAATCAAACTACATTATTATTATGAACTCATATTATATTTTTTTACTTAGCAAAATTTACTAGTTTTAATTTTAATTATTTTTTTATTTTATGAATAAAGTTTAAAACGTAATAAACCCATGATACAGGCATAACATATTCTCCAATAAGTTCTTCTACATATCCATTAAATCTAGTTTTAAACTCATAAATACCATAGTCCTTATCATTTTTATCAAAATTACCAGTTATACCATAGAAATTATATCTTTTAAAATTATTATGAAGAGCATATTTTATCATTTCCCATTGAATTAAATATTGAGAATTATAAAACATATATTTTTCATAATTACCACTAGACAAATATATTACTTCCGGTTGTGTCAAGATAAACATAGAACCAGAAAGTGTAATAACATCACCATCTTTTTTTCTAATATCTTCTGCTTGTTGTATTCTTTTTTCAATACCATCTATTTGTTCATCAATAGCTTTAATTTTACCAGCATTAAATTTAGAATCATTTATATTATTTTTACTTTTTTCACATTCTTCTTTTTCTTTTTTTAAACTTGCAATATGTTTTTTTAAATTTAATCTAGTAACTAAATATTTAATTTCACCTCTTGGTGCAAATAAGTCATACATATCTTCAAAATACTCTAAATTTCTAATAGAAAAGTCTTTTCTTTTTCCAGTCTCAAGCATTATTTTATAGAATTCCTTTAACTCATCTCTTTTTAATTCATCTATTTCTATACCATATTTTAAAGTTTTACGAATAATATTTCTTGTATTTGGCTTCATATCCTTTAAAAGTTGATCTTCACTTTTTTCAAAAACATCTAAAGCATACATCCATCCAACTTGCTCCATATTTTCTTTTTTTACTCTTTTGTACCCCAAATCAGTTAAATATTTTTTTACTACTCTATTATCAATACCTCCAGCAACAACATCGCCATTAATATCTCTTTGGATATTTACAACATAAGGATCTATTCTAAACTCATATCCCTTATTATTTTTAACATATTTTTTAATTTCTTTCGTAAAAAAACTTAATATTTTTTTATCTTTATAGTCAACTAATAGACCTCTTGGAGCATAAAACTCTTTTTGTCCAAAATGACGAGTAATAGATACCATCATTGTTGCAGCAACTATTTTTTTATTCTTTTTTACAGCCAAATAATGAACTTGCCAGCCTGATTTTTCCCTTAACTTACCAATTTCTGGAGTTTGTAAAAAAGTTCTTTGATCTGATGTTTCATAAAATTTTCTAAATTCATCTTCACTAATAGTACAAAATTGCATATTATCCCCTCACTTATTCTTCTACTGCTTCAAAATTTTCAATACTGCCATCATCTTTTACTATTTTATTAATAGCTTCTTCTGCATTTTTTAATTTTTCACTGCAAATCTTAGATAATTTCATCGCCTCTGTGTATTTATTAATAGCATCATCTAGAGCAACATCGCCATTTTCCAAATCTTTAACTAAATTTTCTAGTTTTTGTAAACTACTTTCAAAACTCTCTTCTTTTTTTTCCATAACTATAATACCTCCACATTAATATTACCATCACTAACTTCAAGCTGTAATTTATCTTTTTTCTTAATATCTTTAACACTATTAATAATTTTATCATCCTTACGAATAATAGAATATCCTCTTTTCAAAGTAAGGACTGGGCTTAAAGTTTCCAATTTACTAAGTAATATAAAATAATTATTTTTCTTTTTTTCAATTAAAACTTCCGGATTTTTAAAAATTATATTTTGTTTTATTTTTTGATAGTCATTACTTTTAGTATTATAAAGATCAACAATATTATACCTTAATTTATCCAATACATTTGAAAATTGTTGTTCTTTAATTTCATATATACTAACAGGATCTCTAAATATATGTCTAGACATAATTTGAGAAATCTTCTCTTTATATATATTAATCTTATTTTGCATTACTTTATTTAATCTAATAGATAATTGATTTAAATAATTTTCAACATCACTCTTACTAGGAACAGCCATTTCAGCAGCACCTGTTGGTGTAGGAGCACGCATGTCACACACAAAATCAGCTATTGTAAAATCAACTTCATGGCCAACAGCACTAATAATTGGTGTTTTAGCATTATATATTGCTCTAGCAACTTCTTCTTCATTAAAGCACCATAAATCTTCAATAGAACCGCCTCCACGGCCAACAATTAAAACATCTAAAGAATATGTATCAGCTACTTTAATTTGCCTTGTAACACTTTCCTTGGCGCCTTCTCCCTGAACAAGCGCAGGAAACAAAATCACTTCAGCAAGTGGCCATCTTCTTTTGATAGTGGAAGTAATATCTCTAATAGCAGCGCCTGTTGGCGCAGTTACAACTCCTATTTTCTGTGGTATTTTAGGTATTTTCTTCTTATGACTATCAGAAAACAAGCCTTCACTTTCAAGCTTTTTCTTCAACTGTTCATATGCAATATATAAGTTTCCAACACCATCTTCAAGCATATCACTAACATATATTTGATATCCACCATTACTAGGATAAACGCTAATTTTACCAGTAACTAAAACTTTCATTCCGTCCGTTGGAGTGAATTTAATTTTAGAAGCATTACTACTAAACATAACAGCATTAATTCTTGCCTCTTCATCCTTCAAAGTAAAATAAAAATGTCCTCTAGTATGAGCCTTAAAATTAGATATTTCACCCTTTATAAAAACTTCTTGTAAATTTACATCATTATCTATTTTATATTTAATATATCTAGTTAACTGTCCAATACTGATATATTTATCATTCATGGCATTCCTCACTATGATATATATTATCAAGAACACCATTAATCATTTTAGTAACAGCTTCATCACTATATTTTTTAGAAAGTTCTACAGCTTCATTAATAGCAACAACAGAAGGTGTATCAGTAAATTTTAACTCATAAATTCCCATACATAAAATACTCTGGTCAACTAAGTTTAATCTATCTAGTTTCCAATCAACTAAATACTTATTTGCAAGCATAGTAATTTCATCGAAGTTATCAATTACACCATTTACAACACTATTAACAAAATCATTTTCAACTTCCAACTGTTCATGAATTATCTCATCTATATTGTACTCAAGATTTGTTGTTTTTAAAACAAAAATTTGATATAAGCTTTTCATCGCTATTTCTCTTAATTCACTTCTATTTTTCATAATTATCACCTATTCCATTTTAACATAACAAGTCTAACTTGTCAGTACAAAAATACACGTCTATTTATTATTTTTCATTTCTTTTTTTAATTCATAAAGAAAATTAATCGCTTCCATAGGAGTCATCTCCAAAGGATTAATATCTTTAATCTTTTCTTCAACCTCATTAACTTTTTCTTTTTTATTTAAATTATCATATTCAAAAAGAGATGTCTGAGTATATTTTGGTCCTTTTTTTTCTTTGTGCTCATACACTTTAAGAATTTCTTCACTTCTTTCAATCAATGAAGAAGGTAGTCCTGCTAAACTAGCAACATGAATACCATAGCTCTTATCAACAGCACCATTCTTAACTTTATGTAAAAAAGTTATCTTTCCATCTTCCTCTATTGCAGAAACATGAACATTTTTTAACCCTTTCAAATCTTTTGCCAAATCAGTAAGTTCATGATAATGAGTAGAAAACATCGTTTTAGCTTTTATTTTATCATGAATATATTCAAGAATAGCTTGAGCCAAAGCCATACCATCATAAGTAGCTGTACCACGTCCAAGTTCATCAAATAAAATCAAACTATTTTCAGTCGCTTCACTAATAGCATATTGAGCTTCTTTCATTTCCACCATAAAAGTAGATTCACCACTCACTAAATCATCACTTGCACCAATTCTTGTAAAGATCTTATCAAAAATAGGCATTGTACAACTTTTGCAAGGAACAAAACACCCAATTTGAGCCATAATAACAGTAATAGCGCATTGCCTCATATAAGTAGATTTACCAGCCATATTAGGACCAGTGATTAGTAAAATATTAGTATCCTTATCCATAATTATATCATTAGCAACATACTTATCCTTCATAACCTTCTCAACAACAGGATGTCTGCACTCTATCATTGAAAGAGATTTTTCATTAATAAGTTTTGGTCTTACATACTTATTTTCATCACTAACATTAGAAAAAGCTTGTAACATGTCAACCTCACTAATGATCTTAGAAACCTCTTGTAAAGGCGCAATATATCTTTTAGTTACTTCTCTAATATCCATAAACAACTTATATTCTAAATTAATAATTTTTTCTTCTGCTCCTAAAATTATGTTTTCTTTTTCTTTTAATAAAGGTGTCGTAAATCTCTCACAATTAGCTAAAGTTTGTTTTCTATCCCAACCAAATTCATCTTTTATTAAACCTATATTTCCTTTACTAACTTCAATATAATATCCAAAAATTTTATTATATCCAACCTTTAAATTTTTAATTCCAGTTTTTTCCTTCTCAGCTTGTTCCATTTCCAAAATAAAATCTTTAGAACCACTTCTTATTTTTCTAAGTTCATCAAGTTCTTTATTATAGTTATCTTTAATAAGTCCGCCTTCATGAAGAGTTAAAGGACTATCTTCATTAATAGATCTATCAAGTAAATCAAACAAATCAGGAAAACATTCAATATTCTTATCATACTCAAGTTCTTTTAAAATATCTCTTATTTTAGGTAATACAGAAAGTGATGTTTTTAATTGAATTAAATCCTTAGCATTTAAATTACCATAACTAATACGCCCTACTAGTCTTTCTAAATCATAAACATTATTTAATTCATGCATTAAATCATCACGTAAAATAAATTGAGTTGATAACTTTTCAACAAAATCATAACGTCTCTCTATAGCTTTTTTATTAGTAAGAGGATTCTCTAAATTATATTTTAAATAACGACTACCCATAGCAGTTTTATTCTTATCTAATAACCATAAAAGACTATACATTCTATCCTTATTTCTAATAGTCTCCGTAAGTTCCAAATTTTTCTTTGTATTAATATCAAACAATAAAGTATCACTATTATGTAACACTTCTACTTTCTGTAAATGTATTAAATCTTTCTTTTTAGTATCTATTATATATGATAACAAATGTTTAATAGTAGTAACTAATCTCTCATCTTCAACATCATGATAAATATATGAATATATATCATTATCATAAGTATCATCAGTAATTGTAACAATAACATTATAAATACTTCTCAAAGTATTAACCAAATTTCTATCTACTTGATCACTTACTATAACTTCATTAAATCCATTTTTTACAATTTCTCTAATAACTTCTCTTTCTTCTTTTAAAACTATTTTACAAAAAAATTCTCCCGTAGAAATATCAGCATAACTTATTCCATAGCAATTTTCAAAATCATAAATATTTGCAATAAAGTTATTTGATTTACTATCAACTCTTGAGTCAATTCTAGTTCCTCTAGTAACAATTTGGATAACATCACGCTTTACCATGCCTTTAGTAAGCTTAGGGTCCTCAAGTTGTTCACATATTGCAACTTTATATCCCTTATCTATTAAAACATCTACATAATTAGCATAAGCATGATGTGGAATACCACACATAGGAACTCTTTCATCTAAACCTGCGTTTTTACCAGTTAAAGTAAGTTCAAGTTCATGGCTAGCAAGAACCGCATCTTCAAAAAACATCTCATAAAAATCGCCTAATCTAAAAAATAAAATAGCATCATTATATTTATCTTTAATATCTACATATTGTTGCATCATTGGACTCAATTTTTCTCTATCAACTTCACATCTTTTCATAACTTCACCTACTTCTAATAATTAGCATTACTATTATATCAAAAAAAAGACCATTTTACATAGCCTTTTCTAATTAATATTATTTATTTTTAAGATTTTTTAATTTATTAAGAGCATCATTAAAGTCATTAACTCCTATAATTTTAATATTATAATTATTTTTCTTTTTCTCTTTTAATGCTTCACTATAATTTTTACCATTTGGAACTAAAAATACATCTGCCTTATTTTTTACTGCACCATTTAATTTATATTTAACTCCATCTATTGAACCAACACTACCATTTTTATTAATTGTACCAGTACCAACAATTTTAAGACCATTAGTGATATCCCATTTAGTAATCAAATTATATATCTGTAAACTCATAATAAGACCTCCACTAGGGCCAGATTCACTACTTTTAAAATTAAATTTAACCTTAGGATCTGTAATATATTCAGTATCTTCAAGAAGGGTAACACCAACATAAAGTTTACTATCATTTTCATAAATAATGGCATATTTTTCACATATCTTACCATTTCTTTTAACTTTGAAAATCACCTTATCTAGAGCATTTTTACTATTTACATACTTCTTTAAATCATCAATACTATCTAATTTTATACCATCCATCTCTAAAATTTGATCTCCAACTTTAAGATTAGTTTTAGCCTTCTCATCTATATTAAAAATATAATTTCTTTTATACTTCTCCTTAATTTCTTTATTAGCATTAGTATATGCAACATAAATAGCATTATTATTAGTTTGTTTAAGCCATAATCTATTTCTAAAATCAATATCCTCAACATCTTCATCATCATTAGCTCTATAATCATCTATACTATCCCTTTCATAAGACGGAATAACATAACTAAGTAAATAAGTAAAAACAGTTCCCTTAATTTCAGAAACATAAGCCATATTAAAGCTGCCCTTGCTCTTATAAGCATTCTTAATAATAACCTTATCTACAGCATTAAAACTACCACCACCAGTGATTATATAATAGTTAACAGGACACAATACCATAAATAAAATAATACCATAAATTATTATAGTTTTTAAATTTTCTTGAATATATTTTTTTATAACGTTATATATTTTACTAAACATAATTATCATCAGTCCTTTATGTTTAATTATAGCAAAAAAGAGGAAAAATATGTTGAAAAAATTAAAATCTTTTATAATACTTTTAACTTTAATATTTTGTTTAATTTACTCATTAATAAATTCTAATATAATAATAAACGATATAATAGAATCATTAGATATATTTATAAATAAACTATTTCCAGTAATGTTTTTCTTCTATACACTTTCTGATTTACTTATAAATTATAATTTTATTAAAGTGTTAGAAGTCTTATTTAATAAACTTTTTTTAAAACTATTTCATATTTCAGGAGCAAGTTCATTTATTGTTATTATGAGTATGTTATCAGGATTTCCTAGTGGTGCAAAATATACAGTAGATTTCTTAGAAAAAAAATTAATTAATAAAGAACAAGCAGAATACCTTTTGACGTTTACACATTTTTCAAATCCATTATTTATAATGGGAACAATCGCCTTATTATTTAATAAAAAAATAGCTATCACTATTTTATTTTGCCATTATCTGTCTAACTTTATACTAGCATTCATCATCAGACCCAAACAAATAAGTATAGAAACATCTCCACCAAAGCCTTTAAAAAAATCTTTTTCAGATACTCTTTCAGAATCATTTATCAAAACATTTAAAGTATTATTCCTAATATTAGGAAACACTATTTTCTTCTATACCATCAGTGATATTTTTACCCATAAAATAAAGAGTAAATTAATAAAAACAATTATCTATGGTCTTTCAGATCTAACAAAAGGAATTATCTCTATAAAAACACTAAATATAACTATCTTCTTTAAAACATTATTAATAATATCATTCCTATCATTTGGAGGATTAAGTGTACACTTTCAAGTAAAAGAAATAATAGGAAAACAAAAACTAGACTACAAATACTTTCTATTAGGAAGAATTTCTAGTCTAGCAATATCAATTATTTTATTAATAATAATCTATATTATAAAATGAATTTAATAAAAATAATTTAAAGGTGCTATTATCTTAATATGATAATCACTACCTATTTCACTATGATTAATACCAATATCAAGCATAAAAACAGCTAAACCCTCACTATTCATATCAGTACTATCACTTTTTTTAATTAAATTAGTATCAACAGAAGAAAAATAAAGAGGGGTTGAACTATTTGAACTACTTGATAAGCTATCTAACAAAGGATACTTAGAGTCTTGAAGAGTTTTTCCCGTATTCACTTCTTGATAAATTATATAATTTCCATCCGCAACAGTAGTATTAGTACAAACAGTAAGCTTTTTTGACTTACTTAAAGGATTTTCAATAAAAGCTTTATTAAAATTTAAAGTAAATGTATAACAATCATTATTACCATTTTTACCAAAACTATCCAAGCTAACAGAAGATAGACCATTATTAATAATATCTTTTTGGATAATTCTAGTAATAACATTCTTATAATTTGTAATATCATTTCTAACAACTTCAGTTTGCTCATCAGTAGTATAATTCATAATTACATTAAACATTGAAACAACAATCGCAGAAACAATTATAAAACAAACTAAAAGTTCTATAAGAGTCATTCCCTTATTATTAAGTTTTTTCATTTTATGTTTACCTCCATTGAAGCATAAGTATAATACTTTCCAGAAGAACTAGAGGTTGAATCATGTTCAACTTCTACTATAATTCTTTTATGCTCTTCTTTTGTTTTGTCAGTAGCCATTCCATGAGAAGGCATATATTCAACATACTTTTTAAAGTTTCTACTATAATCCGTATTTTCAATATCATTTTTTAAATCAGTAGTATCATAATTAGTAATATAAATTTTTGTTACATTTGCAACATTAATGAATTTATTACAAAAATATTGGTTATTTCTTCCTGAGCCATCATCATTTCCATTAGAAAGTGAATTACATAACTGATTCGTATACTTTAGTCTATCAACAGCACCTTCTGCATTATTAGATGCATTTTCACCGCCTTCATAAGTGATTTCATCTTCCTTTGTGGAATATTGACTACAGTTTCTGAGACATTCGCCATCATAGCCACTAGAAAGAATATGATTTTCTTTATTACCACTTTCAGCATAATCCACCTCTAGCATTTCCTTAATATAAAAAGCAATATATTTAGTATCTAAATCATCATAATTTAATGAAGCATGATATCCACCAGTTAAGGGATAGATTAAATTATATAAAAATGTAAATAAAGAAATAACCACCACAGCAGCTACTAAAGTTTCAACCATTGCAAATCCTTTGTTATTCAAAAATCTTTTCATAAATACACCTTTCTATCTTGTCAATCAACTCGAATTATAATATAATTACATTATAGTAAAAGAGAATAAAAAAGTAAAGATAAAAGGGGATGCAATAACTATGGTTACATTTGATTTCGCTAAAACACCTATCACTCAAATCGCTGATGCAATAATTATAGATTCATCAAGAAAGGGAGCATCAGATATTCATTTTGATCCTCGTGATAATGGTTTAATGGTCAGAATTAGAATTGATGGTGATTTAATTGATTATGCCTATATTCCAAAATTATATGAAAGGAATCTAACAACAAGATTAAAATTAATGTCTAATATGAACATTACAGAAAGCAGATTACCACAAGACGGGGCTATTAAAGGAAAATTTGGTGGTAAGGATTTAGACATGCGTGTATCTTGTCTTCCTACCAACGAAGGAGAAAAAATAGTTATTCGTATCCTAGACTACACAAGAAGTCTATCAGGACTTGATAAATTGGGATTTAATAAAGAAAACTATCAAAAACTATTAAGAATGATAGGAAATCCGAATGGAATTATTTTAGTAACTGGAGCAACAGGATCTGGAAAAAGTACAACAGTATACTCAATATTACAAGTATTAAATAAAGAAAGAACAAACATTATTACAGTAGAAGATCCTATAGAAATGAACATCGAAGGTATGAATCAAGTACAAGTTAACTCTGAAATCGGTCTTAATTTTGCAACTGTCTTAAGAAGTATCCTACGTCAAGATCCAAATGTAATTCTAATAGGAGAAATTCGTGATAGTGAAACAGCCCAAATTGCAGTTAGAGCATCTATAACAGGACACTTAGTTCTATCAACAATCCATACCAACAATTCATTATCAACAATAGAAAGACTATTAGATATGGACGTTGAAAAATATCTATTATCCAGTGCCATAACAGGAATAATCTCTCAAAGATTAACAAAAATGCTTTGTCCTCATTGTCGTATAAAACGAAAAACTACAGAATATGAAAAAAAGGTTTTTAAACTAGCATTAAGAAAAGATATCGAAGAAATATATGATGCAAATAAACAAGGATGTAAATATTGTAATAAAGGTTATCATGGCAGAATAGCACTTCAAGAAGTACTAGAAATAGATGATGAAATTAAAGCAGCTATAAATAGTACTGTATCAAATAAGGACGAACTTAGAAAATTAGTATATGGTACAGGAAACGTAATTACCCTACTCCAAGATGGTTTAGGAAAAGTATTAGATGGCTATACAAGTTTCGAAGAAATATATCGAGTAATTGAAATTGATAATGACATTGATGATAGTTGTATGGAAATAATGAACAAAGCAGTTATTCAAAATAGGACAACAGAATTAAAAGAAAGCGAAGTAGCAGAACAAAAACTAATGAAAGATTTAGAAAGTAAATCAATGACTAATATTCAAAAAAATACCCAATCATTAGTATCAAATATTGTAAAAGATAAAAATATCAAAAATGATCAAGTAATAGTAGAAAAAACTTATAGTAAAAACTTCTATCCTGAACCTGATGTAAATAACATAAAAAAGAAAAAATCAAAGAAATCAGACAATACATATAGTAAAAACTTCTATCCAGAAAAAGATGTTAATAATTTAAAAAAGAAAAAGATAGATAAAACATATAGTAAAGATTTTTATCCTGAAGCTGATATAAATAACATAAAAAAGAAAAAATCAAAGAAATCGGACAATACATATAGTAAAAACTTCTATCCAGAAAAAGATGTTAATAATTTAAAAAAGAAAAAAACAGATAAAACATA
>CAKPLP010000008.1 GCA_934167695.1 uncultured Bacilli bacterium | reverse complement strand
CTCTCGCAGGTCAACTTTATTCAGAATTAAAAGAACTATTTCCCAATAATGCTGTATGCTATTTTGTATCTTATTATGATTATTATCAACCAGAAGCATATGTTCCTTCAACTGATACTTATATTGAAAAAGATTCATCTATCAATGATGAAATAGATGAACTTCGTCATTATGCTACAAGTAACTTATTATCACGTAATGATGTAATTGTTGTTGCAAGTGTCTCTTGTATCTACGGAATTGGAGAAGTGGAAGAATATAAAAATAAAATGTTGACTCTTTCAGTAGGGGAAGAAATAAAAAGAGATAAAGTATTAACAAAACTAGTAGAAATGTTATATGAAAGAAATGATCTAGATTTTAAAAGAGGAACTTTTAGAGTACGCGGAGATGTATTAGAAATAATACCTACAAATCAAAATACTACAGGATATAGAATAGAATTCTTTGGAGATGAAATAGATCGTATTAGTGAAGTTGATAGTCTAACAGGAAATATTATAAATAACAAAAAAAGTATTAGCATTTTCCCAGCAAGTCACTTTGTAATAAGTGATGAAAAATTACAAGCCGCCATAAAAAGAATAAAACTAGAACTAGAAGAAAGAATAGCATATTTTAAAAAGAATAATAAACCATTAGAAGCAGAACGTATAGAACAAAGAACAAACTATGACCTAGAAATGTTACAAGAAACAGGCTTTTGTACAGGTATAGAAAATTATTCACGACAAATGGCAGGAAGAAAAGAAGGTGAAACACCAACTACATTAATAGATTTCTTTGGTGATGACTTTTTATTAGTAGTAGATGAATCACATGTTACCCTACCACAAGTAAGAGGAATGTATAATGGTGATAGAGCTCGTAAAATGAATTTAGTTGACTTCGGCTTTCGTCTACCAAGTGCCCTAGACAATAGACCATTAAAATTTGAAGAATTTGAGAAAAAAATCCATCAAGCAATTTACGTTTCTGCAACCCCGGGAGATTATGAATTAGAACATACTAATGGTAAATATATAGAACAAATAATTAGACCAACAGGACTTCTTGATCCTACGATAGAAGTTAGAAAAACAGAAGGACAGATAGATAATTTAATTTCAGAAATTAAAGAAAGAATTGCTAAAAACGAGCGAACTTTAGTAACAACATTAACAATTAGAATGGCAGAAGAATTAACAAACTATTTAAAAGATGTTGATATCAAAGTAGCATACCTACATTCGGAAATTAAAACACTAGAAAGACTTCAAATTATTCATGATTTACGTACTGGTAAATATGATGTTGTTGTAGGAATAAATTTACTTCGTGAAGGTATTGATATACCAGAAGTATCCCTAATAGCAATATTAGATGCTGACAAAGAAGGTTTCTTAAGAAGTGATCGTAGTCTAATTCAAACAATAGGACGTTGTGCAAGAAATGCAAACGGTCATGTCATCATGTATGCCGATAAAATAACAGATAGTATGAATAAAGCTATAAAAGAAACCCTTAGAAGAAGAAAAATACAAGAAGAATATAATGAATTACACGGAATAACTCCAAAAACTATTCAAAAGGAAATAAGAGAAGTAGTTTCTAATATTGACAACTCTAAAAATAAAAAAATAAAAATGTCTAAAAAAGAGCAACAAAGAAATATTGAAAATTTAGAACAAGAAATGAAAGAAGCAGCAAAAAATCTTGATTTTGAAAGAGCTATGGAATTAAGAGATATTCTATTTGAATTAAAATCTAAGTAATAATTAGGAAGATATTAATTTATCTTCTTTTTCTATAAAATACCAACGAAAAAATTAAAAAAATATGTTATAATATGTGGCAGGTGAAGTATATGGATAAAATAATAATAAAAGGAGCTCGTGAAAATAATTTAAAAAACGTTTCTTTAGAGTTACCAAAAAATAAATTAATTGTTATGACAGGAGTATCAGGTTCCGGAAAAAGTTCTCTAGCCTTTGATACAATTTATGCAGAAGGAGAAAGACGTTATATGGAGAGTCTTTCTGCATATGCTAGACAATTTTTAGGTAATAGTGAAAAGCCAGATGTTGATTCAATAGAAGGACTAAGTCCCGCAATTAGTATAGATCAAAAAACAACTAGTAAAAATCCTCGTTCAACAGTAGGAACAGTAACAGAAATTTATGATTATTTACGATTATTATTTGCAAGATGTGGTGTAGCATATTGTCCTAATCATAATATTCCTATCTCAAGACAAAGTGTTGATGAGATGGTAGATAAGTTAGAAGAATATGAAGATGGAACAAAAATGATTATAATGGCACCAGTAGTAGATGGAGAAAAGGGAACTCATAAGGAATTATTAGAAGATCTAAGAAAAGATGGCTATGTAAGAGTAAGAATAAATGGTGAAAACTATGACTTGTCAGAAGAGATAAATTTAGAGAAAAATAAAAAATCTAAAATAGATGTAGTAATAGATAGAATAGTAAAAAAAGAAGAAAGTCACTCTAGACTTACAGAATCTATTGAAAATGCTACAAAACTAGCTAAAGGAAAAGTTATTATAGAAATATTAGGAGAAAATAATAAAGAATTAGTATTTTCAGAATCATTTGCTTGTCCGTATTGTGAATTTTCATTAGCAGAATTAGAACCACGTACCTTTAGTTTTAATGCTCCTTATGGTGCTTGCCCAGATTGTAAAGGATTAGGAGTAAACCTTCAAATAGATGAAGATTTAATAATACCTGATAAAACCATAAGTATTAATGATGGAGCTATCAAAACATTAAATGATGATAAAAGTAGTATAGATTATAAAAAATTAGAATGCGTATGTAAACACTATAAAATTGATATGAATAAACCATTCAATAAGTTAACAAAAAAAGAACAATCATATATATTATATGGCTCAGATGAATTAATAAGTTTCAAATACTCTTCTAAAAGTGGTAATAAATATAATAATAATGACTTTTATGAAGGTATTATAAATAACTTAGAAAGACGTTATATGGAAACTACAAGTACATGGATTAGAGATTGGCTAGAAAATTACATGGTAGAACATGTTTGTGATACTTGTAATGGTGCAAGACTAAAAGATGAGGTATTAAGAGTATTAATTGGTGGAAAAAATATTTATGAAGTAACTTGTATGAGCATCAAAGAATTATTATTCTTCTTTGATAACCTTAAACTAGGAGAAGAACAACTAAAAATAGCTGATTTAGTTTTAAAAGAAATAAAAGCAAGACTAAAATTCCTTGCAAACGTCGGACTTGAATATCTTACTTTATCACGAAGTGCAGCAACTCTTTCAGGTGGAGAATTACAAAGAATAAGACTAGCTACTCAAATTGGTTCACAGTTAACAGGGGTTTTATATGTTTTAGATGAACCAAGTATAGGACTACATCAAAGAGATAATGAAAAATTAATTAAATCAATGCAAGATATGAGAGATATAGGCAATACATTAATTGTAGTAGAACATGACACTGATACAATGCTTGCTGCAGATTACTTAGTTGACGTTGGTCCCGGAGCAGGAGATAATGGAGGTCAAATTATAGCAGCAGGAACTCCTACTGAAGTTATGAATAACAAAAATAGTCTAACAGGACAATATTTAAGTGGAAAAAGATGTATTGAAATACCTAAAAAGAGAAGAAAAGGCAACAAAAAATATATTGAAATAAAAGGAGCAAGTAGTCATAATTTAAAAAATATAAATGTAAAAATACCACTAGGAACATTTACTTGTATAACAGGAGTATCAGGTTCCGGAAAAAGTAGTTTAATAAATGATATAATGTGTAAAGCTATTTCTAAAAGTTTATATCGCAGTAAAGAAAAACCGGGTCCATATAAAAAGATACTTGGTTTAGAAAATATAGACAAATTAGTAGCAATCTCTCAAAATCCAATAGGAAGAACACCAAGAAGTAATCCCGCAACATATACAGGAGTATTTGATGATATAAGAGATCTTTTTACGACAACTAAAGAAGCAAAAATGCATGGTTTTGAAAAAAATCGTTTCTCATTTAATGTTAAAGGTGGAAGATGTGAAGCTTGCCGTGGTGATGGTGTCAAAAAAATTGAAATGCATTTCTTACCAGATGTATATGTACCATGTGAAGTTTGTCATGGAACAAGATATAATTTAGAAACATTAAACATAAAATATAAGGATAAGAACATTGCAGAAGTATTAGATATGAGAGTATCAGAAGCCTTAAAATTCTTTGAAAATATCCCTAAAATAAAACATAAACTACAAGTTTTAGAAGATGTTGGTTTAGGATATATAAAATTAGGGCAAAGCGCACCTACTCTTTCAGGAGGAGAAGCAGAGCGTGTTAAATTAGCAAAAGAACTTCAGAAAAAGGCAACAGGTAAAACTTTATTTGTTTTAGATGAACCTACAACAGGATTACACATGGAAGATATAAAATGCTTACTTGCAATTTTACAGAAAATAGTAGATAATAATGATACAGTAGTCGTTATAGAACATAACCTAGATGTTATAAAAGTATCAGATTATATAATAGATCTAGGTCCCGAAGGTGGAGATTTAGGAGGAAGTATAGTTGCAACAGGAACACCAGAAGAAGTAGCAAAAGTAAAAGAATCATACACTGGACAATTCCTAAATAAGTTATTATGAAAAGAGTGAGAAAATGAGATTAATTATAAATGAAAAAGGTAAAATACGTCTTAATAAAATATTAGATTGGGTAATTTATATGTTTTTCTATACTCTTGTTTTCATACTAGTATCATCACTTTTTAAAAGCATATACATAAATTCAGATCACTTTTATATTTATTCATTTTTAACAGTTTTAATAGTGTATATCTTAAATAAAACAATAAAACCAATATTAGTAACACTAACAATTCCAATAACAGGATTAACACTTGGCCTATTTTATCCATTTATAAACTTATTCATTTTAAAATTAACAGATTGGATTTTAGGTAATAATTTTAATTTAAAAAATATCTGGATTTCATTAATAATTTCCATTCTTTTATCAACATGTAATTTCTTAGTAGAAGGTTTAATTATAAAGCCAATATTAAAAACGTTCAAAAAAGAGGGTGAAGTTATTGAATAGAATAGCAATTAAACTTGGAATATTTAATATTTATTGGTATTCTATTTTTATTCTTCTTGCAATAGTAATGGCACTATTTGTAATTTATAAAGAATGTATAAAACAAAATATTCCTAAAGAAAAAATATTTGATATGGCCTATAGTTCAATTATTCTTGGGATAATAGGTGCAAGAATTTATTACGTAATTTTTAATTTAAACTATTATTTAAAAAATCCGATAGAAATAATTGAAATATGGAACGGTGGCTTAGCAATACATGGTGGACTATTATTTGGTTGTTTATCAATTATCTATTTTTGTAAAAAAAATAAATTAAATATTTTAAAAATGTTAGATATTATTGTCGTAGGAGTCATATTAGGACAAGCAATAGGACGTTGGGGTAATTTCTTTAATCAAGAAGCCTATGGCCCTATAACAACATATAACTACCTAAAAAACAGTCACATACCAACATTTATTATAAATGGTATGAAAATAGGAAGTAATTACTATATACCAACATTTTTATATGAATCAATCTGGAACTTATTAGGTTTTATCTTATTAATATGTATTAGAAAAAACAAAAATCTAAAAATAGGAACTTTAAGTGGAATTTATTTAATATGGTATTCCCTTGGTAGATTTTTCATTGAAGGTTTAAGAAGTGATAGCTTAATGTTAGGTCCTATTAAAGTAGCTCAATTATTATCAATAATATTAATTATATTGGGTATTATATTAATAAGTAAAAATAAAAAAACAAATAATTTATATCATAATAAGAAAGGATCCTAAATATGAAATATAAAGTTGTTATAATCGGTGCAGGAGTTAGTGGTATGACTTCTGCTATTTATCTAAAAAGAGCAGGAATATCTTGCTGTATTATTGAAAAAAATATTCCCGGAGGTCAAATAAACTACACATCTACAATAGAAAATTATCCCGGAAATCCTAATATTTTAGGCCCTGATTTAGCATATAACATTTATAATCAAGTACAATCTTTAGAAATACCATTTTTATTTGAAGAGGTACAAGATATAAAAATAATGGATGATTGTAAAAAAGTAATTACTAATAATCAAGAAATAGAAACAGATTATATATTAATTGCAACAGGTAGGAATCCAAGAAAATTAAATGTTTTAAACGAAAAAGAACTTTCTGGTAAAGGAGTAAGTTACTGTGCAATATGCGATGGACCATTATATAAAAATCAAGATGTAGCAGTAATAGGTGGTGGCGATAGTGCTATAAAAGAATCCTTATATTTATCTAATATATGTAAAAAAGTAACTATAATTCACAGAAGAGATAAATTAAAAGAAACAAAAGAAGCTGTGAATTTAAAACAGAAAAATAATATAGAAATAAAATATAACAGTGAAGTGCAAGAATTTATTGGAAAAGAAAAATTAGAAGGTATAATTTTAAAAGATGGTTCAAAAATTGATTGTAATGCTTGTTTTATCTTTATAGGTTATACCCCATCAAGTAAAATTTTTAGTAAGATAAAAATTACTGATAAAAATGGATATATAAAAACAAATGCTACTTGTGAAACAAAAATAAAAGGTATTTATGCAATAGGAGATGTCAGAAAAAAGGATATTTTTCAAATAATATCAGCAATGAATGATGGAGTAATAGCATCATCTTCTATAATAAATATAGAAAAAAATAGTATATAAATTTATTAAATATAAAATAAAACAACATTTATTATTTAATTTATAGTATAATTTTAATGGGTGAATAATTTATGCATAAAAAAGTAGTCATCTTTGGTGGAGGGACAGGTTTATCATCTCTACTAAAAGGTTTAAAAGATTTTCCTATTGATATTACAGCAGTAATAACTGTTTCAGATAATGGAAAGTCAACAGGAAAATTAAGAAAAGAATTCAATACTCCAGCAGTAGGAGATATTAGAAAAGTAATAACAAATCTATCAGATATGGATCCAGATATAAAAAAGATGTTAGAATATAGATTTAATACATCAAGTGATTTAAATGGTCATGCAGTTGGAAATTTAATATTAACAGCAATGCTTGATATAACAGGTAGCCTAAAAGAATCTATACAACACTTATCTACTCTTTTAGATGTAAGACATACAGTATTACCAATATCAGAAGATTCAAATTTAACATTAATGGCTAAGACATTAGAAGGTAGTATTATTGAAGGAGAATCAGAAATAACAGATTCCACAGAAACTGTGGAAAAAATATTTTATAAAGAAGAACCACATGTTACAAAAGAAGTAATAGAAAAAATAAAAGAGGCAGATTTAATTATTTTAAGTATGGGTAGTCTTTATACAAGTTTACTACCAAATATTATTTGTAAAGAAGTAATAAATACTTTAAAAGAAAGTGCAGCCCCAATAATGTACATTTGTAATGCAATGACTCAACCGGGGGAAACAGATAATTTTAAAGTAGGAGATCATGTTGATCTAATTAATAAATATTTAAAATATAGACATATTGATGTTGTAATAGCAAGTAATACAAAAATAGAAAAAGAAATAGCAAAAATATATGAAACAGAAGAACAAAAAGATCCTGTTATGATTGATCATGCACGTTTAAATAATTTAGGAGTAGAACTAATAGAAAAAGATTTAATTAGAATAGAAAATGGAGTTTTAAGACACGATAGTATGAAAGTAGCTTCAATTATAATGTCTTATTTAATGGAAAGATAATGTCATTTTCTACAACTACCAAAAATGAAATAACTACTCTAAAAAATTCAAAATCAGAAACTATAGCAGAATTATCAGGATTTATAAGAAATAATGGATATTTGGAAAATGACATATTATATTTAACAACAGAAAATAACAACATTGCTAAAATGATACAAAATTACTTAGAAAATTTATATGATATTAAAATAAAAAAAGAAAAAACAGATAATCTAAATTTATTTAAAAACAAATTAAATCTTTTAGAAATATCTGATAAAGTACACTTTATTTTACAAGATATAGGTTATTTAGATAAGAACAATACATACTTAAATACTCCCCCTACATATATCGTAGGAGCAAATGAAGAAATAAGAGCATATTTAAGAGGAGTATTTTTATGTCAAGGAAGTATTAACGATCCAAAAACTTCATATCATATGGAATTATCAATTACCAAGAAAGAAGAAGCTGTTTTTGTCCAAAAGCTTTTAAATATTTTTGACTTAAATGCTAAAATTTTAAGTAGAGATAAAGGATATATGATTTATATCAAAGAAGCAGAGAAAATAAGTGACTATTTAAAAATACTAAAAGCAAATAATTCAGTATTATATTACGAAAATATTAGAATATATCATGAAGAAAAAAATAAAACTAATAGATTAAATAATTGTGAACAGGCTAATATTGATAAAATAATTCAAACTGCATCAAATCAAATAAGTCAAATAGACATAATTGAAAAAAATATGGAATTGGACCTTTTAGATGAAAAAGTAAAAGAAGCTATTATATATAGAAAAAAATACCCTGAGGCATCTTTAAAAGAATTGAGTGAAATAATATCTTTAGAAACAGGAAAAAAGATAACAAAATCTGGTTTAAATCATCGATTCAGAAAAATAAAAGAACTATCAGAAAAGTTTTAATTATACAATTTTATCTATAAGACCATAGTCTAGTGCTTCTTTAGCATCTAAGAAATGATCTCTTTCTGTATCTCTTTCAATAGTCTTAAGACTTTTTTTTGTATTTTTTGCCAAAATAGTATTTAACTTTTTCTTTAACTTTAAAATATGTTCTGCCGCTATTTTTATTTCTGTTGCTTGCCCCTCGGCACCACCCAATGGTTGATGGATCATTACTTCACAATTACTTAAAGCACAACGTTTTCCTTTAGTACCACTACTAAGTAGAAAAGCAGCCATAGAAGCAGCCATTCCCATACCAATCGTAGAAACGTCACTTTTAATAAAATTAATGGTATCATAAATAGCCATACCAGAACTAACACTACCTCCGGGAGAATTAATATATAACGAAATATCTTCGTTGCCTAAAGAATCCAAATATAAAAGCTGTGCAATAACAACACTAGCACTATTATCATTTATTTCTCCTGTTAAAAGAATAATTCTATTCTTTAAAAGTCTAGAATAAATATCATAACTTCTTTCACCATCTAAATCTTTATCAATTACAACTGGAATTAAACTCATATCATCACCTATAAATAATTTAGTGTAAATCAACTTAATTTATACATATAATAATTCGTCAAAATATGTTATACTATATAAGAAGATAAAAAAAGGGTGATAAAATGAATGAAATGATTAATGTAAAAATAAATGATAAGATATATTCAGTAGAAAAAGGAACAACATTAGAAGAATTATTAAAACAATATCCTGTTAATAGTGAATACGAAGTTTTACTTGCTAAGGTAGATAATAACTTAAAAGAATTAACATATAAATTAAATTCAGAAAAAACTATAGAATTTTTAGACTTAACAACACAAGCTGGAAATAGAACATACATAAGTGGTCTTATATTTGTACTTATAGTAGCAATCAAAGAACTATATGGAAAAGAAAAAGACATAACAGTAGAACACTCATTAGATAAAGGATTATATATTGAAAGTAATTTTGCACTTAATAGTAAAAAAGTAATGGATATAGAAGAAAAGATGAAAAAAATAGTTGCAGAAAATCGTTCAATCAAAAAAGTCATTGTAGATAGAATGGAAGCAATTAAATACTTTAAAAGTGTTAATGATAAATCAAAAGAAGAAGTTATAAAATATAATACAAATACTTACATTACATTATATCATTTAGGAAATTACTATAATTATTTTTACAATAAAATGCCTATAAGAACAGGAGTACTAAATGATTTTAAATTAAATTATGTAAAAGATAATGGCTTTATGTTACGCTTTAAAACTGTATATATTCATGATAAAATAGCAGATTATACTCATCACGAAAACATGTTTAAAACATTCAATACTTGTAAAGATTGGGCAAAATTAATGAATGTAGAAAATGCTTCACAACTAAATAAAGTAGTATCAAATGGAAAAATAGATGAATTAATAAGAATATGTGAAAATAAACAAAATAATGAATTTATAGAAATTGCCCAAAATATAGTAGAAAACAAATCAGCAAAAGTAGTTCTAATGGCAGGACCATCATCTTCAGGAAAGACAACGAGTTCTAAAAAATTATGTTTGGCTCTAAAAAGTCTAGGAAAAAATCCATCAGTTATATCAATGGACGATTATTTTGTAGAAAGAGAAGAAAATCCTATAGATAAAGATGGAAAACCAGACTATGAATGTTTAGAAGCTATTGACTTAAAACTATTTGATAGTCAAGTAGAAAAATTATTGAATAAAGAAAAAGTATTAATTCCAACATATAACTTCATAACAGGTAAAAAAGAATATAAAAAACAAATAAATTTAGAAGCAGATGACATACTAGTAATAGAAGGAATCCATGCATTAGATAATAGAATATTAAACAATATACCAAAAAACAAAAAGTATAAAATATATGTATCTGCACTTACAGAATTAAATATAGATAATCATAACAGAGTATCAACAACAGACAATAGATTATTAAGAAGAATTATTAGAGATAATAAAACAAGAGGACATGGTGTAGAAGCTACATTAGTTGGATGGCCTTCAGTTAGAAAAGGAGAAGAAAAATATATCTTCCCATATCAAGATGAGGCAGATTATACACTAAATACCGCTCTTCTATATGAAATAGGTGTTTTAAAAACGTATGTAGAACCTTTACTATATTCTATTGATACAACATCACCATATTATTATGAAGCTAAAAGATTAATAGACTTTTTAAGAAACTTTTTACCAATACCAGCAGATGCTATACCACAAGATTCTATAATAAGAGAATTTATTGGTGGTAGTTGTTATAATGAATAAAAAATGTTAAACTAAATTTATCTAGGAAAGGATGATTTTATGATAAGAGTAGCAATTAATGGATTTGGAAGAATAGGAAGATTAGTATTCAGATTAATGGAAAAAGATGAAGCATTTGAAGTAGTAGCAATTAATGACCTAACAGATGCTCAACAATTAGCATATTTATTAAAATATGATACTAGTCATAGAAATTATAAAGATAATGAAGTAACTTATGATGGAAATGATTTAATTGTAAATGAAAAAAGAATAAAAATCTATGCAGAGAAAGATCCTACAAATTTACCATGGAAAAATCTAGACATCGATGTTGTTTTTGAATGTACAGGACATTTTACAAGCGAAGAAAAAGCCTTAACACATATCCAAGCAGGAGCTAAAAAAGTAATTATATCAGCACCAGCAAAAGGAGATATAAAAACAATAGTATATAATGTAAACCATGAAACATTAACTGGCGATGAAAAAATAATATCAGCAGCTAGTTGTACAACAAACTGCTTAGCACCAGTTTTAAAAGTAATAGATGATAAATTTGGTATAGAAATGGGTTATATGACAACTGTTCATGCCTATACTAATGATCAATCAACATTAGATGTAGCACACCCAAAGGGAATACTATCAAGAAGAGGAAGAGCAGCAGCAGCCAATATTGTTCCAACTTCAACAGGAGCAGCAAGTGCTATTGGAAAAGTACTTCCAAATTTAGATGGTAAACTTCAAGGTACTGCAATGCGAGTACCAGTTACAACAGGTTCTGTTATTGATTTAGTATTACAATTAAAGCAAAAAGTAACAGTAGATGAAATAAATAACACTTTTAAACAAAATCAAAATGAAACTATTTTATATACAGAAGATCCTATCGTTTCAAGTGATATTATAGGAGCTGACTGTGGAGCTATGGTAGATGGATTATTAACTTCCATTAATTGTGTAGAAGATAAACAACTAGTTAAAATAGTTGCATGGTATGATAATGAAATGAGTTATTCATCACAAATGGTTAGAACCGCAAAATATTTAATGACAATTAATAAATAAAGACAACAAGTCTTTTTTTTTTAGTATAAAAATGATATACTTAGACTAGTAAATAAAGGAGATTGGGTTATGGTAAAAACAATTAGAGATATTAATATTCAAAATAAGACAGTAATAATAAGATGTGACTATAATGTTCCCCTTGAAAAAGGAAAAATTATAGATGATACAAGAATCATGGCAAGTATAGAAACAATAGAATACGCATTATCAAATAATTGTAAAATAATTCTTTTATCACATTTAGGCAGGATAAAAACAAAAAAAGACTTAAGAAAAAATTCATTAAAACCAATCGCAGTAAGATTAGGAAAAATACTTCATAAAAGAATAAAATTTATTAATGCAACAAGAGGAAAAGAAGTAGAAGAAGCTATATCAAATATGAAGCCAAAACAAATAGTTATGCTTCAAAATACAAGATATGAAGATTTAGAAGGAAATAAAGAAAGTTCAAATGACTCTGAATTGGCTAAATATTGGGCAGGCTTAGCAGATGTCTTTATAAATGATGCTTTTGGAACTCTACATAGATCTCATGCTTCTAATGTTGGAATTGCTAGTAATTTACCATCAGCAATCGGATTTTTAGTAGAAAAAGAAATAAAAGCTTTAGAACAAGTAAAAAGTCCTGAGAGACCATTTATTATAATTTTAGGAGGAAAAAAAGTATCAGATAAAATAGGTGTAATCGAAAATTTAATAACTAAAGCAGACTACTTACTTCTAGGAGGAGGAATGGCCTTTACCTTTTTAAAAGCAGAAGCTTACCCAATAGGTAGTTCAATACTAGATAGTGAAAGCCTAGATTTCTGTAAAAAAATATTAAAGAAATATGAAGATAAAATAGTTTTACCACTAGATATAAAAACAAATAATAAATATTCAGATGAAGGCGAAATAAAAATAAAAGATATTACAGAAATAACAGACGAAGAAATAGGACTAGATATTGGACCGAGAACTGTGGAAATATTTAAAACGTTCTTAGATAAAAGCAAAATGGTTCTTTGGAATGGACCACTAGGAGTTTATGAATTTTCTAATTTTAAAATATCAACAGATGAAATTTTAAATTATCTTGCAAAAATAGAAACTAAAACTATTTTAGGAGGAGGAGATATTGTCGCGGCAGCATCTCTTGCAGGAGTTAAGGACAAAATTTATCATGTATCAACAGGTGGAGGAGCAACATTAGAATATTTAGAAGGAAAAACCTTGCCCGGAATCTCCGCAATAAAATAGAAAGAGGTAGCATTATGAGTATTTTAAAAGATTTACATATAGTTAATCCATACAATGATTTAGATTTAAAACTAATAAAAAAGTTTTGTCAGGAAAATAATAATAAGTTATATGAAGATTTAGGAAAAATAAGAAAAAATTATTCAGAAGAACAATATAAACATCAAGAAGAAGTCAACATAATTAATAAAAAAAATTATTACACATTAAAAGAAGATAAAATATCTAACTTTATATATGCAGAATTAGAAAAAGACACAAAAACAGCGAATTTATATCCAACAATCAATAATTATATCAAAAACCTTATCCCTGAATTATCCGAATATCTAATTATGAATAATAATATGGAAAAAATATTTGTATTCGTAAAAAAAGGTGATATAAAAACAGCCCAAAATCTTCTTGAAAATAACTTCTTATCATTATCAACCGAAGATGAAGAAGAATATATTCCCTTTCTAAAAGAAAATCAAACAGAAGAGGGATGGTAGAATATGGAAATACTAAAAAATATTAAAAAGAATACTATTATACTAATTATAATAACAGCTCTAGTAATGTATATAGTATTAAGAAAAGACTTTCCTGTAATTATAAAAAATTTTAAAATACTCGACTTAAAATATATATTAATAGCCTTAATATGTTTCGCTTTATATATAGTACTACACAGTTATGTAGTTTATAAAACAGTAAATGAAAATGAAAAATTTACTTTTACTGAATCAATTAAACATAATATTATAACTCAATTTTTTAATGGTATAACACCCTTTTCCACAGGGGGCCAACCAATGGAAATATATATGCTAACTAAACATAAAATCTCTGTTTCAACAGCAACAACGTATATTTTACAAAATTTTATTTTTTATCAATTAGCTTTAGTATTATTTGGAATAATCGCAGTTATAATTAATTTCTTTTTAAAATTATTTCCTCAAATACCAGTACTTAGATATTTGGTATTATTAGGATTTATTTTAAATACATTAGTAGCATTAGCCCTTATGTTCATTTGCTTTTCAAAGAAAACAACTAAATTATTTTTAGAATTTACACTAAATATATTATATAAAATACATATGTTAAAAGATAAAGAAAAAACCAAGAATAATTGGTTAGTAAAAATAAACGAATTTCATCAAAGTGCAAAACAATTACAAAAAAGAAAGGCTTTGTTTTTTTGGGGAATAACTTTAAATTTTATAGGATTAGTTTGTCTTTATAGTATCCCATTGTTTATAGTTTTTGCTTTACATGATTTTAAAAGTCTTAATTTTATAAATACTATTACAGCATCTGCTTATGTAATGGTTATGGGATCATTTATTCCAATACCAGGGGCAAGTGGAGGAATAGAATATGGTTTCACTCAATTTTTTAATAATTTCTTGACACCAACAAAAACCAAAACGACACTATTACTATGGCGTTTTATTACTTATTATTTAGGAATGATATTGGGAGCGATTGCTTTTAATTTAGATAGAGAAAATAAGGAGAAAGATGAATAATGAAACAACTTCGAATAGGTTTATTTACAGATAGTTATCCACCATATATAAATGGTGTTTCAACAAGTGTGGAAACATTAAAAAGATCATTAGAATCTTTAGGACATATAGTATATATTGTAACCGTAGGTCAAGATGCTACAACCTATGTTTATGATGAGGAAAATAGAATATTAAAAGTTCCGGGAATACCAATAGGAATTTATGACTACAGAGCAGCTAGTATTTATCCAGTAAAAGTTATAAATAAAATAAAATCTTGGGATTTAGATATTATTCATTCACATACGGAGTTATGTATGGGAATATTCGCCCGCTTATTTGCAAAGCAATTTGGAAAACCACTAGTTCATACATACCATACAATGTATAAAGATTATACATACTATGTATCAAGAAATCATAAGTATTTTGATTTAGGTTGTAAAAAAGCTGTTGAATATATCAGTAAGTTTTACTGTGACAATACAGCCAATGCCTTTATTGTTCCAACAATAAAAACATATCGACTATTTAGAGAAGAATATCATTATGAAAAAGATATATATATAGTACCAACAGGAGTAGAAGCTAGTAGATTCTATAAAGAAAATATTGATAATAAAAAGGTTGCTGAACTTAGAAAAAAATTGGGATATAAAAAGAATGATTTTATTGTAATATTTGTTGGTAGAATGGCTCAAGAAAAAAATATAGAGTTTTTACTTAATACTATGACTCTAATTAAAAAGAAAAATATAAAATTATTATTAGTAGGAGATGGACCAGATAAAGAAAAGTATGAACAAATTTCTCACGATCTATCACTTGATAATAGTGTTAAATTTATAGGAAAAACAGCATGGGAAGAAATGCCATATTATTATCATTGTGCAGATGTAGCATTAACAGCATCCTTAACAGAAACCCAAGGATTAACAGTAATAGAAGCAATGTCCTCATCCTTACCAGCAATCTGTATTGAAGACGAAGCATTTCACAGTATGGTAGTAGATGGCTTAAACGGTCGCTTCTTCAAAAATCAAACCGAATGTGCCAAAATAATAGAAGAACTATCAGCTGATAAAAAACAATTACAAAGTTTATCTAAACAAGCTTCTATAGCAGCTAATAAATATTCGCCAGAAGAATTCGGAAAATCTGTCCTAGAAGTATATCAAGCAGCAACAACAAATTTCAATAATAAAAAAGACCTTCCATCAATTATAATGAGATTAATTAGAAATAGAGAAAGGAAAGATAAAGATGTTAGTAGTATTAAATAATAAATGTAATTTCACAAAAGAACAGTTTTTAGAATATCAAAAAAGCTTAAATGAAACTAAGTCTAATAACACATTAATACTATGTCCTAGTTCTTGTTATTTACCTCTATTTAATTTAAATAATTTCATATTAGGTGCACAAAACGAAAGCTATTATGAAGAAGGATCCTACACTGGTGAAATATCAGCAGCACAATTACAAAGTTTAGGAGTAAGGTATTGTATCGTAGGACATTATGAAAGAAGAAAATATTTTAATGAAACAAACGAAATAGTAAATAAAAAAATTATTAATCTTCTAAAACAAAATATAATTCCAATCTTATGCATAGAAGAATATGATGATGAAATATTACAAAAAGAAATATATACCTGTTTAAAAAACATAGAAAAAGATGAACTAGAAAAAGTAATAATTGCCTATGAACCTACTGTATCTATAGGAACAGGTAATATTCTAAATATAGATAAGCTAGTTCTCATAACAAAAAAAATAAAACAATGTTTACCAAATAACAATATTTTATATGGTGGAGGTATAACAGAAGAAAACATTCAAAAAATAAAAGATTTGAAATATATAGATGGCTATCTTTTAGGTAATATTAGTTTAGATATAGATAAGTTAAATAAATTTCTACAAGAACTTGAAAAATAGTTCTTTTTCTTTACAAAACTTTACTATTTCGACAAAAAATGTCAAAAAAATCCCCTATTAAATTGCAGAATTTTGTTATATAATAAACTTGCGTGGTAGTATAGGAAAGGAGAACTATGGAAAGAACTAGAATACTAATGATTGACGATAACGTCGAATTAGTAAAAATGGTAAAAGAATATTTTAGTAAACACGCAGTATCAGATATAGAAGTAGTATTAGAAGCCTATAATGGAGAAGAAGGATTTAATCTAATAGATAAAAAACAAGATGAATATGATCTTATTTTATTAGACTTAGTGATGCCTAAAAAAGACGGTAAATCTGTCTTAGAAAATATGAAAAAGAAAAAAATAGATAAGAAAGTAATTGTTTTAACATCGTATAACAGTCAAGATATGATTAGAAAAGTATCAGAACTAGGAATTAGTTATTTTATTCTAAAACCATTTGAACTAACGGAATTAGAAAATATAATTGAAGATGTTATGACAGAAACTACTCCTAATGGTAAAAGTATAGATCTATATCATAATAGTTTAGAAATTTCAATAACAAAGATTTTACATGAATTAGGTATGCCATCTCATATAAAAGGATACCAATATATAAGAGATGGAATTATAATGATTTATGATAATCCAGAAATAGTAGGTGGTATTACAAAAGAGTTGTATCCTGACGTTGCTAAGAAATATAATACAACAGTGTCAAGGGTAGAAAGAGCAATTAGACATGCCATTGAAGTTAGCTGGAATAGAGGTAATTGGGATCTAATGGAAGAAATCTTTGGTCATAGTGTGGATATTGATAAGGCAAAACCTACAAATTCAGAATTTATTGTGACCGTTGCAGATAAACTTCGTTTAGAATTCCACAAACAAACAATTTAGACAATTTAAAGTTGTCTTTTTTGTTTACAACTACCTCCTAAAAATATATTGAATATTTGTTCAAATTTATTGACTACTATTAAAAAAATATATATAATTAATTATGAAATATGTTAGGAGGTCACAATTTATGGAACGAAAGGTAAACGCATTTCTAAATAAATGGAAAAATGATATTGTCAGAAAACCTTTATTAGTATATGGACCTAAACAAATAGGTAAAACTTATTCAGTTTTAGAATTTGGAGAAAAAAATTATAAAAATATTGTATATTTTAACACTGATAATAACAAAGTAATTGAAAATCTATTTATTAAAGAAAAATCTCCAGAAAAGATTATAATGAATTTAAGTATAATATCAGGAGAGACTATTCTACAGGAGGATACGTTAATTGTTTTTGATAATGTTAATAATACAGAAATAGTAAAAGGAATTAAACTATTTGGAAGTAAATTAAGTAAATATAATATAATTTTAATAACATCAAGAAGAGAAAACCTAGTTAATTTTAAAGGAGAAGAACTACAATATAAAAGTATGTATGGCCTAGACTTTGAAGAATACTTATGGGCTAGAGGAGAAAAAGAATTAGCCTGTTTAATTAGAGAATCATACGAAAAAAGAAAAACTTGTCCATTTCATAAAATGGCTTTAGATTTTTTTAATGAATATATAATAACAGGAGGATTACCAGAGGTAGTAGAACAAACCCTACAAGGAAAAAGCGAATATTATATTGACTCTATAAAACAAAAGGTACTAGATACATATAAAAAAGAACTAATAATAAATTCAAATTTAATTGATATTGAACGTAGTTTATTAGTAATGAATTCAATTCCAGAACAATTAAAAAAAGAAAATAAAAAATTCCAATACGGTTTATTAGGTTTTGGAAGAAGATCTAAAGAATTTACCTCATCAATAGAATTTTTAACAACAAATCAAATGGTTTACCGTAGCTATAAAATTACTGAAGTTAAATCTCCACTTAGCAGTTGTCGTGAGAAAGATAGTTTTAAATTGTATATGAATGATGAAGGACTATTATATTCGATGCTTCATATTACAAAAAGAGATTTAATAACAAATGAAAAATTAAAAGAAACATTATATGAAAACCATATTGCCAAAACTTTAGCAGAAACGGGATATCCATTATATTATTATCAGTCAGAGGGAAAAGCAGAAGTTAATTTTGTAATGCAAAATAGAATGGGAAAAATTATTCCTATAGAAATTTCTACAATTTCTAATTCAAAGGCAAAATCACTATCTGTCTTTATGAAAAAATTTACTTGTTTAGAGGCTTATAGAATTACAGAAAATAATTTTTCAAGTAAAAAAGAAATTAGATATTTACCAATATATGCTGTATTTTGTTTAAATGATTTGAAAGGATAATAAAATGAAAAAGATAATTTTAACAATATTAGATGGTTTTGGATATCGTGAAGAAACTCATGGAAATGCCGTAAAAATGGCAAATATTCCAACAATACAAAAATTATGGAAAGAATACCCTCATTCCTTATTAGATGCAAGTGGTACAAAAGTTGGATTACCAATGAATCAAATGGGTAACAGTGAAGTAGGACATCTAAATATAGGAGCAGGTAGAATAGTTTTTCAACCATTAGAAGAAATTAATAATAGCATTAAAGAAAAATCTTTCTATAATAATAAGGAAATACTAAAAGTAATAAATCATGTAAAAGAAAACCAATCAAATTTACATATAATGGGTCTATTGAGTGATGGAGGAGTTCATTCGCATATTGACCACTTATTTGCTTTAATAGATTTATGTAAAAAAGAAAATATAAATAATGTTTATTATGATATTTTTCTAGATGGTAGAGATACAGCGCCAAATTCAAAGAAAAAGTATTTAGAACAATTAAATAAAAAAATAGTTGAAACAGGTATCGGTACAATTTCAACCATTTCAGGAAGATATTATGCTATGGATAGGGATAATCGTTGGGATAGAATAGAACTTGCATATAATGCAGTTGTAAATCAAGATGGAAGGCATTGTTCTGACTATCAAGAACTAATCAAATTAACAGAAACTAATGAAGAAACAGATGAATTTGTTATTCCAACAATATTAGATGGTAATAAACCATTAAGTGAAAACGATGGAATTATTGTATTTAATTTTAGACCAGATAGATTAAGAGAATTATTCATGGCAATAACAAATAATAATTTTAAAGAATTTCCAGCAAAAAAATTCCACAATATTAAAACAGTAACAATGATGAATGTAAGTGAAGATGTAATATGTACCAATGCTTTTCCTAAAATGTGTTTAACAAATACTTTAGGAGAATATCTTAGTACTAAAAATATTCATCAACTTCGAATTGCCGAAACAGAAAAATATGCCCATGTAACTTATTTCTTTGATGGTGGTGTAGAAAGAGATTTAAAAAATTGTGATAGAATTTTAATACCATCTCCAAAAGTTGCCACTTATGATTTAAAACCAGAAATGAGTGCCGATGAAATTACTAATCAACTCTTAAAAGTAATGGATAAATATGAACTAATAATATTAAATTTTGCTAACTGTGATATGGTAGGACATACAGGTAAAATAAAAGAAGTAGTAAAAGCAATAGAAACTGTGGATAAAAACTTAAATAGAATATATGAAAAAGCTCAAGAAGAAGGCTTCACCCTTTTAGTAACTGCAGACCATGGAAATTGTGAAATAATGCTTGATGAAAATGACAATATAGTAACATCACATACCACTTCAAAAGTTCCTTTTATAATAACAGATAAAAATGTAAAATTAGAAGATGGAAAACTAGGTGATATTGCACCAACTATTTTAGATTTATTAAAAATAGAAAAACCTTCAGAAATGACAGGAAATAGTTTAATAAAAGAAATATAAAATTTAAAAATGTTTTATATTTTTTTTGTTTGTTCGATTGTTTTGATAAAACATATGTCTTATAATATATGCAAAGGGGTGTGATAGAATGGAGAGAATAATATTTCATGTAGATGTTAATAATGCATTCCTTTCATGGACTGCCATCCATAGACTAAAAAGCGGTGAAAGTTTAGATATAAGAAAAATACCAGCTATAATAGCCGGAGATGAAAAATCAAGACATGGAATAGTTTTAGCAAAAAGCCCTATTGCTAAAAAAATGGGAATTAAAACAGCAGAAACTATCTATTCTGCTAAAAAAAAGTGTCCTACTCTAAAAATATATCCACCAGAATTTGATTGGTATTATGAACAGTCAAATAAAATGTATGCTTACTTGCAACAATATACTCCATTAATAGAAAGATTTTCAATAGATGAATGTTTTATGGATTTTACTGGAACAAATCTTTTGTATGATAACTATGAAAAATTAGCCTATAAGATAAAAGAAGATATAAAAAATGAATTAGGTTTTACAGTTAATGTAGGAATTGGAAATAATAAATTATGTGCAAAAATGGCCTCAGACTTTGAAAAACCTGATAAAGTACACACTTTATATAATAAAGAAATAGAAACAAAAATGTGGCCTCTTCCGATAGAAGATTTATTTATGGTTGGAAAAAAGACTTCATCTTTATTAAAAAGTTTAAACATTAATACTATTGGTGCTTTAGCAAATACTAAAGATTCAATATTAATTAGACATTTTAAAAATCAAGCTTCTTTTTTAAAGAATTCAGCTTGGGGAATAGATGATAGTAAGGTTATGCCCCGCTCTTCTAAATCAGAAAGTATTAGTATTTCTGAAACATTACCACATGACTATGATGATTACGATGAATTAAAAAAAGTCTTATTTAGACAAACAGAAGAAGTAACTAGAGCATTACGTAGTCAAGGTGAATATGCAAGAACTGTTGCCATAACATATAAAAATAATTTTTTTGAAAGTTACTCTCATCAAATGAAATTAGATCCCCCTCAAAATTCCACAACAGCAATTTATGGTGAAGTTTTAAAACTATTAAAAAATAGTTGGAAAGAAGACTCTATTAGAAATATAGGAATAAGATTAAGCGACTTAACTAAAAATAAAAATTCACAATTATCCTTATTTGAAGAAAAACAAATAGAAAATAAATCAAATGATGATATTCAAGATACCATAGACTTTATTAATAAAAAATATGGTTCTACCAGTATTATACCTGCATCAATAAAAATAATAGGCAAATCTACAAAGCATCAAAAGCCAAAACAATAAATTTAAACAAAAAATGCACAAAAAGTGTTGCATTTTTTTAGTATAGTGTGCTATAATTTGAACTGTGTGACTGCTTAGATATGCAAGGTTGCTGATACACCCGGCGAAGTTGCTGGATAAAATCAGGTTATTTGCATGGAGCAAGCCTATACTAGATATAGACGAAGGGAGGATTTTAAATGTCAACAGAAAAAATGCGTATTAGAATGAAAGCTTATGATCATAAGATTTTAGATAATGCAGTAACTAAAATTGTTGAAACAATTAAAAGATCAGGTGGAGAAATATCTGGACCAGTTCCATTACCAACTGAAATTGAAAAATTTACAATTTTAAGAGCTGTTCATAAATACAAAGATTCACGTGAACAATTCGAAATGCGTACACACAAAAGACTAATTGATGTCAAAAATCCAAGCAAGGAAACTATTGAGGCCTTATCTCATTTAGATTTACCAAGCGGAGTAGATATTGAAATTAAAATGATTTAATTAGGAGGAAGAAATGAAAGGAATCTTAGGTACAAAAATCGGAATGACTCAAGTGTTTACTGAAGAAGGTAAATTAATTCCGGTAACTGTTATTGAAATAGAGCCAAACGTTGTTACTCAAATCAAAACAGTAGAAAAAGAAGGTTATGATGCTATCCAACTTGGAACACAAACAATAAGAGAAGGTTTAAGCAACAAACCAAAAATGGGTCATACAAAAAAAGCTAATACTGAACCTAAGCGCTTCTTAAGAGAAATTAGAGGAGTAAATGTAGAAGATTACACATTAGGTCAAGTTATTGGTGCTGACATCTTCGAAGAAGGAGAAATGGTTGACGTAACTGGCATTAGTAAAGGAAAGGGTTTCCAAGGTGTTATAAAACGTCATAATCAATCAACAGGTCCTATGGGACATGGTTCACAATATCATAGAGGTGTTGGATCATTAGGAACAATGAGACCTATGCACGTATTAAAAGGAAAAAAACTTCCTGGACAAATGGGTAATGTAAAAAGAACTGTTCAAAACCTTGAAATAGTTCAAATAGACAAAGAAAATAATTGCATTTTAGTAAAAGGTAATGTTCCAGGAACTAAAAAATCTTTAGTTCTTATTAAAACAGCTGTAAAAATGCCAACAGTAAAAAAAGAAAAAGCTGCTTTAATTAGTTATAAAGAAGTAACACCCGTAGAAGAAACTACATCAGTAGAAACTACTGAAACAGTAGAAAACGCAGAATAATCATCACAAAGATATTTAAAAGTATTTAATTAGTGATGAAAGGAGGAAAAAAGGTATGAAAAAAGTAGATCTTTTAAACCTTAAAGGTGAAAAAGTTAAGGAACTAAAACTAAATGAAAATGTATTTGATATTACCCCAAATGATAAAGTTTTATATGATGCCATAATTTTAGCTAGAGCATCATTAAGACAAGGAACTCATAAAACAAAGAATCGTTCCGAAGTTAGTGGTGGCGGAAGAAAACCATGGAGACAAAAAGGAACAGGACATGCTCGTCAAGGTTCAATTAGAGCTGTTCAATGGGTAGGTGGAGGAAATTATGGAACTCCAGTACCAAGAGATTATAGTAAAAAACAAAACCGTAAAGAAAGAAAATTAGCATTAAAAACAGCTTTAACTGAAAAAGCTAATGATAAAGAATTAGTAGTTGTAGAAAATATTACAATGTCTACTCCAAAAACTAAAGATATGGTTGAGTTATTAAAAACTTTAAAACTTAATGATAAAAAAGTATTAATTATTGTTAAAGAATTTGAAGAAAATTTAATATTAGCATCAAGAAATCTTCAAAATGTAGTATTAATTGCTGCAGATGAAGTAAATGTATTAGATCTTGTTGCAACAAACATGGTTCTAATTACTGAAGATGCATTAAATGCTATTGAGGAGGTGCTAGCATAATGGATACTAAATATTTAGATATAATAAAAGCACCAGTTATTACTGAAAAGTCACAAATTGCAAAAGAAAATGGACAATATACTTTTAAAGTTGATCCAAAAGCAAATAAGACTGAAATAAAACTTGCGATTGAAAAAATATTCAATGTAAAAGTTGTAAAAATTTCAACAATTAATGAAAAACCTAAAAAGAAAAGAGTTGGACGTTATACTGGTTTAACTAATCGTTCAAAAAAAGCAATAGTTACACTAGCTGAAGGTCAAACTATAGAACTTGGTTAGAAAGGAGATTTAAATAATGGCAATAAGAAATTATAAACCTACTACACCAGGTCGTAGAAAAATGAGTACTTTAATCAATGAAGAAATAACTAAAAAAAGTCCTGAGAAAAGTTTAACAATTACTTTAAATAAAAAAAGTGGTCGTAACAATCAAGGTAAAATAACAGTTCGTCATCAAGGCGGAGGAGTTAAAAGAAAATATCGTATCATTGATTTTAAAAGAAATAAATTTGATGTACCTGGTACAGTTTCAAGTATTGAATATGATCCAAATAGAACTGCAAATATTGCATTAATAAATTATGCTGATGGAGAAAAAAGATATATTTTAGCTCCAAAAGGCTTAGAAGTTGGAAGTAAAATATCAGCTGGAAAAGATGCAGATATAAAAGTTGGTAATGCTTTACCACTTGCAAACATTCCAGTAGGAACTTTAGTTCATAATATAGAACTTCGTCCAGGAAAAGGTGGAGAGCTTGCTCGTAGTGCTGGTTCATCAGCTCAAATTTTAGGACGTGAAAATAATTATGTTATGCTTCGCCTATCAAGCGGTGAACAAAGAAAAGTTTTAGGAACTTGTATGGCTACAATTGGTGAAGTTGGTAATGAAGACGCATCACTTGTAAAAATAGGAAAAGCAGGACGTAAACGCCATATGGGTATACGCCCAACAGTTCGTGGTTCTGTTATGAACCCTAATGACCATCCACATGGTGGTGGTGAAGGACGTGCTCCAGTAGGACGCAAAGCACCAATGACACCTTGGGGTAAACCTGCACTTGGTTATAAGACACGTAAAAAGAAACAATCTGATAAGTTTATAGTACGTCGTCGTAATAGTAAATAGGAAAGGATGATTAAAAAATGGCTAGAAGTTTAAAAAAAGGACCTTATGTATTCGGAAGATTACTAACAAAAGTTCAAAAGTTAAATGAAACAGGAAAAAAAGAAGTCATTAAAACTTGGTCACGCCGTTCCACTATTTATCCTGATTTTATAGGACATACATTTGCGGTTCACAACGGTAAAGAGTTTATTCCCGTTTATGTAACTGAAGATATGGTTGGACATAAATTAGGTGAATTTGCTTTAACACGTAAATTTGGTGGACATGGACAAGACAAGAAAAAATAAAATAATGACTAGGAGGGAAATATATGGAAGCAAGAGCAATCGCTAAATCACTTCGTATATCACCAATTAAAACAAGAATAACAATCGATTTAATTCGTGGTAAGGATGTGGCAGAAGCACAAACCATATTAAATAATATAAATAAAAAGTCAGCAAGACTTATTAAAAAAGTTTTAGATTCTGCAATTGCTAATGCTGTTAACAATAATGGAGCTGACGTAACAACTCTATATGTTAAAGAAGCAAGAGTAGATGCTGGTCCAGTTATGAAACGTCATTTCTTTGATTCTCGTTCTCATATTGGACATAAAGACAGAAGAACTAGTCACATTGTTATAGTAGTGGCTACAAAATAATGATAGGAGGAAAAAGCTATGGGACAAAAAGTTAATCCTAATGGACTTAGACTTGGCATTAATAAAGACTGGGAAGCAAAATGGTATGCTAACAAAAAAGACTTTTCAAAGAATTTATTAGAAGATATTAAAATTCGTGAATATTTTGAAAAGAATTTAAAAAATGCTGGAATTGCGAAAGTTGAAATTGAAAGAACAACAAAAAAATGTGAAGTTACAGTTCACACTTCTAAACCTGGTGTAATGATTGGAAAAGGTGGAGAAGAAATAGAAAAATTAAAGAAAAAACTTTCTAATTTAACTGGTGAAAATATTCAAATTTCCATTGTTGATATTAAGAAAGCTGATTTAAATGCTAAGTTAGTAGCTGATTCAATAGCAAATCAAATAACTAACAGAGCATCATTCCGTATGGCTCAAAAACGTGCAATTAGAAATGCAATGAAAGCAGGAGCTAAAGGAATTAAAACTCAAGTTTCAGGAAGACTTGGAGGAGCTGATATGGCTCGTAGTGAAGGATATACAGAAGGAACTATCCCACTACATACACTAAGAGCAGATGTTGATTATGCAACAGCAGAAGCAGATACAACATTTGGAAAAATTGGTGTAAAAGTATGGATTTATAAAGGTGAAATTTTACCTAGTAAAAAAAATACAAAAAAGCATGAGGGAGGTAAATAAATATGTTAATACCATCAAGAACTAAATATCGTCGTGTTCATAGATTACCTCACGAAGGACATTCTCGTGGAAACACTACTTTAAGTTTCGGAGAATATGGTTTACAAGCAAAAGAAGGAGCTTGGATTACTGCAAATCAAATTGAAGCTGCTCGTATTGCTATGACACGTTATATGAAACGTGGTGGAAAAGTATGGATTAATATTTTCCCACATATGCCTTTGACAAAGAAACCAATCGGTACTCGTCAAGGTAAAGGTAAAGGTAATGTAGAAGGATGGGTTGCTGTTGTTAAAGAAGGCAAAATCATGTTTGAAATTGCTGGAGTATCAGAAGAAGTAGCACGTGAAGCCTTAAGACTTGCAAGTCACAAATTACCTATAAAAACAAAATTTGTAAAAAAAGAAAATGGTGGTGAGTAAAGTGAAGGTTAAAGAAATTAGAGAATTATCAACTGATGAAATCAATACAAAATTAAAAGAAACAAAAGAAGAACTTTTTAACTTACGTTTCCAACAAGCAACTGGTAACATTGAAAAACCTTCAAGAATTAGAGAACTTAGACACACCGTTGCTAGAATGAAAACAGTTCTTAAAGAACGTGAGAATATAAAGGAGGAGGCATAATATGGAAAAAGCTATACAAAAGGAATTAGTTGGAAAAGTTGTAAGCGCAAAAAACAACAAAACAATTACAGTATTAGTTGAAACTTACAAAACTCATTCTTTATATCATAAAAGAGTTAAACAATCTAAAAAATACGCAGTACATGATGAAACAAATAAAGCTAAAGTTGGAGATGTTGTAAGAATAGTATCAACAAAACCAATTTCAAAAACAAAACATTTCTATTTAAAAGAAATAGTAAAAGAAGCAGTTATTATATAACGAAAGTGAAGGAGGAAATAATATGTTACAACAAGAAAGTAGATTGAAAGTTGCAGACAACTCTGGAGCTCGTGAATTATTAGTAATTCGTGTACTTGGAGGAAGTAAAGTCAAAACTGGAAATATTGGTGATGTAGTTGTTGGAACTGTAAAAAATGCAATTCCTAACTCTAATGTACCAGCAGGAAAAGTTGTAAAAGCAGTTATTGTTAGATCTAAACAAGGTGTACGTCGTGAAGATGGAAGCTACATTAAATTTGATGATAACGCATGTGTCATTATTAAAGATGACAAGAGTCCAGTAGGAACTCGTATTTTTGGACCAGTTGCCAGAGAACTTCGTGATAAAGATTATATGAAAATTGTATCTTTAGCTAAAGAAGTACTATAGAAGGAGGATAATATGAACTTTAAAGTAGGAGACAAAGTTGTAGTTATCGCTGGTTCTAATAAAGGTAAAGTTGGAAAAATAATCAAAACATTAAGAAAAGAAAATAAAGTAGTTGTTGAAGGTGTAAATATTGTAAAAAAACATCAAAGAGCAACTGGAACTTCTACTGGTGGAATTCTTGAAATTGAAGCTCCAATACATGCTTCAAATGTTATGATTGTAGATCCTAAGACTAATAAAAGAACTAGAATAGGACATACAACTAATAAAAAAGGTAAAAATATTAGAATAACAAAAAAATCAAACGAAGAGCTTGATTAATTGGAAGGAGGGTAAAATATGAACCGCCTAAAAGAAAAATACTTAAATGAAGTTGTTCCAAGTTTAAAAAATAAATATAATTATAAATCAATAATGGAAGTACCAAAACTAGAAAAAATAGTTGTTAATATGGGTGTAGGAGATGCTACATCAAATTCAAAATTACTTGATGCAGCAGTAAATGATTTAGCATTAATAACAGGACAAAAACCAGTTATTACAAAAGCAAAAAAATCAATTGCTGGTTTCAAAGTAAGAGAAGGACAATCTATTGGTTGTAAAGTAACACTACGTGGTGAAAATATGTATAATTTTATGGATAAATTAATTTCTATTTCACTTCCAGTAGTAAGAGATTTCCGTGGTGTAAGTCCAAAGGCATTTGATGGTCGTGGAAATTATACTATGGGTATTAAAGAACAACTTATATTTCCAGAAATTAACTTTGATGAAATCGTTAAAGTACGCGGTATGGACATAGTTTTTGTAACAACAGCAAAGAGTAATGAAGAAGCTTATGATTTATTAAATGAATTAGGAATTCCTTTTAGAAAGTAATTGGAGGGTGAAACATGGCAAAAAAAAGTATGATTGTAAAAGCTAGTAGAAAGCCAAAATACAAAGTTCGTGAATATACACGTTGCTCTCGTTGTGGTAGACCACATGCAGTAATGAGTAAATTCGGAATATGTCGTATATGTTTTCGTGAATTAGCTTATAAAGGACAAATACCAGGTGTAAAAAAATCAAGCTGGTAATTGGAAAGGAGGATTAATTATGGCAGTAGTAACAGATACAATTGCAGATATGTTAACACGTATTCGTAATGCTAATCAAATGCGTTATGAAACTGTTGAAATCCCAACTTCTAAAATTAAGGTTGAAATCGCTAGAATCTTAAAAGAAGAAGGATTTATAAAAGAATATAAAGTAGAAGGTAGAACTCTTACATTAACACTTAAATACGCTGAAAATAAAGAAAGAGTTATAACTGGATTAAAGAGAATTTCCAAACCAGGACTTCGTGTTTATGCTAAAAATGATGAAATCCCTAAGGTTTTGAATGGATTAGGAATTGCAATCCTTTCAACTTCTTGTGGAATTATGACAGATAAAGAAGCTCGTAAACAAAATATAGGTGGAGAAGTTCTAGCTTATATTTGGTAATAAATAAAATATAAGGAGGTGTCAAGATGAGCCGTATTGGAAATCGTATAATTAACGTTCCTGAAAACGTAACAGTAAAAGAGGAAAATGGTAAAGTTATCGTAACTGGTGCAAAAGGAACATTAGAAGAAAAGTTATTAAAAGGTATTACAATGAAACAAGCTGATAATAAAATTACTTTAGAACGTGAAAGCGAAGCATATAAAGCTAGTCATGGTACTATGAATGCTTTAATTATGAACATGATTAAAGGTGTAACTGAAGGCTTCCAAAAAGATTTAGAAATCGTTGGTGTAGGTTATCGTTTCAATGTACAAGGTAAAAAGCTTGTTATCAATGCTGGTTATTCACATCCAGTTGAAATGGAAATCCCAGCAGATTTAACAGTAGAATCTCCAAGTAATACAGAACTTAGTATTAAAGGTATAAATAAAGTAAAAGTTGGAGAATTTGCTGCTAATGTTAGAAAAGTAAGAATGCCTGAACCATATAAAGGAAAAGGTATTCGTTATAAAGACGAACATATTCGTCGTAAAGAAGGAAAGAAAGCTGCTAAATAGTAGGAAGGAGAAATAAGTTATGATAAAAAAAGAATCACGCAATAGTATGAGACTTGTACGTCATAGTCGTATTCGTAGAAATATAAACGGTACAAGTGAAATACCAAGATTATCTGTATTCCGTTCAAATACTGGAATATATGCACAAATTATTGATGATGAAACTAAAACTACTTTAGTATCTGCTTCCTCATTAGATAAAGATTTAAAACTTACTAATGGTAGTAATACAGAAGCAGCCAAAATAGTTGGAAAAGCTATTGCTGAAAAAGCAAAAAAAGCTAATATTACAAAAGTAGTATTCGATAGAGGTGGTTACCTTTATCATGGACGTGTAAAAGCATTAGCTGATGCTGCACGTGAAAACGGATTAGAGTTCTAAGGAGGGTATTTATGCAAAAGAAAAACATGGAACCCAAAAACAAAGAGTTAGAAGAATTAGTAATTGACGTAAAAAGCGTTGTTAAAGTTAACAAAGGTGGTCGTCAACGTCGTTTTTCTGCTACAGTTGTTGTTGGAGATAGAAATGGAAAAGTTGGTTTGGGTATAGGCAAAGCTGCTGAAGTACCAGACGCAATTAAAAAGGCTATTCAAGCTGCAAATAAAAATATAATAACAATACCTCTAATGGATGGACGTACTATAGCTCATGAAGCAATCGGCGTATCTGGTGCTGCTAGAGTTATGATGAAACCTGCTCCAGCTGGTACTGGTATTATTGCAGGTGGATCAGTTCGTGCTGTTCTTGAGTTAGCAGGTATACGTGATATCGTATCAAAATCATTAGGTGCAAGAACAAAATTAAATATGGCACAAGCTGCTATTAATGCACTAAAATCAATTAGAACACCAGAACAAGTTGCAAAACTTCGCGGAAAAACAGTAGAGGAGATATTAGGATAATGAAATTACATGAATTAGAAAAAAATATCGGAGCTACTCATTCTAAAAAACGCGTTGGTCGTGGCTCTGGTAGTGGATTAGGAAAAACATGTGGACGCGGTGAAAAAGGTCAAAACGCTCGTAGTGGTGGAGGAGTTAGTCCAGTATTCGAAGGTGGACAATTACCTTTATATCGTCGTATCCCAAAAAGAGGATTTAAAAATGCAATGTTTAAAACTGAGTATGCAGTAATCAATCTTAGCGATTTAAATCGTTTTGAAGATGGTACAGTTGTAACACCTGCACTACTTAGAGAAACAGGCATAATTAAAAATCAATTATCTGGTATTAAAGTATTAGGTAATGGAACATTAGAAAAGAAAATTACAGTACAAGCTAGTAAATTTTCAAAAACTGCTTTAGAAAAGATAAATGAATCAGGAAGTAAAGCTGAGGTGATCTAGTATGTTCAAGACCATGAAGCAATTATTTACTCCAACCAATAAGGATTTGAGAAATAGAATATATTTTACTATGACAATCCTTGCTATATTTATTTTAGGTTGTTCAATAAGAGTTCCCGGAACAGATAATGTTACAAGTAACTTAGGATTCCTAGAATTACTAAACTCAATGGGTGGAGGAGCTTTTAAGAAATTTTCAATATTTGCTTTAGGGGTTATGCCTTACATTACTGCTTCAATTATTATGCAATTACTGGAGATGGATATAGTTCCATACTTTTCTGAACTTGCTAAGCAAGGACATACAGGAAGACAAAAACTAAATAGAATAACAAGATATATGGGTATAGCATTTGCTTTTATCGAAGGATATGCATTTGCATTTGCTTTCTATGGTAAAACAGGAAATGCTTTTGAATACTTATATATAGCAACAGTATTAACTGCAGGTACATCATTCCTATTATGGTTAGGTGACCAAATTAGTGAAAAGGGTATTGGTAATGGTATGAGTCTAATTATTATGGCTGGTATTATAGCAACCCTACCAGAAATGTTTGTTACAGCTTTTCAAAGTTTAGTAACATTTGGAACAGCTCAACAGACAACATTTGGAATAGTTAAATTTTTACTATTTGTTATAGTATATCTTGCTATATTAGTTGGAGTTATCTTTGTACAAGAGTCAGAAAGAAGAGTACCAATTCAATATGCAAATAAATCAAGTAACTCTTATGCAAAAAACACATCTTACATGCCAATAAAAATTAATACGGCCAATGTAATACCTGTAATTTTTGCATCAAGTTTATTAAGTATACCTAGTATAATTGCTAGTGTTATTAATAAAGAAGGATTTACATTATTTGTTCAAAAATATTTAAATTATTCAACTCCAGTAGGATTTGCAATATATGTATTATTTATATTTCTATTTTCTTATTTCTATACTTTTATCCAAATGCGACCAGATGAATTTTCTAAAAACTTACAAGAAAATGGTGGTTACATACCAGGAATAAGACCCGGTAAGGATACAGAATTTTATTTAAGTAAAGTATTATCTAGAATAACTGTATTAGGTGCAACATTCCTAGTTATAATAGCTGGTCTTCCAATAATATTTTCTAACATAACAGATTTACCAACTAGTGTTTCGATTGGAGGTACTGGATTACTTATTGTCGTAGGAGTTGCTCTTGAAACGTATAGACAATTAGAAGGTAGTTTACTTGCCAGAAATTATAAAAAAGGATATAGTAGAAGGTAGAAGAATGAAGAGTATAATGTTTATTGCGCCACCTGCTGCTGGAAAAGGTACACAAGCAAAAATGATAGTTAACAAGTACCATATTCCACATATTTCAACTGGAGATATTTTAAGAGAAATATCAAAAGAAGATACTGAAATAGGAAATTATGTTTATGAAACATTAGCAAGTGGCAAATTAGTAAAAGATGATATTACTTATAAATTAGTAGAAGATAGACTTTTAAAAGATGACTGCAAAAAAGGATTCATAATAGATGGCTTTCCTCGTAATTACGAACAAGCTTTAAAATATGATGAAATACTACAAAAAACAAATTTTGAATTAGGTTATGTATTTGTTTTAGATATAGATGAAAAAATTCTAGAAAAAAGAATAACTGGTAGAAGAATTTGCAAAAATTGTAATGCGGTATATAATATTAATCAAGAAAGCGAAAAACCACAAATAGAATCCGTATGTGATGTTTGTGGTGGAAGTCTATATCAAAGAAATGATGATAATATAGATTCATTCCAAACAAGATATAAAATGTATTTAGAAAAAACTGCTCCAATAATTGAGCATTATGAAAAACAAGGAGTAGTTTACCACATAAATGGAAATGCATCTATTGATGAAATTTTCAATGAAATAGATAAAATTATAAGTAAAGTAGGTGAGTAAATGATAACTATAAAAAGTGAAAGAGAAATTGAACTTTTAAAAATAGCAGGTAATATAGTATATAAAACTCATCAATATATAAAACCATTTATCAAAGAAGGAGTAACAACAGAAAAGCTAGATAGCTTAGCAGAAAAATTTATTAGAGAAAATGGTGCAACTCCTTCTTTTAAAGGATACGAAGGATTTCCTACAGCATTATGCATTAGTATAAATGATGAGGTCGTTCATGGTTTTCCAAGCAAAAGAAAATTAAAAGATGGTGACATTGTAACACTAGATATAGGAGCATGTTATAAAGGTTATCATGGTGATTCAGCTTGGACATATAAAGTAGGAAATATAACAAAAGAAAAAGAATATTTAATGGAGCATACTGAAAAATCATTATTCGTAGGTCTTGCTCAGATTAAACCAAATGCTAGAATTGGTGATATTGGTTATGCCATTGAAACATATGCCAAAGAACATAATTTAGGTGTTGTAAGAGAATTATGTGGACATGGTGTAGGAACTGACGTTCACGAAGATCCTGATGTTCCAAATTATGGAACTAAAAATACAGGACCTCGTCTAAAAGTTGGAATGGTAATTGCTGTTGAACCAATGTTAACATTTGGACATCCAGACATTTATTTAGAAGATAATGACTGGACAGTTGTAACACAAGATCATAGTCCATCAGCTCACTATGAACATACAGTAGTTGTAACCCAAGATGGATACGAAATATTAACAGGAGAGTGAAAAGATGGCAAAAGAAGACGTAATTGAAATAGAAGGTAAAGTTCTTGAAATTATACCAGGAGGAAAATTTAAAGTTCAGCTTGATAATGGACACATTGTGGAAGCCCACGTTTCTGGTAAAATACGAATGCACTACATTCGCATCCTACCAGGTGATACCGTAATGATAGAACTATCGCCTTATGATTTAACACGTGGGCGTATTACCTATCGTAAATAATAGGAGGGATTATAATGAAAGTAAAACCATCAGTAAAACCAATTTGTGCTGATTGTAAAATAGTAAGACGTAAAGGTGTTGTTAGAGTTATTTGTAAAAAGAACCCTAAACATAACCAAAGACAAGGTTAATAGGAGGTGAAATAAATGGCACGTATTAAAGGTGTAGATATTCCAAATGATAAACATATCGTTATTTCATTAACTTATATTTATGGTATTGGAAGAAATTTAGCAAAAACAATCTGTGAAAACGCAGGAGTTGAACCTACTAAAAAAGCAGGTGAATTATCACAAGAAGAATTAATTAAACTTCGTGATGAAATTAACAATCATTTAACAGAAGGTGACTTACGTCGTGAAGTTACTATGAATATAAAAACAAAAATGGAAATTAACTCTTATGAGGGATCTCGTCATAAAAAAGGATTACCAGTAAGAGGACAAAGAACAAATAGAAATGCTCGTACTCGTAAAGGTAAGGGTAAGACTGTTGCTAATAAGAAAAAAGCTTAATAGTTAAAAGGAGGTTAAACCATGGCTTATAAAACTAGAAAGAAAAAAGTTAAGAAGAATGTGCCAGAAGGTGTTGCACACATTCATTCAACATTTAATAATACAATAACTACTATTACCGATAAAGATGGTAATACTATTAGTTGGGCTTCAAGTGGTGCCCTAGGATTTAAAGGAAGTAAAAAATCAACACCATACGCTGCTGGAATTGCCGCTGAAGCCGCAGGAAAAGCTGCATATGATATTGGTATGCGTAAAGTAGAAGTGTATGTTAAAGGTTTAGGACCAGGACGTGAAACAGCTATTCGTTCACTTCAAACAGCAGGTTTAGAAATAACAGCAATCAATGATGTTACACCAATACCACACAATGGATGTCGTCCACCAAAACGTCCACGTGGTTAATTGTAAATCAATAAATAAAGGGAGGTTAGTTTCATGTTACAATTTGAAAAACCAATATATAAAATTACTGATTCAGTAGAAAGTAATTTCTATGGAAAATTTGAATTAGAACCATTAGAAAGAGGTTTTGGTACTACTTTAGGTAACGCCTTAAGAAGAGTAATGTTATCATCTCTTCCCGGTAGTGCAATTAGTAGTATTAAAATAGATGGAGTTTTACATGAATTCCAAACAATAGATGGAGTTTATGAAGACGTAGCTACAATTATATTAAACTTAAAAGGTCTTGTTATTAAGAATTATTCTAATACAACAAAAACTATCACTTTAAATGTATCAAAAGAGGGTGAAGTAACCGCTGGAGATATTGAATGTGATGCAGATGTTGAAATTATTAATAAGGATAAAGTAATAGCAACACTAAGTAAAGGCGGAAGTCTTAATATAGAAATGACTGTAACAAATGGTCGTGGATATGTAGATAGTGAAATAAATAAAAAACTATTAGATATTAAAAAAACTGGTGTTATTGCAATGGATTCATCATACTCGCCAATCGAAAGAGTTTCATATGAAGTTGAACCAGCACGTGTTGGACAAGATGAAAGTTATGATAAATTAGTTCTAGAAGTATGGACTAATGGATCTATAAAACCAGAAGAAGCAATAGCTTTAGCATCACGTATTTTAATTGAACATTTCGAATTATTAACAGATTTATCATCAATAGCAGATGTTAGTGGTATGATGATTGAAAAAACTGAAGATCCAAAAACAAAAGCTTTAGAAACTTCAATAGAAGATTTAGATTTCTCTGTTCGTGCATATAATTGTTTAAAAAGAGCAGGAATTCATACATTACAAGATCTAGTTAATAAAAGTGAATCAGATATGATGAAAATCCGTAATTTAGGTAAAAAATCTTTAAAAGAAGTATTAGATAAAATTAAAGATATGGGCTTAACATTACATGATGAAGATTAATAAGGAGGATAATTATGGCATATAGAAAATTAGGACGCGATAATAAACATAGAAGAAGCATGCTTGCAACTCAAACAAAACAAGTTATTATGAATGAAAGCATTACAACAACAGAAACTCGTGCTAAAGAAACTCGTAAATTTGTTGATAAAATGATTACCTATGGTAAAAAAGGTGATTTAGTATCAAGAAGAAAAGCGTTAGCATTTTTACACAACGATAAAAAAGTTGTAGATAAAATATTTAATGATTTAGCAAAACGTTATGAAAATCGTAATGGTGGATATACTCAAATACTAAAACTTACTGAACGTCGTGGTGATGATAGTTTAATGGTAATTCTAAAATTAGTAGATGAAAAAGAAGTTGCAACAAAACCAGCAAAGGAAGAAACAAAAGAAGCTGAATAATCAACTTCTTTTTTTGGTTGTAAACTATCTTTTCAATTAATTAAAATTAATATATAATAAAATTAGAGGTGACGGTAATGAAGGCCCTAATAACTGGAGCATCTAGTGGAATAGGTTTGGAAATGGCTAAGTACTTAGCACAAAAAAAATATGAGTTAATACTAGTAGCAAGAAATAAAGAAAAATTAGAAGAAATTCAACAAAAATTACCTACAAAGACAAAAATAATTGCATTAGATTTAAGTAATGAACAGAAAGTTAAAGAACTATATGTTTTAACTAAAAATGAAAATATTGATATTTTAATAAATAATGCGGGTTTTGGTTCATGTGGTGATTTTGATAGTCTACAACTTTCAAATGATATAGAAATGATAGAAACAAATCTTAAAGCGGTTCACATTTTAACAAAATCTTTTCTAAAAGATATGATAAAAAAAGATTCAGGGTATATTTTAAATGTTTCATCATCAGCAGGACTTTTACCGGGAGGTCCATTAATGTCCACATATTATGCTACAAAATCATATGTCTGTAGTTTAACTGAATCTATCTGGTATGAGTTAAAAAAAAGAAAAAGCAACGTGCATATATCATGCCTTTGCCCCGGACCAGTTAGTACAAACTTTAATAAAGTAGCAAATGTAAATTTTAAAGTAAAAGCCTTATCAGCACACGACGTAGCCCAATATGCAATAGATGAAATGTTTAATAAGAAAATGCTTATAATCCCGGGATTAAAAATGAAATTAATGAAATTTTTTAGTAGATTTATATCAGATAAAATGTTATTGAGAATTACTTATCGAATTCAGAAAAGAAAATTACAATAACTTTAATTTAGGAATAAATTAAAGTTTTCTTTTTGTATAAAATGCTTTATAATAGTATATTGCAGAAGTAAGAGGTGAAATCAATGAAAAACAAAAACATAATAGAAGTAAAAAATTTAAATTATAAAAATATTTTTCATGATTTCAATCTAAATATAGAAGATAAAAAAATAACAGCAATAACAGGACCTAATAATTCTGGTAAAAGTACCATTATAAAAGTCATAGATACGTTAATCTCTACCAAAGAAAATGTTATATATAATAATACTCCAATAGAAAAAATCAATAAAACAAAACTATTTTCAGAAATTGGAATAGTTTCTCAAGAAGATAATATACTTTTTTTTAATTCAACAGTAGAAGATGAATTATTTAGTATATTAGAAAATTTAAAAATAGAACAAAAAGATAAAATAAATCAATACCAAAAAATAGTAAAATTATTAAATTTAGAAGATATTTTATTACACTCACCTAATGAACTTAATAACTTTTCCCGAATAAGATTGCTATTAGCAAGTACACTATTAACTAATCCAAAAGTATTATTATTAGATGATATATGTTCTCTTATGACAAAAAGCCAAACAAAACAAATATTATCACTTTTAAAAGAATTAAACAAAAAAGAAAAAACAACAATAATAATTACTACAAATGATTTAAATGATGTCATAGAGTTAAATGCAGATTATCTTTATATTTTAGATCAAGGAAAAATTGCATTAGAAGGGAACCCATTAGACGTCTTAAAACAAGATAATAAAATAAATAGATTAGGTTTATCTATTCCCTTTATGGTAGACTTATCAGTTAAACTAAATGACTACAATCTTATTAATAATATTATTTTAGATATGGATGGGATGGTACAAGAATTATGGAAATAAAATTTACAAAAGTTAATTATCAAAAATTTCATAATATAAGTTTTGAAATACCAGAAAGCGAAATAACAGGTATATATAGAACTAATAGTGATTCCATTCTAGATTTACTAATGGGAAAAGTAAATTATGATGGAACTATTAATTTTGGAGAAAAAATCTTATCTAATAAAAATAAATTATCTCTAATAAAAAAAATTTCCATAGTTGAAAATACTTTTCAAAATAAATATTCTAAAACAACTATAGAAGAATATATGACTTATATGTTTGAGTATTATAAATTTGATATTAAGGACCCTAGAAAAAAAATAATAGATTCGCTAAAGATAGTAGATTTAAAAGATAATTATTTAACAAGAAATATTACAACTCTATCTACTAGTGAAAAAAAATTATTACAAATAGCAATAAGTTTAATAAATAACCCGAAGATAATAATATTAGAAGAACCATTTACAAATTTAGATACAAAAACTGAAAAAAAGATATTTAGGTTATTAACACAACTTAATGAAAAATATAAAATATGTATAATTATTACATCAAAAGATAGTGAGATTCTTTATAAATATACAAAACATTTAATAATTTTTAAAAATAATAAAGTACTAAAAGAAGGAAATAGTAAGGAAATATATGAAAATGTAAAATTTCTTTTAAAAGAGGACATAGAAATTCCGGATATAGTTTTATTTACTTATAAAGCAAAAACTGAAAAAAAAGTTAACATAGATTATCATAGAGATATTAGAGATTTAATCAAAGATATTTACAAACATGTATAATCCACAGAAACTGTGGAAAAAATTAATAGGAGGGAAAAATGCGTTTTTTAATAAAATTTTCATATGATGGAACAAATTATGCTGGATTTCAAAATCAGCCAAATTTAAAAACGATACAGAATGAAATAGAAACTGCTGCAACAATAGTAAATAATAATATTAATACCAAAATAACTGCAACGGGTCGTACTGATAAAAAGGTTCATGCAAAATGTCAGTATGCTCATTTAGATATTGATGTAAATATTACTCCTAAAAAATTAAAAAGAGCACTAAATAGCAATCTACCAGCAGACATCCATATAATTGATGCTTATCATGTAGTGGAAAATTTTCATGCAAGGTATAATGTTATTAGTAAAACTTATAAATATTACATAAATGTAGGAGAATATAATCCATTAGAAAGAAATTATGTATTCCAATATAATTATAATTTAAATTTAAGTGCAATGCGACAAGCTATAAAAAAACTAATAGGAGAACATGACTATAGAGCCTTTGTAACAGAAAATATTACTAAACAAAACTGTATTAGAAAAATTTTTGATGCTTATATTGAAGAGGATAAAGTTGATAAAAATAAATATATAATAACTTTTACTGGTAATGGTTTTATGAGGTATCAGGTAAGAAATATGGTCGGATTACTTATTAAAGTAGGAGAAAACAAGTTAACAGCAAATGATGTTAAGACAATTTTGGATAGTAAATCAAGAAAAAAAAATGGTGCAACAGCCCCTGCTGAAGGTCTTTATTTAGAAAAAGTGGAATATGAAGACTTAAATAAGTACATAATAGACTAATAAAATATTAATAATATAAAAAAAGACTTGATTTTATATACATTTTTTAGTATAATTTTAATCGGTACATTGAAATATCCCCACATAAATTAAGTCTTGGGAAAACTTAATTTAAGTAATGGATAAAGGAGAAATTTTATGACAAGTTTTATGCAAAAAAAAGAAACAGTAGAACGTAAATGGTATGTAATTGATGCTGAAGGAAAACCTTTAGGACGTGTTGCAAGTAAGGCAGCTCATATTTTAAGAGGTAAACATAAAGCAACTTACACACCTCATATTGATTGTGGTGATTATGTTATTATCATTAATGCTGAAAAAGCAAAATTAACTGGTAATAAATTAGACAAGAAAATGTATTATAATCATTCACAATATCCAGGTGGATTAAGAGAAAGAACAGCAAGAGTTATGCAAGAAAAATATCCAGTAGAAATGGTAGAACGTGCAGTAAAAGGAATGCTTCCTAAAAATCGTCTAGGTCGTTCAATGTATAAAAAATTATTTGTTTATACAGGTAGTGAACATAAACATGAAGCACAAAAACCAGAAATTATGGAGGTTAAATAATGGCAAAATTAGACAAAAAAGTTTATACTGGAACTGGTAGAAGAAAAACTAGTGTTGCTCGTGTAACATTAACTCCGGGAACAGGAAAAATAACAATCAATGGACGCGATGTAAATGAATATTTACCATTCGAAGTATTAGTAATGGATTTAACTCAACCATTAGATATTACTGGAACAAGAGAAATATTCGATGTTGATGCTAAAGTATCAGGTGGTGGATTCTCTGGACAAACTGGAGCAATTCGCTTAGGTATTGCTAGAGCATTACTACAATATGATTCAACAACACCAGCAGATTCAGAAAATAGTTATAGAAAAGTATTAAAGAAAGCTGGTTTCATTACTCGTGATTCACGTAAGAAAGAACGTAAAAAACCAGGTTTAAAGAAAGCACGTCGTGCACCACAATTCTCAAAACGTTAAAATACTTGTTTCAAAAAAGCTCATTTGGGCTTTTTTCTTTTTTATTGCAGTAACAAAAAGCAAGATTTATCATATACTATATTGAGGAGATTATTATGCTTAACATAGAGTTATTGCAAAAATTACTCATTATTTCAATCATAATGAGTACTATTACTTGCGCTTTTGTCCAAAAATCAAAAAAATACTTTCCATGTTCTTCATGTTTGGCAATATATAGTTTAATCATAAATATCATAATTGGTATCCTATTTTGTATTACATTTACAAATATAGAATTTCCAGAAAGTTTATGGGTTGGTCTTTTTAGTTTTCTAGGTGCCGATACAATATATAAATCATTAGAAGGAAATTTATCATCATATAGTCAAATAATTTCCAAAGATACAATTCAAGTAAAAAAAGAAAATATAATAAAAACGGATGGTGATATATAATGGAAAAACCATTATATCCAAGTCCATATATGCGAATAACACAAGGTTATAATGAAGGAACACATTTAGAAAGTTTTGCTATTGATGAAGCAGGTAGCGATACAGGAATAGATAATATATTAGCGCCATATACAGGCATAATAAAAAAAATATATACCACTGATGCAAATGAAGTTTGGTTTGAAAGTCTTGATAAAGTTGAATATCCAGACGGAACTATAGACTATATGACTATGCTTTTTGCACATGATAATGATGTAAGCGATTTACATATTGGAAAAATAATAAACAGAGGGGATATACTTTATCAAGAAGGAACAAAAGGAAATGCAACTGGCAATCATTGTCATTTAGAATGTGGAAGAGGAAAATTTTATGGAACAGGTTGGCACAAAACTTCATCTAATACTTGGGTTATAAATAATGGAAAAAATCCAACAGAATGTCTATGGATAGATGATAGTATAAAAATATTGGATAGTCATAACTACACATTCAGAAAAATAGAAAAAGCACCAACCCCAACACCAGTACCATCTCCAAGTAATGAAGATACAGAAATATTAGACGATCCAAATGAATCGAAAGAACAAAAAAAATTAATTTTTACTTGTAAAAATGATGATATTTATGCCATTAAATTAAAAGCGGGACAAAAGTTATATTTGGAATGAATAAAAAAAATCCTATACTTAAGATTTTATCTTAATAAAATAGGATTTTTTTTTAACCTAAAGCAATATCTAAAACCATCATAATAGTAAATCCAATTAATGTTACCACTGTCATTAAATTCTTTCTTTTATTCTTCTGACTTTCAGGAATTAAATCACCTATAGCAACAAAGAACATTGCACCAGCAGCCATTGATAACAAAATAGGAAGTAAAGTTTTTATTTTCATTACCAGTATAGCTCCAATAAAGGCACTAATAGGTTCTACAACAGCACTTAATTGTCCAATGAAAAAAGCTTTAAATCTTCCATAACCTTCTCTTCTTAATGGCAAACTAACAGCACTACCTTCAGGAAAGTTTTGAATTCCAATAGCAAGAGCCAAAGAAAGTGCACCAACTAAACTACTACCAGTAATATTATATACTAAAGAACCAAAACTTACCCCCAAAACTAGCCCCTCAGGAATATTATGAAGAGTAATTGAAGTTATAAGCATCATACATCTTTTTTTACTATCAGAAATATAACCATTTCTTTTCTTTTCTAATAAATTAAATAATTTATCTCCTAAAAGAATAATAATAGTTCCTGCTAAAAAACCAATAGATACAACTAAAAAACCAATCATATTTAAATTATTTGCCATTTTTATAGCTGGGTCTATTAGAGAAAAGAAACTAGCTGCAATCATTACACCAGCTGAAAATCCAAGCATTGCATCCATAATATCATTATTTACTTTTTTAAAGAACAATACGACACTTGCACCTAAAAGAGTAATACTCCATGTAAATATACCTGCAATTAAAGCTTGATATATTGGAGAAAGGTTAACAAAAAAATTGACCATAAAAAAACTCCTCCTAAAACTAATTTATGAATTAGATTACAAAACGATTGGGCTAAAATATAATACTTGAAAAAAAACATTAAAATAGATATAATTAACATAGAATAAAAAATAGGGAAAGTATAAATATATAATATACTTTTTAATGGGGTGACTTTATGATAGTAAGATTAATAAAACGTACTAAAATATATAATTTTACTTTGCCTAATACAGTTACAGGAAACTATTGGATTACAGATATAGATGGTTTAGGAAATACTAGAAACCTAATAAGTGTAGAAGAACGAGATGGCTTATGGTATCTAAAAAGTAACTTTGAAACAAAAATAGTATTTAATAATAAAGAAATAGATTCCATAATTCTAAAAGAATATTCATTATATTTTTTAAGGATTAATGATGAAAATAATTATATATTATTATATTGTTCTCCAACTATAGATGAGTATACAACTAGATTACAAGTACAGCCATCAACAAAAATATTAATAGGTAATGATAGTGATGCTGGTATTAATTATAATTATCCCTTGGTATCAAAGAAACAAGCCTTATTAACGTATACTGATAATAATTGGTATATTGAAGATTTAAATAGTAATTATGGAACTTATGTAAATAATGAACTAGTAACAACTAAGAAGCTTTATCATGGTGATATTATATTTATAATGGGGTTAAAAATAATAGTTTTAGGAGATTCAATAATAGTAAACAAAATTGGTTCCCTTGTAAAATTTGATAATAGATTATTTTCAATAAAAAAAGCTTTAGTTCAACCAGAAATAAATGAAACAAATGTTATGGAAGAGAATATTGATTTTTATAAAGATGAAGATTACTTCTTTCGTTCTCCAAGATTTAAAGCAGGAATTGAACCTATAGAAATAACGATTGACCCACCACCTAATAAAGAAAAACCAGACGAAACTCCAATGATTTATGTACTAGGACCAATGTTTAGTATGGGAATGGTTTCTTTAATGATGGGATACTCATCAATATCAGGAGTTATTTCTGGTGAGAAAACAGTTACCTCATCACTTCCAACTATAATTATGTGTTTAGCAATGTTACTAAGTACTATCTTATGGCCACTTCTAAACAGAAAATATCAAAAAAAACAACAAAAAAAACGCGAAACTTTAAGACAAGAAAAATATAGTGAATATATAAATCAAAAAAGAAATACTATTCATAGTGAAATGGAAAAACAACGTCAGGTACTCTTAGAAAATTATATTACTTTAGAAGAATGTGCTAATATTATCTTAACAAGAAAAAGAAATTTATGGGAAAGAGAACTTGATCAAAATGACTTTCTAGATTTACGTATGGGTATAGGTTCCACTAGTTTTAAAGGTTCTGTAAAATATCCTGAAGAACGCTTTCAACTTGAAGACGATAATCTTCAACAATTAGTATTAGAACTAGGAAAAGAATCAAAAGAGTTAGAAAACGTACCTATAAATTTATCTTTTGTAAAAAATAATATTTCAGCTATCATTGGAGAAGGTAGACAAAAAAATTCATTTATAGATGGTTTAATGTTACAATTAATTACTTTTCATAGTTATGATGATTTAAAAATAGTAATATTTACAAACGAAAAAAATGAAAGTAGATGGGATTATTTAAGGGCATTACCACATTGTTGGAATAATTCCAAAACAGTCAGATATTTTGCCACAAACAATGATGAAGCAAAAGAGTTGTCTTTAAACCTAGAACAAATTTTTCAATCTAGAAAGAACAACAATGATGACAGTGAATTTGTAACTTCCACAACTCAAAAGGATTACACTAGTTTTAGTCCATACTTTTTCATTATAATAGATGATTTTAAATCAGTACGAGAATTAGAAATAATTAAAGATATATGTAATGAAAAAACAAATATAGGATTCAGTCTAGTAATAATTAACAATAGATTAACAAACTTACCAAATGAATGTCATACATTTATTAGTATTGGTGATAAAAAATCAGGTGTATTTGAGAATGAACTTGTTTCAAATAAACAAAAAGAGTTTATTGCAGATTATAATCCTAATATTGATATGTATCAATGTACAAAAGTACTTGCAAATATTCCTATTGAAACCGAAAAAGAAAGTAGTAGTCTTCCTACTATGATAAGCTTTCTTGAAATGTACGATGTTGGAAAAGTAGAACAATTAAATATTTTAAATAGATGGAAAAATAGTAATCCAACAAAAACACTACAGGCTCCTATTGGTGTAGATAAAAATAGAGAACTATTTAAATTAGATTTACACGAAAAAGCCCATGGACCACATGGACTAGTAGCTGGTATGACTGGATCAGGAAAAAGTGAATTAATAATAACCTATATCTTATCTATGGCTATAAATTATAGTCCCAATGAAGTTAGCTTTATTTTAATTGACTACAAAGGTGGAGGACTAGCAGGAGCATTCGAAAACAAGGAAACTGGAATGAAACTTCCGCATTTAGCAGGTACCATTACAAACTTAGATACAGTTGAAATGAATCGTTCACTAGCATCAATCCAAAGTGAATTACGTCGACGTCAAAAAATATTTAATGAAGCAAGAGATTCATTAAATGAAAGTACTATAGATATTTATAAATATCAAACATTATATAAAGAAGGTTTAGTACAAGAACCTGTACCACATTTATTAATTATTTCAGATGAATTTGCAGAGTTAAAAGATCAACAACCAGACTTTATGGATGAATTAATTTCAACCGCTCGTATTGGACGTAGTTTAGGAGTCCACTTAATTCTTGCAACTCAAAAACCAGCAGGAGTAGTAAATGATCAAATATGGTCAAACTCCAAATTCAGAATATGTTTAAAAGTTCAGGATAGATCTGATAGTATGGACATGATTAAATGTGCAGACGCTGCTTCAATAAAGGAAACTGGACGTTTCTATCTCCAAGTAGGTTATAACGAATTATTCGCTTTAGGTCAATCCGCATGGACTGGAGCTAAATACTTTCCAATGGAGAAAAGAAAGAAAAAAATTGATGAAAGATTAGATTTTATAGACAATGTTGGAAATATTATTAAAAGTGTAGATAGTGCCAACAGACAAATAGTAGTAGAATCAAAAGGTGAAGAAATTACTAATATAGTAAAATACATAGTATCAACTGCAAAAAATCAAAATATTTCTGTAAGACAGTTATGGTTAGATAAAATACCAGAATACATTTATGTAGAAAAATTAAGAGAAAAATATAATTATATAACAGAAGAAGGAAACATCAATCCTATTATAGGAGAATTTGATGATCCAAATAATCAAAGACAAGGAATTTTAACACTCCCACTTTCAAAAGATGGTAACACAATCATTTATGGTTCAGCAGGAAGTGGAAAAGAATTATTATTAACAACATTAGTATATTCCACAATAGTAGATCATTCACCAGAAGAAGTAAATTTATATATTTTAGACTTTGGAGCAGAAACACTTCGAGTATTTAAAGAGGCTCCTCAAATAGGAGAAGTAATCTTTTCAACACAAGAAGAAAAAGTTGCTAATTTATTTAAAGTATTAACAACAGAGTTAGAAAACAGAAAAAAACTATTTGTTGATTATAATGGAGACTTTGATTTCTATTGTAAACACAGTGGAAAAAAATTACCATTCATTGTAATAATTGTTAATAATTATGATGCATATTCAGAAACATATGATGAATATGATGACATCTTTGGAGTATTAACAAGGGAAGGCTTTAAATATGGTATTACTTTTGTAGTAACTGCAAATACAACAAATTCATTAAGATATCGAGTAAGACAAAACTTTAAACAAAACTTAGTATTACAATTTAATGATCCAACAGATTATTCAGCAATATTAGGAAATATTCATAAAAAATATCCATCTAAATTATATGGTAGAGGATTAATAGCTCAAGAAGAAGTTTATGAATTCCAAACAGCATATCCATATGAACATGAAAAAATGAATGAATATCTAAAAGTAATAAGTAAAAAACTTAACGAAATATTTAAAACAAAAGCTTATAAAATACCAGTTTTACCAGATGTCATTACTCATGATGTAGTAAAAAATACTCTAAATAATATTGAAACAATACCAGTAGGTATAAAAAAGGATACATTACAAATTTCTACTATTAATTGTAAAAAAGATTATATATCATTAGTAACAAGTACAGATGTCTATGAATATAGTAGATTTATAAATAGTTTATATAAAACACTAACCTATGTAGAAAAACAAAAAGTTGTAATATTTGATACATTAGAAATTATTAAAAATCAAATTCCTAATACTTTATTAGTAAATAAAAACTATAGTGATGTAATAACCAGATTAAATAATGATTTAGTTAGTCAAATAAATTTATATAAACAAAATAACTTTCAAAATAGTATTTTAAATAATAAAGATAAAGTAACAGTAATAATAGTAGGTATAGAAAATCTATTGAGTAAATTAGATATGAATTTAAAGGGCAGCTTTACTAATTCTATAAAAGAAGCTCAAAACTTAGGTACTTATAATTTTATATTAATTGATAATGTTGATAAACTAAAAAATATTGCTTTCGAACCATGGTTTAAAACTTGTGTTGATATATCATCAGGAGTATGGCTAGGAAGTGGAATATTAGATCAATTCGTTTTAAAACTATCTATGAGTCCAAGAGAATTAAGACAAGAATTAAAACCGGGATTTGGAATTATTGTAGAAAAAGGAAAACCATATATTATAAAACTATTAGAAGGAGCAGAAAATGGAAAATAATAAAATATTAATTCAATTATATATTCCATTAATAGAAAAAGAATATGACATATTTATTCCTATTAATAAAAGAGTTGGTACAATAAAACAATTAATAGAAAAAGCCTTAACAGAAAATCCCGATAATAATTATTCAATAAAAGAAGATACAAATCTTTATAGTAAAGATACAGGAAAAGTATATGATGTTCAATTAATGATAAAAGATACTGACATGAAAAATGGATCAAAAATAGTTTTAGTATAAGGAGAATTTATGAATAATTTAGAAAAATATCAACAAGAAATTAATACAATTTATTCCTGTTTAGAAAAGTTAAGTAATACATGGACTAGTCAAGATAATATCAATTATATAAATAATATAAATGAATATAAAGAAGATGCAATAAATTTTGCAAACTCTATAAAAGAAATAATCTTAGCAAAAGAAAAGAGTGATAAGCAAAATGATAAATAACATATCTTATGAGCAATTATTAGCAATAATTGAAATCTTGACAAAGTCCAATAATAATTTAAAAATTATTTTAGAACATTATAAAGACGATATAAAAACAGGAACTGTAAGAATGCAAAGATTCACTCAGGAAATTGATAATTATATTAATTATTTAAAAAATAGTTATGAGATAAATAAAGATGCTGATTTAGCATTATCTAAATTAAAGGATTTAAATACTTAGAAAGAGAGCATAAGCTCTCTTTTTATACATATTTTTTAATAGTACATTTTGGAAAATAATAATTAAGTATTTGTAAAAAGTTACAATTACTTCTTGCAAGTTCCATACCACCACTAAGAGAAAGTCCAAGACCATTTCCATCACCTCTAGTAACAAACTTAATATTATAATCATTAATTAAAATTGTAATATCATTAGAATTTAATTTAAGCTTATTTCTAAATTCCTCTCCACTATAAATAATAGGTCCAATCTTGATTTTTTTAATTTTATTTCCACTAGTTAATTCTAATATTTTAATATTTTGTAATTCTTCTTTAGAAACATTAAGTAACTTTTCCAACATGTCATAAGAAAATTCCTTAATATTTAAATAATTTGGAGAAAGTAAATCCCACAAACTTTCTCTTTTTTCAAGATATGGAATATTATCAATTTCTTCAGTAAAACCATTATTTGTATTATGAATATAGGGTTTTATATACTCATTATTATAAGTAATAAATATACAGTCAGTTTCATTAATCGCTTCTTCTAACTTATTATATATATTTAGATAATCCTCAATTAAAAAAAGTTTATAATAAGAAACATTCCTATATTTCATAAAATTATCATTAATATCCAAGAAACCATCCTTTTCCATCCTATAAAAAGTATAAGTTCTATATAAGACACAAACTGCTTTAACAAGTTCTTTAGGCATATTATAAATATTATTAGCAAATAAAACACCAAGTAAATAATCTTTTAAATTAATAATTCTTTCTTTATTATTATTTACTATTTTAACATTATACTTTATATTAACATAACTACACTTATCATCAAGAACTTCTATATTAATCTCTTTATTTTTAAGATTAATACTCTTAACTACAATACCATTTACTACCAAAAAAACTTCTTCACCATTATAATCAATATTTTTATTTTTAATATAATTTTTAACTTTATGTGTAATTTTGTCACTATTATCATTACCAAGTTCACTTGCAATTTCATCATTCATTGTAAGATATAAATACAAAGCATTACGACCATAATAATCCCTAAATTCATATTTATAAAACATAGTATCACCTAATAATACTATGGATATTTTTAATAAAAGTTATACTTAAAATTCAAATTTTTTATAATTTAATGGAACATTACAATCAAGTCCACTTAAATAACTCTTATTTGTAAATACTTCTTCTAATACAATATTCTTATCATTAAAATAATCATTAACACATTTAATTATATATACTGCCTCTTTAATAGACTTTTTATATAAATCATCAAAACTATCATTACTACTAATATTATGATTAATAGGATTATACCAAATATTATGATTAGTATTTAAAAAATATTTTTTATTATCAGGAAAATAATGATATGATAAAACATCAAATTTGAAAAAAGATTTACTAGTAAATAAATCAATACCCCTATAACCAATTTTTTTAATTCCAAATCTATCATAACGATATTTTCTTAAAAAAGATTTCATTTGTTTTAAAGACTTATAGTATATTTTAGACATATTTTTAATATTAAATACATCATCAAATACAACATCAATTACATTATTAAGAGAGTTACTAAAACATCTAGTATCAAAACAAAACTTATCTAATCTAAAATTATATGGTTTATGATTAGTTTTTTGTAAAATCATATAATTATCTATATAAGTTTCCATATAAGAATGTAAATTATTATATTTAAAAGTTGTTTTATCACTCTTATCCATAACACCAGTTTTATATACTACAAAAGGATGAACTATACTATCAAGAACATAATGGCATATAAAACCATATAAAAATGCCAAAACATCTTGATCATTTTGAAGATTCTGTAATTTAATAGTTTTACACAATTTTACAAAAAACTTTTGACTATAATTTGTATGAAAAAAATTTTGAAATTGACGTAATTTTTTCCCTTTTTTCAAACTTTCAATATTATAAAACATAATTGAATCTGTACTTTGACCAAACATCTTAAGACGATTAAATTCTTTATTTACTAGTAATTTATCACTTTTTCTTAAATTTTGATAAACGTCAATAGCAAAAAATGCGTGTGTAACAGTTGCAGGCATAGAATCACCACCTTTTAAAATTATATCATAATAATTCACATATTTTTCATACTTCTGCTTTAAAATGTATGCTATAATGAAATAGGTGAGATTATGATAGAAAAGCGATTTAAAAATTTAGATGAACAAATAGAAATAATGAAATATAAAGGACTAATTATTACTGATGAGGAATATGCTAAAGAAGTTCTATTAAGAGAAAATTATTTTTTCCTAAATGGATATAGGCATCTATTCATGGAAGAACAAGGTGATAAAAGATTTTTACCAAATACTAAATTCGAAGAATTATATAGCCTATTTTTATTTGATAGAACCTTAAGAACAATTCTTTTTAAAAACCTTTTAATAATTGAAAATAACTTAAAGTCTATAACATCTTATCAATTATCCAAAAAGTATGGTTATAAAGAGAAAGATTATTTAAAAGAAAAAAATTTTACTAATAACCGTGAAAAAAAACGTCAAGTAAAAGACTTAATAAATAAAATGAAAAGGCAAATAAGAATTAATGGAAGAGAACATACTGCTACTTCACATTATGTTAGTAATTATGGTTATATTCCATTATGGATTTTAGTTAAGGTACTATCGTTTGGTATAGTCAGTGAAACCTATTCTATTCTAAAAGAAGAAGATCAAGATCAAATTGCAAAAATATATCATTTAAAACCAGAAACTTTAATAACTTATCTTCCAATTCTTGCTAATTATCGTAATTTATGTGCACATGAAGACATATTATTTGATAATAGGACTCAAAAGGAAATTGATGATAATATATACCATCAATTACTGAATATTCCTAAAACAGAGGATGGATATATATATGGAAAGAACGATTTATTAGCACTAATTATTATAATGAAAGATATGCTAAAAAATGATGAATTTAAAGGAATGATGATTGAAATAGAAAATGCTGTTGATACATTAGATTATAACTTATCAACAATTTCTGTGGAAAAAGTTTTAAATAAAATGGGCTTTCCAAAAAATTGGGATGAATTAAAAGATATTGAAAGGAGTTATGCTGATAGTGACGAAGAATAAAAATGTTAAACAAAAATATATTTATATTTTAATAGGAGTAATAATAGGAGTACTAGGAATTTATTTAATATTAAATTATACAGATTTACTTTCTAGTACCAATATTACAAAAAAATCAACCACCATTGTCGAAAAAAATAGTATTAGTGAGGCTGTAAATAAAGTAAAAGATGCTGTTGTAATGATAGAAGGTTATCAAAATAATCAAGTAAGTTCAACAGGAACAGGTTTTATTTATAAAACTGATAATAAATACGGTTATATTATGACTAACCAACATGTAATAGATAGTACTGATAAAATAGTTTTAATAATGTCAGATGATGAAGAAGTAGAAGCTACACTTTTAGGAAGTGATCAATACCTAGATTTAGCCGTAATGAGAATTCCTAAAAATAAAGTAAAAGCAGTAGCTGAAATAGGAGACTCATCATCAAGTTCAGTAGGAGATACTGTCTTTACTATTGGTTCACCCCTTGGATATGAATATAGAGGTACTGTAACAAGTGGAATTTTATCAGGAAAAGATAGAATGGTAAGTGTAAGTATAGGAAATAATACAACAGAAGATTATGTTATGAAAGTATTACAAACAGATGCAGCTATTAACCCCGGTAATAGTGGGGGACCACTTTTAAATATAAATGGAGAAGTAATAGGAATTAACTCTATGAAACTTGTTCAAGAAGAAATAGAAGGAATGGGATTTGCTATCCCAATAGAATATGCTATGAATCATGTAGAGGCTCTTGAAAAGGGTAATTCAATAGATTGGCCTGTACTTGGAATATCAATGCTAAATGTAACTGATACATCTGCACTTTATAGAAATAATATTAGTGTTTCATCTAATATAAAATCAGGTGTAGTAGTAGTAAGTATAACAGAAAATTCCGGAGCAAGTAAATCAAACTTAAAAGCAGGAGATATAATAACAGAAATAAATGGTGAAAAGGTTAATAATATTGCTTACCTAAGATATGAACTATATAAGTATACTCCAAATGAAACTATAGAAGTTACATATATTAGAGATAATAAACAATATAAAACTAAAGTAACATTATCAAAAAGTAATAACTAACAGGAGAAGTTGAAATAACTTCTTTTCTTATTAGAAAGGAAAATATTTATGAAAATATTATTTATATCAGACATACATGGTATAGTTGATAATTTAAATAAAATATCAAAAATTATAGAAACAGAAAAAATTAATAAATTAATAGTATTAGGGGATTTATACTATACAGGATTTAACAAAATAAACTCAACAGTTGATGTTTTCACAGTAAGAGAATTTTTAAATAAATATAAAGATAATTTAATAGTAATGCGTGGTAACTGTGATTCGCAGGTAGATATAACTAAAAGCCCATTTCCAATTTTTGAAAATGTTGCCTTGCTAAATATAGATGATATTAATATTTATATTACTCATGGTGATAAATATCGTTACTTGAAGAATGATATATTAACAAATGGTGTGTTAATATATGGACATGAACATATTCCATATATAAAAAAAGAATCAGATATGATTTATATTAATACAGGTTCTATCTCATTACCAAGAAATGATTTAGGACCAAGTTACACAATCTATGAAAATAAAAAGTTCACAATATACTCTTTAATAGATAATCATATCATCGATTATATTGAGATATAATTCTTTACAAAGAGGTATACATGGAACAATTTAGTTTAAAAAACCAAATAGAAAAAGTAATAAGGGGAGAAAATACTCTATTTTTAAATCCAAATGAAGTTAAATATGTCCAAAATGCATTAAATAAAAAAAATATTGATTATAAAATATTTAAACCATATATAGAATCAGAAAAAAATATAATTTATACTTCTAATATAGGAGTAAGTTTAATTGAAATAAAAACTTCTTCAATATTAACTCATAGGGAAATTTTAGGAGCGTTATTTAGTCATAATATAAATGATTCATTTTTTGGAGAGATAGTGATCAGTGATAAATATTATATTTTAGTATTAGAATCATTAAAAAATTATTTAATAGAAAACCTCAATTATATTGGTAATAAAAAGGTTGAATTAGTAGAAGCAGATTTAGAGAGCATAAGTAATTATAAGTTAAAATTTAAAAGTATAAAAGTAAATGTTAATTCATTAAGAATAGACAATATAATATCAAAACTTATTCCCACTAGTAGAGCAGTAGCAAATGAATTAATTAAGGATAAAATGGTAATTCTAAATTATGAGTTATTAAAAAGCAAAGTAGTACTATTAAAAGAAGGAGATGTTTTTTCAATAAGAAAAATTGGAAAGTTTAAACTTATAAATATTCAACTAAATAAAAATAATAAATATACTTTAGAGATAAATAAATATATTTAAAATAAAAGTGACAAACGCTTAAGTAATACATAACCTATATTAGAGGTGAATTATATGGACGAAAGAAAAGCTATAGGTGTAGTAGTTGATGCGGGACATGGAGGATACTGAAAAATCCAAAAATCAAGAAATGACTATAAATGTTAGTAAATACAAGAATTTAAGGTACTTATAATTAAGTACTTTTATATTTGAAAATTATGGTTAAAGCGTTGATTTAATAATTAAATAGGTATATAATATTAATTACAACGAAGCTCATTGATTTACTCGGTATTCATTTAGAGTATTCGCAATTATTTGGCTATTATTATGGCTGTCCTTAAATTGGGGATCGTTAGTAGGAATGCAACTAATAATGTGATAACTACTAATATAATGACCTCAATAAGTTGCTATCCCATATTACTATGGTATAGCTAGATGGCCTGTTCTATTGACAATCAATTTAGTCAATGAGGCCTCTAGTAATATATTATTAGAGGAGGAAAAAGTATGGATAACAAAAATAGAATTGTCTATGAGAACAAAAAAACTGGCAGGAAGTTCAGTTTTGTAAATAGTTTTTCAAAAGAAGACTTTTTAGTAGTTCTTATTGTAATTCAATTAGTAAAATTATTTACTAATCAAACATTTCTAGAATTCGTTGTTAAGATTGTTGAATTAATTATGAACGGGTCATTCTATTATTTTTGCAATAATAGAATTTTTGTTTTTTATGAGGTGAAATATGGATTTGGATAAGCTGATAGAACAAAAAATTCAAGAATCTAGACTTTATGGTGTGACCAAACCATCCATAATTAAAGAAATATTAAAAATTCCAGATGAGATAAATTTAAAAAGTTTAGATAAAATAATAGATAATTTTTATGATACGTTTTATATTGAAAAAACATGGGCAAAAAAGAATCTTACTAAAGAAGAAAAATATAAAGAATTTCTTAATATTGAAAAAGAAAAGTCAGAAAGAGTAGTTAAAATACCGACTGGTGAAGATAGTACGAGATATAGAAAAATTGTTACTATTAATCAAGAATGGTTAAAGAAAAGTCAAAAAAAGTTTAATAAAATTTTAATGAATATTATGTTGGATAAAAAAGTGAGAGGTGTTAAACAAAAAAGTATTATTCCTTATTTGCATTCAGCGGTAAAGCAAAGATCCTATCATACTAATGCACAAGTTCATATAGGAAATAGATATGTTTTTGCAATTGATTTAAAAGACTTTTATCCATCTGTTACGAAATATAAATTATATTTATTTTTTAAAGATAAGTTTAATTTATCACCAGACATAGCAATGCTTTATTCTGTTTTATCAACTTGTAAATCAGATGATGGAACTTATCGTTTGGGACAAGGATTATCACAAAGTTCTACACTTGCCTATCTTGTAAATTATAGTTTATTTAATTATTTATATGTTTTATCAAGAGATAATGATATCCAAATGTCTATATATGTAGATGATGTTGTATTTAGTAGTAAGAAAAAAATTTCTCAATCATTTATTGATAGGTTATTTGGTATTATAAAAGGTAATGATATGTTAATAAAAAGGCAAAAAGTTCATAACTACAAAAAGGAATCTGTAAAGAAAATTACAGGTGTATATATAAATGGTAATAAAACAAGAGTTGCTAATAATAAGCATTTTGAATTTCATACTCAATATAAGTATTTGAAACATAAAGTTAAAAATATTAATTCTATTGATGAATATTACAAGATATATAATTTATATCTTAAGTTTTATGGAAATTATCAACATATTCAGATGGTGGAAGGTAGAGTTCATGATCGATATAATTTATTTATTGATGAATATGATGAATATTTTCCGAAAGGAATAAATAAGAAACAAAAAAATTTAAATTATCAAAAAGGGAATATAAAAAATATTTCTGATAATCGAAAAATAAATAAATGTTATCAAAAATTATTAAATAAAAATAGAGATATAAAAGATGTTCACTGAACATCTTTTATTATGCCAAAATAGAAAGAGAGGATGATATATGAATTTAAATTATGCAATATTTAGAAGTGAACCTATTATGACCATTCCTGATTTAGCGCAAATAGGTTCACATAACAAAAGGGAAAAGAAAGCATATAACTCTAACCCTGATATAAAACAAGAATTAAGTAAAAATAATATTGAATTAGTGCCCTTAACAGAAAAATATGTTAAGGGTTTTTATAACCTTACAAATGAATATAGAAAACAACATGAAGAAAAACAAAAAGCAGAAAGAGCTGACAGAAAAAAGACTTTTAATCAAATGCTTAATAAATCTAGAAATGTAGTTGCTGATGAATTATTATTTACTGCAACTTCTGAATTTTTTAAAGAAATGACAATTGATGATATTAAAGATTGGGCAGACACATGTATGGAATTTGTTTATAATGATTTAGGATATACTAGAGAGCAAGTTCTTCATAGTGTAGTTCATTTAGATGAAAAAACACCACATATTCATTGTGTTGTTGTTCCATTAGTTAAGAAGTTTGATAATAGAACTAATACCGAAAGATACACTATAACTAAAAAAGAATATATTAAAGATAAAATACACTTATCACAATTACAAGATATGTATTATAAAAGACTAGTGGATAAAGGTTATGATTTAGAAAGAGGTATTAAGGGTAGTGATAATCAAAATATCAATATAAAACAATATAAACAAATGACTAAAAAATTAAATCATAGTTTGAATGTAAGAAATGAAAAATTTGATAGTGCTATGAG
>CAKPLP010000007.1 GCA_934167695.1 uncultured Bacilli bacterium | reverse complement strand
TAGTTTAAAATTAACAATTCAGATAATAAGCAAGTATAATGATATTTAAATAGATTTTTTTCTTTTTTATTGTAATCTATATCAAATATATTCATAAAATTACCTACAGTTGCTTGAATGGTAAATCTTTTAAAAAAGTTGTCAAATCATTATTCTTTAGGCATATTTATACTAAATATTAATATTATTAGTTAGTTATCGTTTTCGGGTGGAACAATATTAATAATGGCTTTGGCATTTTCTATTTCTTTTTCTATATTTTTCTTTACTAAAGATGCGTTTTTCTTTTTGTCAACATCTACCATGATATAGTTAAATATTAACTCATCTTTATAGTTAAAATTCATTTTTTCTAGGGTTTCTTCATCAACTCCTAATTTATTCATAGCATTATGTTTTATGTATGACTCTAATTCATTAACAGAAAGATATGCAAAACCAAATTCTTTATGATCTGGATATAATTCTGATTCGTCTTTTACATCATAAACATGATCAGGTACATTAATAAATCCCACTATTTTTTCTTTGAAGACATAACCGTCATATTTAATAGTTATTTTATCTCCTATTTTTAAATTATTTTTTTCTGCATAAAAGTTATCTAACCAAACGCCTTTTTTATTTATATCAAATTTTTCACCTTTTACAATGTAAAATTTTGAAATATTATTTGATTCAATGAAATTAGTAAGTAAAGTTTTGTCATTATCTGTTTTTGTTGTTATAGATAATTTTCTTTCTGCATTATTTACATGACCAATTTTTTTGATATCATCTAAATCAGTCGTTGTAAAGTTTGCTCCTATTACATTTAAATCTTGTAAATTGTTTTGTTTATAAAATTTATCGGCGGTCTTTTGCATTCCCATCATGTAGCTTTCAATACCAGTGTAGGCTAAAACTCCAATAAATACCATAAAAAATATTGTAATAAACTGACTAAGGTTATTTTTTATATCTCTAAACATTTTTCTTCTTAACATATTACCACACAACCTCATCAATTAGTTTAGAATTTTCATTTTTTGTGATACTGTCTATTTTTCCGTTTTTCACTCTTATTACTCTATCTGCAATTTCTGATATTAAAGCATTGTGAGTGACAATGATAACTGTATTTTCACCATTATTGGCATCACAGCATTGTTTTAAAAGTTTTAAAACTTCTACTCCTGTTTGTGAGTCTAATGCTCCGCTTGGTTCATCACATAATAAAATTTTTAGATTTTTTGCTATTGCACGAGCGATTGATACTCTTTTTTGTTCTCCACCTGATAACTGATTTGGAAATTTTGATAAGTGTTTTTCAAGGCCTACTTCTTTTAATATTTTTTTAGCACTACGAGTTCTTTTTACAATATCTCTTACTATTTCTACATTTTCTAAAACGGTTAAAGTTGGTAGGATGTTATAAAACTGAAAAATAAATCCAACATTTTCTGCACGATATTCGCTCATTTGATTAGTATCATAATTTTGGATATTTTCTCCATCTATTATTATACTTCCACTTGTAGCTTTATCCATTCCTCCTAATAAGTTTAATAAAGTTGATTTACCTGCTGCACTTGGTCCTAGAATAACAACAAATTAACCCTTAGGAATTTCAAAACTTATTCCATCTAGAGCATTATACTTTTCATCGCCAATTTCATAAGTTTTGGTAACTTTTTTTAGTTCAATAAATTTTTTTATTTTTCCTCCTTATGCGTTTCAACATGAAACTTTTTTCATACTAAAATTGTATTCTTTTTGTCTATAAAATCAACTATAAAATGAAAAAAATTTCATATTATTATATTTAATACTAATTTATAACAAAAAAACTAACTATTTCTAGTTAGTTTTATTAATTAAATCCGAAATAATCGAATTTTCTATCAATTTGGAGCAAGTGGTTAAGTTATTTCAAACTTTTTCTCACTTATTGAGAAATTAATAACTTAATATCAATCTCTATTAATATTTTCCCAATTAATTGAATTAATAGCAATATATTTTTATATTTTTTTGTAACCAAAATATTAACTTGGCAAGGTTTTATTAGCAATTTAATAATCTTCTTTTCTTACAAAAACATGATTTTTAAACGAACTATCTTCATTTTTTGTACTTATTATTGCAATAATAAATGACACTGCCATTATAAATAAACTTATAAAAATCCTATATAAAGTTTTTGTTGAAATGGTTCTAGTTCTGAAAAAGTTAATCCTTTGTTTCTAGGAATTACAAATAAATAAAATTATGTTCCAATCGAAAACGATGTTGAACCAAATATTAATGTCATCAAGATTTTATCAAGTAAAGTATATTCATTTTTATTATTATTCACATTTTTCCACTTTCTATTCTTTAAAAAATGCTTATTACAATTACTACTTTAGTTTTTTTATATACATTTTTATTTCACTACCAAATAATTTAATCGTATTTCGCGAATCTTCAATTTGATATCATAAGCATAAATCTATTATTCTTTGAGAAAGTTTAAAATCATTACTTTCTGATAATTCATCTAAAATTGCTTGTTTCTTCTTTTTCTTTTTAACATCTTCTACTTTTTTCATATTACTAAAAGCCTCTTCTCAAAATAATTCTGCTTAAAATTATAACACAAAATAGCAAAAGCAATAACTCAAAATAGCAATTTATTAATATTTTTATCATAAATGGGAAAATTAAATTAGGTGATTTTATGATAAATTTTAATAGATTAAAAGATATTAGAGAAGATAATGATATAAAACAAGAACAAATGGCTAAAATACTAAATGTTAAGCGTTCAACTTACTCTTTATGGGAATTGGGAATTAATATCATCCCGTTAAAAAACTTGTGTGATTTTGCTGATTATTTTGATTTTTCTATTGATTACATTTTAGGACTAACAAATAATAGAAAGAATATTAATTTAATTAAAGGGTTAGATTTAATTAAACTTGGAAATAATATTAAACATTTGAGAACAAAAAAAGAATTATCTCAAGAGAATATAGCTGATATGATTGGCGTTTCACAAGCTTGTATAACAAGATATGAAAAGGGATTAATATGTATTTCAACTTCAAATTTATATAAATTATCCAAAAAATTTAAAGTTTCTTTATCTGAATTATGTGGAAAAATACATAATTAACTTTTCAAAATACTAAAAAACCTAGCAAAATTTGCTAGGTTTTTATTTAAGTTCATATCCTAATTTTTCTAATTCCATTATAGCAATGGCAGATAATTCATTTTTTGATAATTTCTTAATATCAAAGAATTCTGCACCAAGTGAATCATCATTAACTGCATCTACACTAACTTCTTTCTTAATTTCATTATTAAAATTTGAAACTGTAAAGAAAATACCAGTATGATGTACTTTTACTAAAATGTCTTCCTTAAATTGCCATTCAAAAGATACTGAATCGGCATCAAACAATTTATAATCAACTACCTCAATGCCAACTTCTTCCATTAATTCTCTTTTTAAGGCTTCCTCAGGTCTTTCACAAAATTCTATTGTTCCACCAGGTAAATCAAGTTTACCATCATAAGGACCACCAAATTTTTTAATAAGTAAAATTTTACCATCTTTTATTATTAAGCCATAAGCTCCAAGTTGTTTAAATTCTTTCATAATATTTTCTCGCTTTCTTTTATACTAATCCAATTATAACACACTTTTTTAAAATTATATTAGTATTTACCTTTTTTTATTCGTTGCAACGAATCTATTCTAGTATCTAAATTTTCATACATCCAATCAAATTTTCCATACTGCTTCAATTCACAATCAACTATCATTTTTAATATAACATACAAGCGATATATTTCTATCCTGATTTTTTCATCATTATTAAGTTTTTTATTATTAAATCCATTTAAAAAACTTTCACTAGTTTCGCCATCAATTGTATGAAAATAAAATGTCATTATTTCATCGCCAAAGTATAAATCAGAAAAATCAACAATACCAGATACTTTACCACTTTTTATTAAGATATTACCATCCCATATGTCTGTATGTACTAAACAAATATCATTAATATTATTTAAACTTTCTTTATTAGAGATAATTAAGTTCTTTATATTTTCATAATTTTTTATTCCAAGATCCATGTTTAACGAATTAGCATTTTCCAATAACAAATCAAATAAATATGAAACAAATTCATAATTATTATTAAATTTTTTATCTGGATGACTAGGAATAAAAAAATTATTTCCTTTTATTAAGCATATTTTTTTGCTTAATAGTCCTAATTGATATTCTATTTTTGATTTTTCTTCTTCACTTAATTTTTCTTTAATTTTTGAATATGTTTCTCCCTCAATATAACTCATAAACATGTATGGCGATTCACATAATTCACAACTATTATCATAATATAATAATCTAGGAGATGGAAAACTAATTTCTCGCATTTTTTTCAACATCTCGGTTTCCCACCAAAAAATATTTCTATCTACTGATATCATCTTGCTTTCATCTTTTGGAGCAATTTTTAAAACTACCTTGTTATTATTATTTTCTATTAAATATACAGCATTTTTCATACCACCACTCAATATATCTATTTTAATATCTTTTGTTTTCTTATCATCAAATGCTTTTTCGTACATTGCTTTAATGGTTTGTATATCTTGATAATTTTTAACAGAACTATTGTTTTGCATCTTTTTTACCTCTGTTACCATTTCTATATTCTTTTATATATTTTCGGCATACACTATCTGTATATTCAAACTCCTCGTTATCAACAGTTAAATGAAAAATATTGTCATAAGCATAATCGTTTATTTTTGTTTTAAAATATTTTCTTATAAATGATTTTAATTCAGCAATTTCAGTAAACATAAAACCTTTAGTTTTATTAAAATATATGTAATTTGATACTCGTATTATCATATTTAAGACAATAATTGTATTACTATCATATTTATCTATTAAGGTTCCTGCTTTAATAACTGGAACACCCTCAAATTCATTGTTATATAAATAAATATCCTTAATAAATTGTTTATATTGATCTTGTAAATCAACAGCAACTAAATCAGTAATAGTAGAGTGCTCTTGGATATATTGTATTGCTTCTTCCATCATTTCTTTATTTAGAGAGTTCCATAAAATACCAACACAAGGTATTTCAATAGATGGAAGTTTATCTTTGTCTAAAACTTTTGCTTCTGTAAGTTCATTAATAATAGTCAATACTTCGTCTAATTTTCTAAACTTTTTTACTTCCTTAGCATTTAATAATAAATTTATTAAATCATTTACTACAACTTGAATATCTTCTTTATATTCGTTTTCTTCTAAAACATTATTTTTATAATCTCTCATGAAGTTTCTTAAAATGTGTACTAAACTATTATAAAGTATTTTTTCAGCTGCATCTCTATATTCAGTTCCTTGAGCTAAAACCTCATTATAAGCATTTTCACCCCAATTTTTTAATGTAAATAGCCTTTGAGAAATTTTATTTCCAGTCAATGATACATTTTTTCTTTTTACATAATGATAAAAAGGAGTAGGTACTAATGCAAAAGTTTTTTCTGCCATACATAATTTATATATATAATCAGAATCCTCTTTAAAACAATTTTTATCAAATTTTATATCTTTAATTGCTGATAATTTATATAATTTATCCCATGCCGGTATTAAAATAGTAGCATCAGAATAAGCATTTATAAGATTTAATTTCCCATCTACAAATCTTACTCCTTTTTGTTCACAACTAACATCCTTTGTGTTTCCGTCTTTCATGTGGATATAAAAACTACCTTCACAAACATCTGCATTAGTTTGTTGTATTGCTTTTAATAATTTTTCTAACATTGTATTTTCAATATAATCATCTGAATCAATAAAACATATATACTCGCCAGTCGCAAGTTCCATACCTTTATTTCTTGTTTCTGCTAATCCCTTATTATCTTGATGAATTACTTTGATTCTGCTATCTCGTTCAGCTAATAATTTGCATAGTTCCAATGACTCATCAGTAGAACCATCATCTATTAAAATTATTTCTAAATTCCTATATGTTTGATTAATTATACTATTAACACATTTTGTTAAATAGTCGGATGTATTATAAACTGGAACAACAACAGTTATTTTAGTGTCATTGTATAAATTATAATCAATATATTCTTTGATTTTACTTTCCCAGTTATCATCACAATCCATTTCTAAATGAAATTTTGAACTTCTATACTTTGAAGATATAATTCCTGACCTATATTTTTTTAAGAGTTCTATATCATTTGTAGCAACTTTTTTATTATTAAAATTCATTTTAATTAATAAATCACATTGTTCAATTATATAAGAATCTTCTAACATTGAATAGTCAAGCACAATAGTTTCTTCTTGAATTGAGTTTATTATAGCATTAATCCTAGCATCAACTTCATTTCTTAATTTTAGAATTAACAAATTGTTCCCTTTCCAGTTATATTTAATGTCATCATTTTCTTTTAGCATATTTTTCAAAGCATCAGAAAATATTTCATCAACATCTACAAACTTAAATGAATAATTATCACTAAAAATTTTTCTTAATTTTTCCTTTTCTTGGTCGCCTATTATTCCTATCACCATATAAATTTCCCCTAAAATTGGTTATATACTACCACAAAGTTATATCAAAGTCAATATTACTTTGCTATTTTCAGTTATTTTCTATTTCATTTTATTTACTTTTATTATTTTGAATTATATCAATGTCATCATTTTAAGTATATCCCCATCATCCCCATCATATAAATCTTGAATGATATTATCATATTTATCAGTAGAGAAGAATTTATTTTGTAAAAATTCTATAAACTTTTTCCACAATTTTTTAAAGTATTCTAACATTTGATACTTTATCTTCTAACTCATCAATAGTGTCATTTGCAAAATCCAATTTATATTCTAATTCATCAATTTTATTATCACTATTTTTAATTCTTTGTTGTAAGTTTTTAACTTCTTTTGAATGATTTTTTAAGTCCTCTTCATAATGCTCTAATATTGTAGTTAAATCATTTGTTGTTTTTAAATTAGAAGTAGTGTCTTGTGTTTTTTTAATATAATCCTTAATTTCATTTATTTCATCATTTGTGATTGAATAATTATTCTTATTTAATTTATTAGTTTTTAAGTTATCGATAATATTAGTAATTTGTAAAGATTTATTTTGTAAATCATTTGCTTTGTCATTTAACTCATTAAGTCGTTTTTTGTTTCTTGTTTTTTTAATTGTATATAATTAGTCATATTTTTAACATTTATATCTTGATTACTTCCTTCTTCTTTTGTCTTTAAAGGTAATTTATATTATAAGCTTTGTAAAGGTGTTAATACAATATCTCACATTTTATCTTGTATATTTCTCAAACTATCAGTGGTAAAAGCATCACTTTTACCGGCTTGAACTTCCAATACTATTTTTACTGTCATCTTTAAAAGGAACACCAACAATATGTAAATGTGGGCTAGATTCATCAAAATGTATTGTTGAATTTGCTATTTTAAAGTTAGGACTATATTTTCTAAATCTAATACTTGTTTAAGAGAAGTTAGTACAAAATATTATATTTTAATTTAATTCTAGTTTATTTGATAGATTACCAACATATAAAGTTTTAGAATAGTTAAATGCAAGAAAAGTAATACCTTTAATTATTATTCTATGAGGTTCTACATAACTTAAATTTGATTTATCAATATTTCTAATATTACCATTTATAATAGTAGGTTTGGTATTACAAAAATCACATATAAATTCAATTTTTCTTTTTAACTCATTTTCAATTTCTAATTCTTTTGTTGTAATGCTAATCATAAAATCCATTCTTTCAAACTTAAACACTAAAAAAGTACCAACTTCTTTTAGAAATTGATACTTATATATTTAAGTCCTAAACTATAAAAGTTCGGACAGATTTTCCAATGGAGGGCCCAGTCGGATTTGAACCAACGATCAGGGAGTTGCAGTCCCACGCCTTACCACTTGGCTATGGACCCAGTAGACAGTTATAATTGTAATATAAAATTGCTTACTTGTCAATTACATTTATAATATTATATTGATTTATATACAATTAACTGATCTGGCATTAAATATAATTCATTATATTTCGTTAAATCTTGACTCTTAAGATTATTTTCTTGTTTTATTTTTTGAAAACTGTCTCCTACTTTAGTTGAGTATAACTTTGTTCCTCTTCTTGGTACCATTATTTTTTGATTTGGATATAAATATTTATTTGGATCTAAATTGTTTAATAATATTAGGTTTTTAGGACTCACATTATAGCTTGAAGCAATAGAATAAATGTTATCCCCTTTTTTTATTGTATAATAATCAAACAATGTTGTGATATTAGATGGAACTTTTATCCTTGTTCCTTCCATAATAGGATATATAGGTTTAATATTATTAATATTTATTAATTCTTCTTGTGATATACCGAATCTTTTAGAAATATTTTCTAAATTATCACCATTTTTTACAATATAATCATTATACATAAAAATTCCTCCTAATAAACTATATGTATTAGAAGGAATTATATTATTATTTAATTGTCTTTTTTCAAATGATATTTCTTTTTTTGTTCCATCATAAAGGCAGAAATGGCAGATTCAATTTCTGGTAAAGCATCGTTAGAAATATCTGATAAGGTTATGAATTCTTTTATTGTATCTATATATACTTTTCCCCAGATAATTCCACCTACTACTTTTAAATCATTAAATAAGTCTGGTGTTACGGAGTCTAAAAAATACCCTATTACTACTCTCTTTCTACCAATTAGTATTCTCTCGGTAGTAAGTGCAATAACTGCACTTCCAAAAATATTAAATGGATTATCATTTTTTTGTGCTATAAAAGCATATAAAACCTTTTCTCCGGGATTTAGATGTTTTTCGATAACTGATGCATTCTTCTTATAGCGCCATCCAATCGTTAAAGGGTATCTTCTTTTAAATTCTGCAACCATTTGATAAATGTCTGCCATAATATCACTCTTTCTTTAACTATTTTATTCTTCTTCTTTTATTAAATTGTATTTTTTAAACATAGTTACTAGATCTTCAATACTTGTTTCACCTTCTGATTTTGTAACTATTTCATCATTTTTTACAATTAATATTAATGGTGTTCCCCATCCTTCACTAAAGTAGTCATCAGATGCTTGTAATTTACTAATACCATCTTCATCTAAATCATCAGTATTTAAGTAATTAACTGTTACTCCATATTTATATACCATATGTTTCATAATAGGAAGTTGAACTTGACAATGTGAACAAGTAGGACGTCCAATATAGATAATTGAATAATTATCATTTGATTTCTTTAATGCAAGATATTGTTTAATATCAATAGATGTTAAGTCAGACATTTCATCTTCTGATATTGATGCTGATTCTTGTGATACATCACTTGTTTGAACTGATCCTGAATTACTTGCTGTTGGAGCATCACTATATTCTCCTTTTCCTGTTGAGTTACTAATTGCAAAAATTACTGCAAAGAATATAACTAATCCGATAATTACAAAAATAATTTTTATTTTTTTATTATTAGTAGTTTCTTCTGTAACTTGTTCTACTTCTTCTTTTGATTCTTCTACTATTTTTTCAACTTTTTTTGGTGCTTGTTTTTTTTCTGCTTTTTTAGTAGATGAATTCTTTGTAGACTTTTTAGCTGTAGATTTTTTTTCTGTTTCTTTTTCTACTTTTTTAGTTGTCTTTTTCTTAGTATCTTTTTCATCATTACTTTTTTTAGTATTTGCCATGATACTCTCCTCTCTTTCTATAGAGATTATAGCATATTTTCAATCTTTTTTAATAGTTTTTTAGCAATTTTCTTCAAAATTTCAACTAATTCATCGGTTTCTTCTGATGTAGTATCATTTGTATTAGTATTTGAACTCCAAATTCTTAATTTTTTATTCTTAGCTATTTGTTCTTTTTCTTTTAATTGGGTTGTATATTTATAATCTCCATATAAATAGGCAACTTTGGCATAACCTTTTGATACTAAATCTTCTTGTAATAGTTCATCATCTACAAATACCCAAGCGATTATCCTATCATACTTATCTGTTTTTGTTGAATTTTCATCATACTCAAGAACTATTTTTTTAGCATTTTTTAGTTTATTACAAGTATAATTACTAGCCTCTTTACCATATGGTTCTACTTTCTTTTTAGGATGAACAGACTCTGGGGTATCGATTGCAATAAATCTGGTACTTTTTACCTCACCATTAATATTAAAACGGGCGGTATCACCATCAACACATTTGGCAAGAGTAACCTCATCTTTGTTATTAGCAGCATTAACATGTACTGGTGTAATTAACATTACGCCTGCTACCAAAATTAATAATATATTTTTTTTCATACTAGCACTTCCTTATCCTTTTACATTATATAAAATTTTGTCGATAATTTAAATGTATTATTTTAAATTTTACACATATTTTGTATGGAAGGAGGAGTTTTATGAAAGTAGGAATACCTAGAGCATTACTTTACTTTTATGATGGAATAATGTGGAAATATTTTTTTGAAAAATTAGATATTGACTATGTTGTTAGTGATAAAACCAATAAACAAATTATTAAAGATGGTGAAAGCTTAGCAAATAGTGAAGCTTGTCTTTCATTAAAAATATTCCTAGGTCAAGTAAAGAATTTAAAAAATAAATGTGACTTTGTTTTAGTTCCTAGACTTTTTTCTATAAAAAAACATGAACAAGTTTGTACTAATTTTAATTGTTTATATGATCTTACTCGTAATTTATTTTCTGATATTAAAATAATTAATTATAATATAGATTTATATAATAATGAAAATGAAGTTCTTGCTTATACAAAACTTGGTAGCAGTTTAGGTATTAGTTATATTGAAACTTATAATGCTTATTGTTATGCTAAAAGAAAGAAAAAACTGTATATAAAAGATAAAATTGCAGAACAAGCAAAAAAACTAAAAAGTGAAAAGATAAAAATATTATTCGCAGGACATCCTTATAATTTATACGATGAAATTATAGGTGTTGATATTATCAATTATTTAGAAAAAAATAATATTGAAATTATTTATTCTAATTATTTAGAAGATGATGTTGTTGATAGAGAATGTTTTAAAATTTCTACTGATATTCATTGGACTCATAGTAAAAAAGTGGTAGCGGCTATTAATTATTATAAAAATAAAGTAGATGGAATTATTCTACTTTCTACCTTTCCATGTGGACCGGATTCTCTTTCTAATGAGATTATTAAAAGAAAAGTGGAACTTCCTATTTTAAATATAAATAAGGAAAGTTTTTCTAATACTGGATTGTATACAAGATTAGATGCTTTCTTTGACATTTTGAAGGTGAAATATGAAAAGAGTTATTAGTTTTCCTCATTTAGGAGATTATTGTATTCCAATAAAATTTTTTATTAGCCACTTGACACCTATAGAAGTAAAATGCGCTCCACCTATTACCAAGAAAACTATTAGTCTTGGTGATAAATATTCTCCTAGTGATGTATGTGTTCCTTTTAAATATAATTTAGGAAATTTTATAGAAGCATTGGATGATGGAGCTAATATCTTGTTTCAAGCTGGTGGTGGATGTCGCTATAGGTATTATGCAGAAATTCAAGAAAAAATACTTAGGGATATGGGATATAACTTTACTTTTATAAAACTTACTACTAAAGAAAGAATTTATATAAAGGATGTTTATAAAATATTTAAAAAATTAAATAGAAAATTAAAATATAGAACTTTTCTTTATTATGGTGGTCTTACTATTTTGATGATTTATTACATGGATAAAATTGAACAAATAATTAGAAAAAATATTGGATTTGAAGTTAAAAAAAATAGCTTTATAGATCTTAAAAAACAGATGCTAGAGGATTTTGCAAATACTAAAAATTATCGCAATTTAATTCATTTATATTATAAATATAAGAAAAAATTTAAAAAGTTGAAAGTTAAGAAAAATAATCCTATTAGAATTGGTATAATTGGAGAACTTTATACTGCAATGGAACCATTTAGTACTTATGAACTTGAAAGAAAATTGGCTCAAAATAATATTGAAATTAAGAGATTTACTAATTTATCTTATTTGCTTTGGCAAAAGGCTCTATTAAAAAGAAATTTGCTTAGAAAAAGTAAAAAATATTGTAAGTATAGTCTTGGAGCAGATGGACTTGATAATGTTTATAGAAGTATATATTTAGGAAAGAAAAAGTATGATGGTATTATTCATACTAAACCATTTGGTTGTACTCCTGAAATTGGGGCCATTCCAATTATAAAAAGGGTTTGTAGTGATTATAATATACCTATTATTTTCTTTAGTTTTGATACAGAAAATGAAGATGGTGGTGTTGATACAAGATTAGAAGCATTTTTTGATTTATTAAAATATAGGAAGGTGAAAAAATGAAAAAAGCATACTTAGGTATTGATATTGGTTCTATTTCTACTAAGGGAGTTATTATTGATGAGGAAAATAATGTAATTCGTAGTTGTTATTTATGGACTGAAGGAAGTCCTATTAATGCTGTTAAACGTCTTTTAAAAGAATTATTTAAAGCAAAAATAGATTATAAAATAGTAGGTGTTGGAACAACTGGTTCTGCTAGGAAGCTTATTGGTAGTATTTTAAATGCCAATATTGTTAAAAATGAAATTACAGCTCATGCTATTGGTACTAGTAGTGTTTGTAGTGATGTTAGAACTATTATTGAAATTGGGGGTCAAGATTCTAAGATAATTTTATTAGAAGATGGTATTGTAACTGATTATGCAATGAATACTTTGTGTGCCGCTGGTACAGGTTCTTTTTTATCTAGTCAGGCCAAACGATTAGGAGTTGAAGTAGAAGATTTTGGGAAAATCGCTCTTAAAAGTAAAAATCCTGCCCTTTTAGCAGCAAGATGTACGGTTTTTGCAGAAAGTGATTTAGTTCATAAGGCTCAATTAGGTTATTCTAAGGAAGATATTATAGCTGGTCTTTGTAGAAGTGTTGCTCTAAATTACTTAAATAATGTTGCTAAAGGTAAAAAAATATATGAACCTATTATATTTCAGGGAGGAGTATCAAAAAATGTAGGGGTTAAAAAGGCCTTTGAAGATATTTTAGGTAAAAAGATTGAAACATTAGAAAATGGTCATTTGATGGGAGCTATCGGTGTTGCAATATTATCTAAAAGTGAGGAAGAAAAAGAATATGATTTTGATAATATAGATGACTTTGTATTTGAAACTTCTTCAGTAAATTGTGGTCGATGTCCAAATAATTGTGAAATTATCATAGTAAAGAAAGATAAAAAAATTATTGATAGTTGGGGTAATAGATGTGAAAAAGGAGAACTAAAAGTCAATTAGTTCTCCTTTTCTAAAAATTCATCATATGATAAGTATCGATCTGTTATTTTTCCATTCTCATCTATTTTTATAATTCTATTTCCAACAGTACTATTTAATTCATGATCACGACTGGTAAAAATTATTTCACCTGTAAAGTTTTCTAAAGCCTTATTTAGCGATGTTATACTTTCTAGATCTAAATGGTTTGTTGGTTCATCTAAAATCAAGAAGTTAGGATTTTCTAACATCATTTTGGAAAGCATACAACGAGCTTTTTCTCCTCCTGATAGTACCCCTACTTTTTTAAATACATCGTCTTTTGAAAATAACATACGACCTAAGAATCCTCTTAATACAGTTTCATCTTTTATGTCATAGAAATCTCCAATCCAGTCCATAATATTTTTTTCTTTATCATTAAAGTAGTTTGTATTATCTTGTGGTAAATAAGATGGTTTCATTGTTTTACCCCAAATTACTTGTCCGGTGTAATCTTTATCTATACCCATCAAAATATTAAATAAAGCTGTTTTCTTTGTATCATCATCACATATAATATTTATTTTATCCCCTTGCATGACATTAAAACTTACCTTATCAAGAATTACTTTATCGCCTATTTTTTTAGTAAGTTTACCTACTGTTAGAATTTCTTTTCCATGAGGCTCATTCATTTTGAATTCAATAAAAGGATATTTTCTAGATGATGGTGTTAATGTTTCTAGTTCGATATTTTCTAACATTTTTTTTCGTGATGTTGCTTGTTTTGATTTAGAGGCATTCGCAGAGAATCTAGCAATAAAGTCTTTTAGTTCCTTTATTTTCTCTTCTTTCTTTTTATTAGAATCTTTTATTTGTTTTTGTAAAAGTTCACTTGATTCATACCAGAAATCATAATTACCAACGTATAGTTTTATTTTTCCATAATCTATATCAGCAATATGTGTACAAACTTTATTTAAAAAATGTCTATCATGTGATACCACTATAACAGTGTTTTTAAAGTTTATTAAAAATTCTTCTAGCCAATTAATTGCATCTATATCCAAACTATTCGTAGGTTCATCTAAAAGTAAAACATCAGGATCACCAAATAATGCTTGTGCAAGTAAAACTTTTATTCTTATTTTTACTGGTATATCTTTCATTAAACTATAATGTTTATCTTCTTCTATTCCTAAATTATTTAAAAGTGTTGCTGCATTTGATTCTTGATTCCAACCATCTAAATCTAAAAAATCGCTTTCTAGTTCTGCTAAACGAATTCCATCCTCATCAGAAAATTCTGTTTGACTATAAAGTTTATTTTTCTCTTCCATTATTTTCCATAGCTTTTCATTTCCCATTAAAACTGTATTTATAACACTTACATCATCATACATATAATGATCTTGTTTTAAAAAGGAAATTCTTTTGCCTTTTTCTAAATAAACTTCTCCTGTTGTTGTATCAAGCTCTTTTGATAAGATTTTAAGAAAAGTAGATTTTCCTGCACCATTTGCTCCGATTAGACCATAGCATGCTCCATCTTGAAACTTTAAATTAACATCTTCAAATAAAGTTCTCTTTCCAAATTTCAAACTTACATTTCTTACTTCTAACATAAATCAATCACCTCACAAAGCTATGTTTCATTTTACCTTAAAATAGAAAAAAAGACAAGTTTTATTTGAATCTGGTCCTTAATGTGTATTTTTACAAAACTATTTTGATACTACGACAACTGCTCTGGCACCATAATATGGAGCAGCAGTAGCTCTAATTGTAACTGGTTCATCTCCGGCTGATACACGCCATGCACCATGAGGTGTATTGCTTGTTCCTGTTATTGTCCAATAACCGGCATTGTTACTCCAATTTGGTCCATAAGCAGTATCATTTATTGTTCCTCCAGATTCTACTGAATTAAAGAGGTAATTATACATCCAAATTGGGCATGCAGATATCGATGAGCAACCCAAGTTTGCAACTTCCTGTAATGTTATTATTCTGGCTTTTGCGGTTCTTGATGCTAAGGTATAGGCGTTGCCACTACATGAATTGTAACTATTACAACTAGTGTATGCATTAGTTTTAAATACTGTTGTACCTATTGTATATGTTTGATTGTTGACATTGCTCCACCCTGCAGTTACTGATTCTAATGCTTTTAGTATCGTTAGTGGTCCTTCATCACTGCAAGAGTCATAACTACAACTTGTTCCATTAGTATTTGCTGTTGTATAATCTTCTTTACTTATCCAAGGTATATTGTATATTGTATTTTTTTGGCTTTGCATAGTCATAGTAGATCCATTATCATACATTACATGAAAATTTACCACTGTTGCATCATTTACTTTATATTTTACGATTGTTCCCGCTGGACAACTACCGCTTGTTTTAGTTTTATAGCAAGTAGATTTTACACAAGTTGATTCTTCTCCTGTGATACACTTAGTTGATGTTGCCGTACTGTATTTATACACTCCTATGAAATTTCCCATTTTTCTTATATCCGTCTTTGTATTTAATTCGTCGATTGCTGCTTGTACTGTCGTTGAGGATAATCCTGAAGATGAATTGGAGTAAGTTATATTGCTTCCTGTAATGGTTACTGCAGCATATACTCCTCCTACTGAAATTACTAGTCCTATTAGTATTACTAGAACTATAAATATAATTTTTTTATTCATTTAATACACTCCTTTCATATTTTTCTATACTACAAAAGTTATGTATCTCTAAATATATTTATTGTTCTACTAAAGTGACCCCCCCCCAATAGAACATTTGATTGACACTCTCATACTTCCTCCTATTATTAATCTACTAAAGTATACAATATTTTAATAGCAGTATCAAGATATCTAAAATAAAAAACTAAGTATATTTCTTTAATCTCTACTTAGTTTTCTTATATATAAATTCCGATATATTATTATTTTCTTTTACATTTTCTTTTAAATATTCTATTAAGTCAGGATATTTCTTTTCAATATAATCATGAAATATTTCCTGTGTTAATTTTCTATCAGTAAAAGTATTTTTTGTTAATTCGTGACTACACCATGCCATAATATCTAATAAAAATTCATTCATTATTTCTATATTTTTACCCAAAATCTGATTTTTATCTAAATCATAATCACATTCATAACTTCCGGGATCTATTAGATAAATACCATTATTAAAACAAGTATTATCTTTATTAAAGTCTTCTACTAAAATATTATTATCACTTAACAATAATAAATCTTCTTTTAAAATGGATAATTCTTTTAATAAAAGTTCTCTTTTTAATATTAATAAATTATTTATATTTAAATTTTCAATATATTTTGTAGAGTATCCTTTTATTTCTTTTTCCTTATCTAAAAAAATTCTCGTAGGTGTTAAAATTCTTTTTGTTTTAATTTTGCTTAATTTTGTAGCATCTTCTTTATTTAGTCTTCTTTTATCACAAGTATAATTATATATCTTAATTGCCTCATCGTTTAGTAGATAAACTTTTCCTTCTCTACCTTCACCAAGTAGATGATGTTTATTTGTCATGTTAATGCCCCTTTTTTACATATAATTTTGTGTTATATGTATAATATTTATTATAATCCGTACTGTAACTTATTAAGTTATAACCTATTGGATTTTCTATATATTTTAATTTTTTGAACTTCGGTGATGATGTTTTTTCTATTTCTACATAGTACTCTTCATCAGTTTGCTTAAAGGTTTGCTCTAAAATATTTTTGTTAATTCTTTGTGAATTTTCGTATAAAATTGTTTCTACCTCTTTGTCGAATGTTCTATTATAATCATAATCTATTATTTTATAATTTGGTGGGGTTGTTAATTTTTTCTTTCTATTTTTGAAGATGAGATTTTTATTTATATTGATTACTGCTAACTTTTGATCTTTAACTTCTATATAGTCATTATTTTTTGGAATTTCTACTAGAGGTTTTCCAAAATCATTTTCCTTATCTTTTTCTACTGGAACAGTATTTTCATATAATATTATTTCTGAAACAATTTCATTGTTTTTTTCATAATTATATTTTGTGATTTCATAACCTTCTGGTGCTGTTAATACTTTTAACTGATGCTTTTTTGTATGTAACTCGAATTTTACATTATATTCTACTATTTGATGTTTATGAGGGGCATAGATGTTATTTTTATCATTCTGATTTTGTGTTTTGGGTGTTCCAAATTCATTAATACTTTCAGTATCTATAATTTGAGTATTTTTATATAAAATATTTTCAATATAATATGCTATATTTTTTTCATAATCGTAATCTACTACTTTATATCCCGGTGGAGAATTTAAATCTTTTTTAAAACTTTTTGGTTTTAATGAAGTAATATTTTTATTTGTTTCTATTATATTATGTTCTCCAACTTGATATGAAAGTGTTTCTTTGCCTATTTTACTTGGAAAAGTAGTAACTAATACTATTTCTCCTATTAATGTTGTTAATAGTTTTATCTTATTAAATCTAATTTTCATAAGTAACCCCCTGAATCTATATTTTAACCTTTATAAAAATATGATACTACTTTTGAAAATTCATAAAGAATTATATTACTTTTATTTATTGCAAAACTTTTACCGATTGCTTTTCCTGTAATGGTTAAGGAAGCGATGGTAGCCGTTGTTAGTAATGTTACAATCAAACTATTATAATTTGTTAATTTAACAATGTTTGTTGCAATTACTACTCCACTTGTTCCTGATAATACTCCGCATATATCTCCTATTACATCACAACAAAATGATGATGTTTTTTCGGCATTTTTCTTTAACTTAACAGCGATTTTTGAACCTTTTACTTTTCTAGAACTCATAGAGTGAAATACTTTTTCATCACTACTAGTTACTGCAACACCTATTATATCGAATAGTATTCCTATAAAAATGAATACTAATGTAATAATTAGTGAAATTAATAGATTTACATTATTTAGAGTTGTTTCACTTAGTAATGACATAAATATTGATATTAAAAATGAAGTTATACATATTTCGATAATCCATTTAATATTTACTTTTTCTTTTTTTATTTTTTCTTTTTTCTTTGTTTGAACTTGTAAGTTTTTTAGAATATTTTCCCTTTTTCTTTTCATAAAATCCTCTTTTTTTAGTCAAAAAAAATGATGGCTTCTTATATGGTTAACTTTGGGCCTTAGGTCAAGTAGGATTTCCCTTATATTTACATACCGTTACCAGTAGTGCGGTTCCCCTTTAAAAATATAAGTATAGAAGTTCTATACGACTTGATTACCACTTAGTGCCCACTGCAATCCCATATTCGATAACACCCTAGGAGCTTTCCTCAACAACACTTTATTATTAATTCTTTTTTGCAAGAGTAATTTCATAGTAGATAATATAAAATTGGCCTATTTTATATTATCTAATTATTGCTAATCCCAAAGCTCTCACTCAAGACAAGCTACGCTACTCATAACTTTCGCCACAAAGTAGGTTTAGTCCTATTCCGTAATAAGTCCGTCAGTAAACCGTATAGGCTTACCACGCAAATAGGTCTCCGCGAATAGTGGGTCGGCTGGTATATGCCATTACACCTCGCCCATTATTCTCATCTTCAGCATCCACCCCAAATTGGGCATTTAAAGCAAACACCAAAGGTTTCATAGATGTGCTCTTTAACGGTAATTTATCCCCGTCCTCATAATAAAGTAATTGACTAGAATAATGTGCCATCAATTACTGCTCATTTTATCATAAATAAGCTTTTTTGTCAAACTATGACCTTGATATATTATATGTTTAGAAAATAAAAAAATTCAAATTCTTAGATTTGAATTTTAGCTTTTTAGTAAACTAACATAACTATTAATCTTTGATATCCAAGTATTACTTTCAGCATATCTTGGCCCTATTTTTTCAACAGTATTATATCCTTTAGAATAATAGTTTTTATATAAATTATTTATTGCACCTTTTATGCCTTCGTCTATTGATGAGTATCCCTTGTAGCTTCCACTACAACTTGGACTTCCTTTTTGACCTGCGACATTGTAGCATTTACGTGCTAAAGCACTACATTTGGAATGGCATCCACTTTCATGAAGCATTATTGCTGCTGCAACGTAAGGATCAACTCCTAGGCTTATACAGTAACTAGCAATTAATTCACCTTTATTCATAAGCATATCTGTACCTAAATGTTTGTTTAGTTGAATTGCTATTTCTTCTACTGTTTGGCCAGACATAATGTCACCTTGGAAGGCTTCTGCAACTTCTATTGTAGCATTAGGAGATTTTTTCATACTTACTTCTTTTATAGTACTAGCAGAAGTATATTTCATGCTAGTAGTTAAAATCTCATTATTACTACTATATGATATAAAACTATCTGGATTAGTTACTCCTATCATGATAAGTGCAATGACAATCATGCATATACCTATTGATGATAGAAGAACACTAATTGCATGTGTTTTTTTCATAATTCACCTCATTGATGTTTTAATCATAACACTTATTAGTATTATTTGTCAATTATCGCCCTATTCTTAAAATCTTAGGTAAATTTTTTTCATACTCTTCTACTGTACAATATTTTGGAGCAGTTTCTTCTAAATAATCTCCAAAATATAAGTAACCTGTTTTTTTATAGTCTTGTATTAATGCTTTTTCAAGAGACTTATCTCCGTTAAAAACTGTTCTTAAATAATAATCATTAATTTCAGAAATATTTTTCATTGTTTGATTACTATTGTTATGAACTTTTTTTAATGCACTAGGGTCTATTACCTGTAAATTTTCAGTATTATATTTTGTTAGATGACCTATATATATTCCTTTTTTTCCTAGAATGATAGCATCTTCTTTTAATTTTGTTAAATCATCTACTATCTTTCTCATTTTAGAAGTTCTAATATCTTCTTTGTCTTCTTTTCTTGGATAAATATAGCCTCTTACGTTATTAGATATAGTATAAATTAGATCTGTTGGTACTGGTATATTTTTTGTATCAGTAACTGTTAACATTGCTAGTGTTTTTTCATCTAGATGTTCTTCATTTTCACTAAAAAGTTTTAGTCTTGTATCTTGATTTAAATTATATGTATTGTTTTTTATTTTTTGAAGTTCTTGCATGTTTAAAAATACTTTGCCATCTTTTAATACTATTTGATTTGTTTTTTTATATCCAATATATAATTCTGTCATAATGTTTCTCCTTTCTAAAACTTTGTTAGTATATCATTATTTTTTTCATTTGTAAAATATTATTTTTAGTAACCCCAGTTTCCTGCCTTATCGATTGTTTGTACATTAGCACTGTAATCAAAACAATAATACATATCACTATCGAATGGACCTATTGTAGCTTTAAATGTATAACTTTTACTTACACTTTTACTACCTCCACCTTCTCCTGTGTAAATATAATTTGTAGTTTCCTGAGTAATATTATTACCATATTTAATTGTTGTTGTGGTGGTTTTTGAAGTTGGTGCTGAAGAAATATAAGCGACTGGAGCTAAGATATATCTAATTGAACCTATTCCACTTGTTTTATCCTTTATTTTTACCTCATATTTTATTTTTAATGTTGCTGTTTCTCCTTTTACTATTTTTTGTTTATTTGTAACACTACCATTACATAATTGTCCTCCAACAGGGGTTATTTTAGATGAAGTAATCTCTGGATTATCTTTATCGAGATTAAATGTAATATAGCACGGAGTAGAATTACCAGCTTTATTTGTTACGGTAGCATTATAGTTAATATTTGCACCACTATTTTTGTGTGTTACTTTGCCTCCGTCACAATCTACTTCTTTACTCCCTATTTTACATGTTTGTAAACCACTTACACCTGCTGAACCTTTTAATATGACGTCCACATTTCCAGAATTATACCATCCATTATTTGTATCATAGTTTACTCCTGTTGTTTTTAAGTTACAAGTTGGTTGTGTATGATCTAATCTAAATTTTTTACTTTCACATTCACCAACATTGCCAGCTTCATCTGCAACATAACCATAATAGCGTTTTTTTGTGCTTGTATTTCTTGTTGTACTTGTTTGTACTTTTGTATTTGTTTTGTTAATATCTTCTCTTGATTTAGCTATATCATAGTACTTTATATCACTCAAACTATCATTTTTATCATAGGTTAATTTTCCTGTTACTTTATTACTTATATAATAATCATTGTCTCCTAGTGTTCCATTTAAGTCAACTTTACAACTAGGTGCAATTTTATCTATTTTTATAGTTCTTTGAGGGCAGATTGCATCGTTTCCGGCATTATCATGTACAACAACTGGTGATGATAAACTGTTCATGTTTTCTGTAAATGTTTGAATAATTACATTTTGTTTACAACCGCTTTCTTGGTCAGAACAATAATAAGTTAAACTAACATTATTATTAGTCCAACTATCTGAAACATTTGATGTTGTACATGTTGGTGCTTTGTTATCAATTAAATAGGTATATTCTTTAGTTTTACAACTTTGTCCTTGATCATCCCTTGCTTCTATATAAAAGGTATATTTTCCTGTTTCAGAATATTTTTTTGAAATTTCTTTTGTTGCAAATGTTACAATTTTATTATAATCATTATTATCTTTTTTTAAATAAACATCATAACTATCTACTGAACCTTTTGCATTAATTTTAATATTTAATTCACCCTTTTTCCAGATGTTTTCTTGAAAATCATTTGTAGTTATGGATACTTGTTTATTACAGTCTAAAACATAGTTTAAGATGTATTCACCACTTGTAGCTTCTGTTTTCTTGGAAATAACGTTATAGGCTGAAACTTTTATTTTATATGTACCTTTTTTATTTAATTTTACATTAAAATTCACATTATCTTTTTGAACATTATCTTTAATTACTTCTTTTATTGGAGTAAAGTTGTTATTTATTTTTTGTAATATTTGATATTTGTAGGATGTAATGTCATTTTTTCGATCTTTAATATTTATTTTGATATTAGCATCTTTATTAGTATAAGTTCCTTTGTTTGGAGTAAATGTTATTGTTGGAGATGTTACTTCTTTTGTTGTATTTTCTGTTGTACACTTATTGCAATACAAATATGTGCTGTAATAATAAACGTTGCCAAATTGTTTTGATACAACTACTTTACTACGGTCAATATCACAAGTTTTTTTATTGTAATCTGTTACAGTTTCGATATATTTTTCATTTATTAGTTGTCTTAGATAAACCTCTTTTGTTCCTTCTAGTGGTAATTGTGAACGATTATCTTTATAGTAATCTCTACCTGCTAATGTTACCATGTCAACAGTTGATTTGCAGTATTCATTATGTGATTTTTTTAAGTAACCGGCGACTGATGATATGGCAATACCACTAATAATTATAAGGATTATTATTGATGCTAATAATTCAAGCATTGTAAAAGCTTTATTGTTTATTTTTTTCATTTACTTCGCCTACCTTTAGTAATAGTATAAAATAAAAAAACATCTAATTCAATTAAATGTTTTTTATTATTAATATAATATTCTGGATTTTGTAACTTCTATTACTGGGCGAACACCAAAGTCACTATTATCAAATACATGCAACTGTCCTGTTGATTTATCTAGTCCGCTAACATATTCTGCATGAACTGTAGTCTGAGCTGCTGGAGTTTCTAACCAAATTCCAGTTAAATTACTATTATTTGAATATTTAGTATTTTCTAAAATAAATCGGCAATCACCTGAGAAATAAATTGATTGTGTTGAAGGATAGTAACAAGCATTATATAGTTCTTGATATGTTAATAATCTTGCAGCATATCCATCGTAACTAAATGCTGTTGGTAAATTTCCAGCTTCAGTTGATGTTGTACCTAGTTCACTTAATATTTGTCTTTTTGTATTTTTCAAACTTACATTTTTCCATTGATTGATTGTTGGTAGTTGTTTTGCTGCTGTTATTGGACCATTATTATTTACTTGAGCATCATCATAGGCAAAAGCTGTTGGATGATATAGACTTCCTCCTACTACATTATTGTAATATATTAAAACTGCTGTATCATCATCCATATCTGTCATATAATAAAATCTTTCATATTCAGCATTATATACTCCGTCCCCATTAACATCGCAGTCAAAGGCATCTCCTATTGATAATTTTCCTTTTGTTCCTAAATTTCCATAAGTAATAGTAGTTCCTTTAGATCCTGCTACATATCCATCAGAACTGCATGCTTGTGTTGAAGAGGTTTGAGCACAAGTTTCTGTATGAAGTGTTGTTGCTCTTTTACATAATTTTAATGCTTGATTTCCTTCTAATCTTATTTTAGCGATAAATTCTTGTCCAGAAATATCAACAGTAGCTTCTTCTGTAATCCACATTGATAATTTGAAAGTAATTGTTACCCCCGGGTCAATATTTCCTGTTACTAATGATCTTGAACCGTTGGTATTTGTTAAAGAGTTTAAATATGTGGTACCAAGAGATACATCATTTTTTACTAAATTATATTTTATTACCGAATCACTCATCCTACTATTTCCTGTAGTTAAATCAACATCATCTAAATAAACGGCATAGTTACTACTTAATGTACCATTATTGGTAATTGTAAATGTATAAGCCTCATTTTTTAAACCTTCCTTATCTGTTTGCGGAACAGCGTTTACAAGGTTAATAGTAGTGTCTTGTTCTCCTAATTCTAATGATAAAGTACCTGCTGTTAAGGTATGAGTTTTATCTGATGTAATGCTTAATGTATACCATGCATAACTGCTTCCTACTAATACTACTGATGATAATAATATTAATAAGATAAGTACTTTATTACTTTTAAAAAAATCATTCCATTCTTTTCTATTCATTCTACTCACCTATTTTAATTATAACATACTTTTTTTATTTATAAAGAAAAAAGTACATTTTGTGATGTACTAACTTAATATCTTTAATTTTATTATTTGATCTTTTAAAACTTTTATAAATATATCTAACTCTTCTTTTGTAGTTAAATATGATAAACTTATTCTTAAGGAATGAGTAGCATAATCCATATTTTTTGTTAACTCATAAACCGCTTCTGAAATAGTTTCACTTTTACTACAGGCAGTTTTGGTTGATATGTATATATTATTTTGTTCAAGGGCATGTAACATAGTTTCTGGTTTTATTTTTTCTATACTGATATTTATTATGTGTGGTATTGAGTAATTGTTACTATTAATATGAACCTCTTTTATTTTTTGTAATTCTCTTACTAAGTACTTATTTAAGTTTTCTACTTTACTATATTTTTCATCTATATTATCTAAGGCAAGACGCAGAGCTTTAGCCATGGATGCTATTAAGGCTGGGGATGGAGTACCACTTCTATATATGGTAGTTGATTTTCCTCCTTTTATTAATGGATCGATTTCTAAATGTTCTTTTTTTATTAATAAGCCTATTCCTTTTAATCCATAAAATTTTTGGGCTGAAAAACTGGCTAGATCTACTGGTGATAAATCGATTTTCTCTTTACCTATACTTTGGGTTACATCAGAATGAAAAATTATCTTTTTATGTGGAAGTAAGACCTTTTTTATTTTATTCAAATCTTGCTTTACACCAGTTTCACTATTTACGCTGGCTATTGTTACTAATACAGTTTCATCTGTAATTAATTGTTTTAAATCATCTAAATCTACTTGGCCATTTTCATCTAATTTTACATAACTTACTTTATAACCTAATTTTTCAAAATATTTTAGTGTTTCTAAAATAGATGAATGTTCTAGTTTTGTTGTAATAATATGTTTACCTCTTGAACTATATCTAGACAAAACTCCTTCTATTGCTGTATTGTTTGACTCTGTTGCTCCTGAGGTATAAATTATTTCATTTTCATGAATATTTAATAATTTTGCTATTTGTTTAGTAGAGGCATCAATTAATTTTTTTGATTCTAGCCCTAATTTATGGAGTGAATTAGGGTTGCCCGGAAAGGTAATAGTTGCTTTTGTAAATGTATCTAAAACTTCATTATTTACAGGAGTTGTTGCACTATAATCTAAATAAATCATATTATTTTTTCCTTTCTATTACTAATTTTTTGATTTTCTCTTTTGTATCTAGATCGAATAGTTCAAAAGTATTATTTTCATATATTATGTATGTTTTATTCTTATTTAGTCTTGGGTAGGCAATACTTCCGGGATTTATTTGATTTTCATTTAATAAGTATACATGAGTATGCCCTGATACTTTAATATAACTTTCATCTATTAAATAACTATAATCAATGTTTCCATGTGTCAAAAATAGGGTTAAACCATCTATTTCTAATAAATAATAATTATGTAATTTAAAATTTAAAAGAGACTTAGTATATTCTGTATCACAGTTACCTTTTATACCTATTATTTTTTCTTTTAGATTGTTTAAAATAGTTATTAGTTCTTTATTTTCATCATTACTGTAATTTAAATAATCTCCTAATATTATTATTTTATCAACTTTTTGCATTTCTTGAGTTAGTTTTTTTAGACTATCATCTGAGCCATGAATATCACTTATTATTAAAAGACTCATTATTCTTCGTCGCTTAAGTAACTTTGGACTGTTTCATTTAAACTTAACATTTTACTGTCCAAGTTATTGATGTCAACTGAACATTTATGCATTTCTTCAATTACATCTTCTGGTATTTTTTCTTCAAATTTGTATTGAATTTTATGATCCAAACTAGCCCAGAAATCCATTGCCATTGTTCTTATTTGAATTTCTGCTTTTACTAACTCTACTCCATCTGATAAGTAAACAGGGACATAAACAAGTAAGTGATAACTAGAGTATCCTGTTTCTTTAGGATTTTTTATATAGTCCTTTTCTTCGTATACTGTTATAAAATCACTATTTTTAACTAGTTCTCTTATTTTATATACATCGTCTAGAAATGAACATACTATTCTAACTCCAACCATATCATGAACATGTGCTTCTATATTTTCTACTGTTATGTCATAGTTTTTCCTTGACAGTTTTGCAATCGCTGAATCAAATTTTTTTATTCTTGATTTTACATGTTCTACTGGCATATATCTATTTTTAAATTCAAAATCATTAATCAAAATATTTAAATGATTCTCTAATGTTTTTAGTGCTGAATTATATTTTAAAAGAAGCATTTCTATTTCTTCTTTGGTTATACTAACTTTCTTTTTTTCGTGTTCCATAAAATCACCTTTTTTCATATCACCATTTTGTGACGAATGTTAATTATACTACTAAAACTAATATTTGTAAAGATTATAAAACGAGCTTATTTTAGCTCGTCTATGTACTTCTTTAATTGTTTAGATTCCGGTCCTAAAATAATTTTCAACTGATTATCAATTTCAACAATTCCTTTAGCTCCTAATTTTTGAATTCCATCTTTATTGGCTTTGGATACATCCTTTAAAGTGGCTTTAAATCTAGAAAGTTCTGTTTCTGTTTTAATAATATTATCTTTTCCGCCTAAGTATTCTACTAATTTATTTAAATCTAAATTTACATCTTTTTTGGTACTTTTAATTATGGCAAACATAATTATTATTAATATCAAAGCAATTATTATATATTCTAACATTTCTAGTCACCTTTCCATTATTAATAAATTTGATATATTCATTATATATTATAATTAGAAAGTTGTAAATAGAATTGTTTTTTGATCATATGATGTATTTTGTATAAAAATAAAGGAACTGAATGCTAGTAGTTTCTTTATTTAGTATGTTTTACTAATTGATATTGATTATTTTTCTCATTAGTTAAAAACTCGTTTTGGTTATTATTTAATTCTAAAATTTGTGATATTGGTTTTTTTCTTGATAAATTATTTTTTTTATTTTTAGGATCTCTATGTACTCTTTTAAATTCCACATCAGGATTTGCTAACATTTTTTTCATTCTTGGAAGTAAATAACCATAGAATTTATTTTTGTATTCTTCTTTTAATTTTAATCGTACTGGCTTTTCTAGATCTTCACCATATCTTAATTTAACTAGTTCAATTTCTTCTGATGATAATTTTGCTAACATATCATTTATTTGTTCTTTTGTATATTCTTCAAAATATTCATAAATTGATTGTATACCATTATTTTTTCCTTTTGGTTGTTTCTTTTTCTTTTTAGATAGTTCTATAAATTCACGAGATTGTAATTCCATACCGATTTGTTCTACTGCACGTTTTATAACTCTTGATACATATGATTGTGAAAGATGTAATGCTTCTGCAATTTCCTTTTGTGTATATACCTGATCATCATAGAACCCAAAATATAACATTATAATTTCTTTTTCTGTTTTTGGTAAGTTTTTTACTATTTCTCTAATTGCTTTATAGGTTTCAATTTTTTCTTTATTTTCTAATAAGTCATTATCAGTACTTAATATATCTTTTAATTTTGTTTCACTGCCATCCTCGTTATTGCCTATTACTTTTTCTAAACTATCTGTATTTCTTGCTTTTGTTAATTTTCTTAAAAACATTAATATTTCATTATCGATACATCTAACGGTATAGGTAAGAAAATTAACTCCTTTTGTTAAATCATAATTATCAATAGCCTTTAACAATCCAATATTTCCTATAGATACTAATTCATCTTTATCATATTCAACAGTAGCGAATGTATTTAATACTTCTTTTATAACAAAGCGAATATTATGAACTGCTAGTAATTGTCTAGCAGTTGTTGATCCTTCACTTACTTCTTTTAGTAGTCTGTTTGTTTCATCCTTTGATAGTGGTTGTGGTAGTTTGTAGCCATCTATAAATAGTTCTTTATTTTTCATACTTATTATTTTTCCCCCTCTTTTTTTCAAAAAACTGCTATATTATAGCATATTTTTTGTAATTTTGCAACAAGTATGAAATTTATTTTGAAACTACTACTACTGCTCTAGCTCCAAGTGTTCTGCAAACATAATTATCATATCGCAACTGGCCATAATAATATATGAAAAAGGCACCAACTAAAGAATTGGTAGAAGCGGACATTGTCCAGTAACCAGATGATGCTGTACTATCATTTATTGTGCCACCATAACTTGTTGAGTTATTTAAATAATTATACATCCAGATTGGGCATGATTTTGGCGTAGAAATACCTAAACATCCTAAGGCAGCTGCTTCTTGTACTGTTATCATACGAGCTTTTGATGTTCTTGATGCTAAAGTATAAGTATTGGTTGTACAACTGTTATAGTCACTACATCCGGTGTATGCATTTGTTTTAAATACTGTTGTACCCATTGTATATGTTTGATTATTGACATTACTCCAGCCTGCAGTTATACTTTCTAACAATGGTAATAAGGACATGGGGCCTGATGTATTAGTATCACTTGTACTAGTACCATACCATGCCGAGTTGTAGGAGATATTTTTCTGACTTTGCATTGTTAAGGTACTTCCATTGTCAAACATTACATGGAATGTTACTACTGTAGCATCATTTACTTTATATTTTATTATTGTTCCCGCGGGACAACTTCCACTTGTTTTAGTTTTGTGGCAAGTTGATTTTACACATGTATCTTCTTCTCCTGTGATACATTTTGTTGATGTTGCTGTGCTATATTTATATACTGAAACAAAATTGGACATTTTCCTTATATCTGTTTTATTATTTAATTCATCGATTGCTCCTTGTACTGTCGTTGAAGTTAGACCTGAGGAAGAATTTGAATATGTTACATTACTTCCTGTAATGGTTACTGCAGCATATACCCCACCTACTGAAATTACTAATCCTATTAGTATTCCTATAATTATAAGTATATATTTCTTCTTTATTTTTTTCATTTAATACACTCCTTTCATATCTTTCTATACTACAAAAGTTATGTATCTCTAAATATATTTATTGTTCTAGTAAAGTGCCCCCCCCCCCCACTAGAACATTTGATTGACGCTCTCATACTTCCTCCTAATTATTATATTATAGTAAGTATATAATAATTTAATGCCAGTATCAAGATACTTACAAAAATATTAACTAATTATTTGGACTATATATTAAAGGAATAAGTTTAATTGTAAACTATTTAATATTTTTACATATTATTTATTAGGATTATACCTACACTAAAAATGGGGTATAAACATAAATTATACTAGAAAGTTAAGAGGTGGATATAATGGTTAATAATGATAGTTGCTGCGTTGCTAAAATTCTAAAAGTTATTGAAATACTGCAAAAAAATTCAACTGTTGACTCTTGTTGTAGTGAGGGGTGTGATAAACCATTCTTAGGGCCTACTCAAATAAACACTTGCTATAACACTAGACCAATAACTTTATATACATGTAATGGTAGTTTATTTACAGTAAATTATACTTCTGGTGGTACTGCTAATACTAGTAGTGTTTTTAGGGTAGAACATGTATGTGATTGCTGTGCTAAGCTTAGAATTTTAGCATTTGATACTACTACACAAACATATTCGGCTACTAATAATTTTGTTACTGTTAATTTAAAATGTATGTGTGTAGTTTCTTGCTTAAGTGATCTTGCTTTAGAAAATATTTGTTAAGGAGGAATTAAATATGTGCTGTGGAAATGAAAATAATGCTGATAGAAGTTGTTGTTTGTCTGAATTAATACGAGAAATTGTAAATCTTCAAAATATGGATGCTGATACTTGCTGTAGTGAAGGATGTGACAAACCTTTCTTGGGTCCTACTTTAAGTTGTGAATGCTATAATACTAGACCTTTGAGTTTTTATAATTGTCAATCTGGTGAACTTTGGAATATACAATATACGATTAATGAGACAACTGCTACTTCAACAGTATTTAGAGCAGAAAAAGTTGATAATTGCTGCTGTACTTGCAGAATATTAATTGATAATGGTGATGATACTTATACAGCTACTAGACAGTTTTTCACTATTGATTTAAACTGTGTTAGTGCATTACAGTGTCATCCTGATGTATTTGTTGATTTATGCTAACTAATTATATAAACTAAAAAGAAAAGTAGCAAAACTACTTTTTCTTTTGGATTTTTATTCACTTCTAAGTGCTATTACAGGATCTTTTTTCGATGCTATACGAGCTGGGATCATTCCACCTATTAATGTTAGAGTAACACTTATTAATATTAAAATAAGTGCATGTATTGGATTAAGTTTTGCTACCCCTGATAATCCTGATAGTTGTTCAATAATTTTGTTAGTTGGTATTATTAAAATTCTTGCTATTATTATTCCTAATAAACCACTAGTAAATCCAATTATTAATACCTCAGCATTAAATACTCGTCTAATATCTTTTTTTCTAGCTCCTAATGCACGTAAAATACCTATTTCTTTTGTTCTTTCTAAGACCGAAGTATAAGTAATAATACCTACCATAATACTTGATACAATTAATGAAATAGATGAAAAGGCTATTAAAACGATTGTTATTGCATCCATAATGTTACCTGATAAATCTGTAATTAACTTAGCTTGATCTGTATAAAGGATTTGCTCTTCTTCTGATTTATTTTTATTATATTTATCTAAATAATTTAAAAGTTTATCTTTAGCCTTAAAATCTTTAGGATATATTTGAACAATGTATGGTGTTGTATCTGCTCCTAAATATGATAATGTCTGTTCTTTTTTCTCTTCTGTTTGATAATCAAATGGTTCTGATGTTAAAACATTATAATCAGCTTCCTGTTGATCATTAACAATATCAGAGTTTTTATTGTTATTTATAATAAAATTTAAAAGTTCATTATTGTATATTATGCCAGTTCCACTAAGTTTAGCAAAGTCACTATTCTTTTTACCTCTTATGATACCAGCTATTTTTATTGTTAAATTATTTTTGTTATTATATAGGCTATCATAATCATTATTTTGAATATAATTTGTTCCTATTTTTTTGTAGTAATCATTGTTTTGAACTATTTTAAATTCTTTTCCAACAATATCCTTAAAGTTTATTTTTTCATCTTTATATCCTAATGCTTCTAGTACATCATTATTTATTCTGTTTTTAGAATCTACTAGTAGATATATATCTTCCTTTTTGTTAGTTATTTTTCCATAGATAGATTCAAAATTATTTTTCATAATAGTGGATGTTTTTCCATCTAATGAGTTTGGCATTGCAGAAAAAATATTATTAGATGAAATTGGTTTTATTTTGCCAGATATTTTTGTTAGTAAGTTTAGGTTTGTAGTTCTACTCATACTGATACCACCAATTAAGGTTGGATCTATATTTTGAATATATTTAATATAATCATTTGTTAATTTATTTATATGAGTTGTATCTTGAATGGTTTTTAAAGCATAAATTTGTTTTTTATTTGAGTATTCTGTTAAATTATCATCAGTTTGTTTAAAATTTGATGAGGTAATTGCTTGTTCTGATATTATTATTGGTGCCTGAGATAGTGTGGACTTTTCAAATTCATCTATTTTTATTTTAAATCCATTTGATAAGGAAAGAATTAATGCTATTCCTATGATACCTATTGATGAAGCGAAGGAAGTTATGAATGTTCTTCCTTTTTTTGTCTTTAAATTATTGAATGATAAATTAATAGCACTTTTATAGCTCATAGATGTTTTCTTTATTTTAAATTTATCATTATTTTCATTAGTATCTTTTATAGGATTTGAATCATTTAAAATCTCTCCATCTTGAAAATTTATTATTCTTGTTGCATATTCATTTGCTAAATCTGGATTATGGGTAACCATTATCACAAGTTTGTCTTTAGCAATTTCTTTTATTAGATCCATTATTTGCTTACTTGTTTTCGAGTCAAGGGCTCCCGTTGGTTCATCTGCCAAAATAATATCCGGATCATTAACTAAACTTCTAGCAATGGCTACCCTTTGCATCTGGCCTCCAGATAATTGATTTGGTTTTTTATAAATATGATCTCCAAGTCCAACTTTTTCCAAGGCCTCTTTGGCTTTTTTTCTTCTTTTTTTCTTGCTATATCCACTTAATATAGTACTCATTTCTACGTTTTCTAAAACGTTTATATGACTTATTAAATTATATGATTGAAAAATAAATCCCACACAGTTATTACGATAGAAATCCCAATTATTATCTTTGAATTTCTTGGTACTTTTATTATTAATTAATAAATCTCCACTATCATATCTATCTAGACCACCTATAACATTTAAAAGTGATGTTTTTCCGCTACCACTTGGTCCTAAAATTGCAACAAATTCATTTGTTCTAAACTTAATATTAATATTTTTTAAGGCATATTGTACAAAATTTCCTGTTTTATAACTTTTATTTATATTTCTTAATTCAAGCATATTTATTCCTTTCTTTTAAATATATTTTAAGTATATCATACTGTACTTTATAATTAAATAATTTAGATAAATACATTTTTTTAGTAAATTATAGTCTTTAAAACATAAAAAAATAATTAATTTTGTGTTTAATTATTTTTTTTAATTGAAATAATATCTTTAATTCTTATTATTTCATCACTTAAAGTATAAATCTTATCTTCTTTTTTTTGTACTATTGCAGTATTATATGTTTTATCTTTTGTTTTAATAGTTAATGGTTTATTGAATATATAACCATCTTCTTTTAGTAAATCATCTAAAAATTTAGAAATATCCTCTATTTCTGGTTCTTTTTCTTGGTATTGTGTTGTAGAATAATATACGGTACTGTTATTAGTAAATTTCTTATTTATTTTTTGTTTATATATTTTTGGTAAATTTTTCATATGGTCCACCTCAAAATATTTTATGAATTAAATAAATAAAAATTGCTAATATTTGGTATAATATTTAAAGAATGGAGATGTTTTATGATAAAAAATAAAAATAAAATTGATATTAGTATATTAATTACTATTATTATATTTGCAATTATTAGTATTTTTACTATTAATAGTGCTTCTACATACATTTCTAGTAGTATGGGAAATTTAGTTGCAAAACAGGTTATCTGGTATTTTATTGGTGCAATTTTGACTTTGATTATTATGCATTTTAAAAATGAATATTTATATAGACATGCTTTTGTATTATATGTTATTTTTTGTGTATTACTATTGTTGTTGTTATTTTTTGGAACTCCTATTAATAATAGTAAATGTTGGTTTACAATACCCGGAGTTGGTAATTTTCAACCTAGTGAGTTTATGAAAATTGTACTTATGTTAGTACTTAGTGTTATGATTAATAATTTTAGAATTCAGTATGATGAAGCAACTATAAAGGATGAAGCATTATTTATCTTTAAAACTTTAATTATTGTTCTAATTCCATCTACTCTTACATTTTTACAACCTGATACTGGTGCTGTTATTATGTACTTAGTAATATATTTTTGTATGATGTTTACATCTGGTATTAGAATGAGATGGTTTGTTATTTGTGGTATATTAGCTGTTTTATTATTAAGTAGTATCATGGGTATTTATTTTTTAAACAGTGAACTTTTCATTAATCTTTTTGGTACTAATTTATTTTATAGATTTGAAAGAATTTTTAATTGGCAAAGTGGTTCTGGTCTTCAACTTGAAAATGCTTTAGCCGCTATAGGTTCAGCTGGGCTTTTTGGACATGGTTATAATAAAACTCCTATTTATTTTCCTGAGTCTGGTACAGATTTTATATTTGCTGTTTTTGCTTCTAACTTTGGTTTTGTTGGAGCAGTTTTGCTTGTTAGTTTAATCCTATTCTTTGATATTAAGTTAATTCGTTTAATCGGAAAGAAAATATTAATAACTGATAAATATATTTTAGTTGGAATTATTGGATGTTTAGTTTTTCAACAAGTTCAAAATATTGGTATGACTATTGGATTGTTACCTATTACGGGTATTACACTTCCATTTATTAGTTATGGTGGAAGTAGTTTGCTTTCTTATATGTTAATGGTTGGAATTATTTTTAATATTTCGTGTGATAGTAATAATCATAAATATAATTACAGATTTCAATAAAAAAGAATCCTTTTTAAGATTCTTTTTTATTATCTAATACCTCTTCATATACTTCTTTTAATTGTTTTCCTACCATTTTTATATCTCTTTGTTTGGCTAATTTATAGCCTTCTTCTGTAACTGATGGTAACTCTTTTTCTAATATTTTTTTTATTTTGGTAATAAATTCCTCTATATCTTTTGCTTTATATACATTTTTACCATCTTCTAACCAATTATCAAATATTGGTATATCTCTTATAATGGCATCACATTTCATGGCTTGGGCTTCTATTATTGGAATTCCTTCTGTTTCTTCTAGGGTTGGAAATAAATATAAATCACATCCTCCGAGAGCTTCTCTTATGTATTCTTGTTCAACATATCCTGCAAATTTCAAATTTGGTAGTTTAGTATGAACTGCTTTTTTTACATCTTCTGTTGCTGCAGATAAAGGACTTGCCCCGAACCATATAAATTTATATTCTGACATTCTTTTAGCAATTTCTACAAAGTCTACTATTCCCTTTCTTCTTATATATAGGCCTATACCTACGATTATTTTATCACTATCAGAATAACCGTATCTTTGTCTAAAACTTTTTCGGTATGATTTATTTGGTTTAAAAAAGTCCATTTCTATGCCATTAGAAATTGCAAATATTTTCTTGTTTTCTAATCCTTCATAACCTTCTAATATTTTTTTTGAGTATGGTGTAGGAGTTATAATTACATCTCCAAGTGAATAACATTTAATTAACCATTTTTTAAATTGTTTAGAAGTTTTCTGTGATAAAATAAAACCGTTTTTATAATCTTCTTCTGTTGAGTGAGCATGATAAACTACCTTTTTGCCCTCTTTTTTAGCTTTTTTTGCTAAAAGATAAGATTTTAGAAAGTAAGTATTTATATGTAAAATATCATAGTCGTCAAGTTCATTAGTTGTATATGGTATTTTCATATAATCTAAAGCTTTCTGTTGATGTTTTATTGCCTTTCCTAGACCACTTTTTCCAATCGTTTTTAATGCTTCTGCATATAATAAAACTTTCATATTATCACCACTATTTAAATTTTAACAAGAACTCTTAATAAAAACAAGATTTTTATTTACAAAAAAAACTATAAATAATTTATAGTCTTCTTAAATTAAACCTCTTGGATTACTGTTATAATCATAGGTTTTGATTCTGTTTTTTCATAGAAGAATTTTCCTAGCTTGTCGCGTACTTCATTTTTTATTCTAGAATAATCTACTCTAGTTGCATTTGTTTCTATATTTTCTTCTATTATTTCTTCTGAAAATGATTTTGTTTCTTCTAGAAGTGTTTGATTATCTTTTACATATATAAAACCTCTTGTAAGTATTTCTGGTCCTCCAATTATCTTTTTGGTTAATTTATCTAGGGTACAACTTACTATTACAATACCATTTTCACCTAACATCTCACGATCTTTTAAAACAAGATTTCCAACATCTTCACCACTAGTACCATCTATTAAAATTTCATCTGTTTTAATATGGACGAATTGTTCTTTATTTAATTCACCATTTATAAATTCTGCAACATCACCATTTTGTTTTAGAATTATATTATCTTTAGAAATTCCTACATCTTCAGCTACTTTTGCATTAGCATATAAATATCTATATTCTCCCTTAACTGGGAAATAATATTTTGGATTCATTAAATTTATCATTAACATTAAATCTTCTCTTGAAGCATGATGAAGTAAATGTTTTTTACTTGATAATGACACAGCATCTGCGCCTAACATTGCAACTTCATCCATTATTTCGGCAGTTCTTTTTTCGATTCCATCATAACTTGGTTCTGTTATGAAAATTGTATCGCTTTCCTTTATTGTTATATATTTATCATATCCTTTGATAATTCTTTCTAAATTTGCAAAAGGTTTTTCTTTTTCATCTGATATCAAGATAATTGCATTCTTATCATTTATATTTGATAAATTTCCTATTTTATTTTTTGATACATTTAAGTATCCTCCATCGATTGCATTAAAAATAGTTTGTTGTAATTTTTTTCCCATGATTACAATTTGTCTATTTGTTTTTTCTACTTCATTAAATATTTCTTGAATTCTATAAAAATGGGCTGGAAAGATAGTTGCTATAATTCTATCTTCACTTTTTTTCAATACTTCTTTTATAAATGATGATACTCTATTATTTGGACTTGTATGCCCCGGTCTTTCAGCATATAATGATTCACTAAGTAAACATAATACACCTTGTTTTCCAACATAAGCTAATTTTCCAATATCTGTTTGATAGATACTTGGAACAGTTGAATCAAAGACATAATCACCTGTGTAGACGATTGCACCATCATGAGTATATAAAACATATAATACAGCATCTGGTATTGAATGTGTTACACTAATTGGAAAAATTGATAATCTTCCAAAGTTTATTTTTACATGTGGTTTTAATTCAATTAATTTAGCCTTGTTTAATGTTTGTTGATCTAAATCATTTTTTAAAATTTCTAATGTTAGTTTTGTACCATAGATTGGAATATTTGGTAATACCTTTAATATTTCTGGTACTGCTCCGATGTGACTTTCATGTCCATGTGTTAAGAAAATTCCTACTACATTTTTTTTATGTTCTATTAAATAATCATAATTAGGGATAATGTAGTCAATTCCTAATTTGATATCATTATCATATTTTAGTCCGGCGTCAAAAACGAATATTTTTTTATCAACTTCAACGATATACATATTTTTACCGTTTTCATTTAGTCCGCCTAAACCAAATATTTTTATTTTGCTCATAATTTCTCCTTTCTTTAGCTAATTAAGTTAACAAGCTTCTACATTATATCAAAAAAATAATTATTTTTCAAATTATCTTTCTAAGCCTTTGTAAAATTCTATGGCCTTTTCTAAGACTTTCTTTTCATTTTTATGAGTTAGTAGCTCTACTGCTTTATCAGTTTCAGTAAAGAAAGCTTCACTTACTTCACTTATTTGTGGAGTTATTTTATCATCAGTTGCCTCTCCAACAAAGAAAATTACATCTTTAATAACATTCTCTTTGGGACTATATGTAATCATTTCTCTAAAGCCATCTATTATATATGAAGATATGCCTGTTTCTTCAAATACTTCTCTTAAAGCAGTTTCTTCTTCGGTTTCGTTTAATTCAACATGTCCCTTTGGCATACCATAATGACCTAAATTATGATGAACAAGTAAAACTTTTAAAATGTCATTTTCTTTTTTGAATACAATATTACCACAGGATTTTTCTTTTTTCATAACTAACTCCTTTATATTTATATTGCAAGTTTTTCCAAAGCCATTTTAGCAGCATTTTGCTCTGCTTCTTTTTTACTACCAGCGATACCTGTTCCGTAAATAATATCATTTATTTTTACTTCTACTGTAAATTTTCTTTTATGTGATGGTCCTTCTTCTTTTATTAATTCATACTCAACACTTTTTTTATCTGTTTGAACTGCTTCTTGTAATGCTGATTTATAATCACTAAAAAATGTAACATTATTTTTTATATAGGGTACAATTATATTTAAAACTACGCGTCTTGCAGTTGCAAAGCCTAAGTCTAAATAAATAGCAGCTGTTAGAGCCTCAAAAATATCAGCTATTATAGCTTTTTTTAGAATATCTTCCTTTTCTTGTTCTCCATGTCCTACTTTAATATATTTATTTAGTCCTAATGCCATAGAATATTCATATAAGGCATTTTCACATACATAGCTTGCTCTTACTTTTGTCATTTCACCTTCATCTTCAGTATAGTTTTCATACAAATAATCCGCTACTACTAAATCAACAATAGCATCTCCTAAAAATTCTAATCTTTCATAATCTTGCTTTTTTGCATGTTCGTTGGCATAACTAGAATGAGAAAAAGCTCTTTCATAAAGTGTTAGGTCTTTTGGTTTAATATTTAAATTTTTAAATAACTCGTCCACTCTTCATCACCTATTACATTATAGACTATTTTTTTAAATTAGTAAATGCTCTGTTTTTTACTTATTTTGATTTTATATATACTTGAAAGTAACATCTTTTTTTAGTAAAATATTATTGGAGGATATTTATGAAAAGGATTTTAATTTTTCTTATTAATCTTTATCAAAAAACACCGGGTAGATTTCATCAAAATTGCCATTTTAATCCTACTTGTTCTGAATATACGAAGATTGCTATTGAAAATTATGGAGCAATTAAAGGTAGTTTTTTAGGTATTAGAAGAATATTAAAATGTAATCCTTTGGGTGGTTTTGGATATGATCCTGTTCCAATAAAAAAGGAGATTAAGAAATGAAAAAGAAATTTATTATATTATTAGTTATTATGACGGTCTTTTTATGTACAGGTTGTAAACAAGATGATATGGAGGATATTGATATTATTGTTACTAATTATGCTAATGAGTATATTACTTCTAAGTTATATGGAAAACATGCTAATATAGAATCTATTTATCCTGATGGTGTTTCAACTAACAGTTATAAAATTACTAAGAAACAGAAGAATGATTTTAGTAGTAAAGGTTTATTTATATACAATGGTTTAATAGATAAAGAACGAAAGCTAGCAGTTGATTTATTAGATTTAAATAGCAATCTTAGAATTATAGATACTGCTTATGTTTTAGAGGAAGATTATAGTCCTGAAGAATTATGGCTTAACCCTTCTTCCCTACTTATGATGGCTAAGAACGTACAATTAGGACTTGATGAATATGTTACTAGTACTTATTTACAAAAAGAAATTGATGATGCTTATGAACAATTAAAGGTTAAATTATCTGAACTTGATGCTGACTATAGAGTAGCAGTTCAAGATACTAAAGATAAAACGATTGTTGTTAATGAAGAAAGTTTGATGTATTTAGAAAAATTTGGTATTAATGTTATCTGTATTGATGATAAAGCAAGTCAAAAAACAATAGATACTGTTAAAGATTTGATAAAGAACGGTTCAATTAGTTATATTTATAATTTTAAAGGTGATACATTAAGTAATAACAGTAAAAAATTATTAGAGCAATATAGTGATTTAAAGGAAGTTAAACTTCATAAAATTGATAATCTTACTGATAAAGAAAGAGAAGAGAAAAAAGATTATGTATCATTAATGAATGATAATTTAGATTTGTTAAAACAAGAAATGTATCAATAAAAAAAACATCTATTTGAAAAGATGTTTTTTATTTACTATTACTTTTTTGATTAGTAGTATTAGTACTACTAGTCTTTTTAGTATATTCTACTATGTTAGTATATTCATTTTCATTTTGTGTTGTTGAGTATTTTTTATTAGAAAGATCAATATTAATTATTCTCTTTTTTGTTTCATCTGTTGTATCTGTATCTACTATTTGTAAGGTATTTTTACCAATTAACTGCATATTAGTTAAATTATTATAATGTACTTTATATATTTCTGATGTTTTATTTGGAGTCATTAAATATATCGTATCATTACTTCTATAAATAAATGAATTTTTATATATTAATAACTCTTCAGCATTATCTATTATTTTACTTAAATTGTTTGTTTTTATATTATAAGCATAAAATTCTTTGTTATTATTATATACTAATAAATTTGATTTTAATACTAATGGTTTTGTTGTATTAATATTATTGGCGATTGTAGTTATTTCTCCTGTTGTATTATCAAATTTAGAAATGGTGTTATCTGCTTTTACATATAATGACTTAGTTAAAGGAGAAAGTTCAAAATCAACTCCTACATTATTATATGTTTTTAAAACATCCATTTTAGCTTTTTTTGTTTTTGCATCATAACTTAGTCTACTAATTCCACATGATGATGTATTAAAATAAATTGTTTTACCACTGAAGGCTAAATCACTGGTTTTTCCTATGTTATTTGAACTACATTGTAAATTTTCTAAGGTTAGATTTTTAGTTAGTTCATAAACTTTATTACCATCTGTTAAGGAAATGGTGTATAAATTATTATCCTCAAATAATAAATATAATTTATCATTATAATATGTGTAGTATGTAAAATTTCCTAAATTTCCTGTTCCTTGAAGTAAATTATAAATTTTAATCATACTTCCATTATTTTTTAAAGCTACTATATAATTATTTGAAATAGCAAAACCATATATATCTTGAAGTTCTTCATTTAGTGATGTTATTTCTATTGTTTTTTTCTTTGCCTCTTCTTTTTTCTTATTTGTTATATAGTAATATGTACATAATGCTATGGTTATTATTACTATTAGAAGGAGTAATATTATCATTATTTTAGTAGTATTCTTTTTCTTTCCAAACTCCTCTGTTCTTAATCCGTTTTCCATTTTTAGATCACCTCATTATTATAAGTTTACCATGAATAATAAAAAAGAACAATCGCTATAAATGTTCTTTTTTTAATTAACTCTCTTGAAATTTTGGCATATTTTTTGGAACATAAGTTACTACTGCTCTATTTTTATAATTTATTCCTTTTAATATTTTATTTAGTTCATCTATATTTAAACTTTTATATATTTCTATTGGATTTTCTACTAACTTATTATATTTTATTAAATCATGAGTAATACTGGCAGTTACGCCATCTACATAATCAGCTTGTTTTATTTCTTGCGCGATTAAAACCTTTTTTAATCTTGTTAATTCTTCTTCTGTTACTGTTAAATCATCTAATTTATGATATATCTCTTTTAACAATTCTTTTGGTTTTGTTGTTTCTGCATATAAATAGATTATTTCATAATTATTGACATATTCTGAATCTGTATAAAATTTAGTTATTAAATTATTATTAGTCATTTTTTCTTTAAATAAGGAAGCATTTCCAAAGTTAATGTTATTTATAATATATAGGTATAAGCTTAGTTTTAATTTATCCTCTATTTTAAAATTATTAATTGGAGTTTTTATTGATATCATAATTTTTGGAATTGAAATATTAAATGGTACAGTTTCTTCTTTTTTTCTAACTGATGGTAGTTCTTTTATTTCTTTAACGGTTGGAATTGTTTCTGTTTTATTTTTTAATGTTCTTAATTCTTCGTCTACTATTTTTTTAGCTGTATTAAGATCAAAGTTACCTACTACTAATAAAAACATATTACGAGGTTGATAAAAATTATCATAACATAAATATAAATCTTCTTTTGTTATTTTTTCGATATCTTTTACTTCTCCTGCAATATCTACTCTATGATTATCTTTGTGATAGGTATTTAATCTTAGAGTATTTTCGATTGCACATTCGGCTTCATCTTTATACATATTTATTTCTTGAGCAATAATTGGTTTTTCTTTTTCGACATTTTCATCTGTAAAATATGGATTATTAACATAATTAATTAAATAACGAAGATTTTCTTCAAAGTTTTTTGTTCCTGATGCAATATATCTTGTACCATCGTAATTAGTTGAAGCATTAGCATCTGTACCGCTTTTTGAGAAAAAGGTAAAAGGATCTATTCCATCTTTTTGTTCAAACATTTTATGCTCTAGAAAATGTGCTATTCCATCTGGAACTGTTACTTCTTTTTTAGAGTCGCCCGGGGTAAAAGTAGTTGTAGTTGAGCCAAATCTTGTTGCATAGGTTAAGAAATATTTATCTTTTTTTTCCATTGGAATTAAATATACTTCTAAGCCATTTTCTAATTTTTCGTAATATCCTTCTAATTCTAATTCTTTTGAGAAGTTAATTTTTTTCATTATTTTAATACCCCCTCTAACATATATACTGTATCTATTTTAACTTTTTTTGCTACCTTAATAATTTCTTTTTTAGTTACCTCTTTCATTTTTTTGGCTTTTGTTTCTATAGTGTCAACGCCTAATAATTCTATCATATAATAAGATGCGATAATTTCTGATTCGCTACCTTCTATTTCATCTATTGCAGTTTGATATAATTCCTTAGCATTTTCTATATCTTCCTCAGTAAAATTACCTTTAGCTATTTCATTCATTTGTTTTTCAATTAGTTTTATTGATTGCTTAAAATTTGTATTTGATATTCCTGCTCTTATTAAGAGGATATTATCTAATTTATTTGCTGTTGAACCGATATAATAGCATAATGAATTTTTCTCTCTTACTTCTGTAAATAATTTAGAGTCTGCTCCTCCTCCTAAAATGATATTATATAGTGTTAAAGGATAATTTCTTTCGTAATCAGTTAAATTGTATGTTCTACATCCTATGGCTAATTTTGATTGATTACTTTCATTTTCTTCTGTTATTATTCTCTTTTTTAATGGAGCTTTTTTTGCTGGTATTAGATAATTACCTTTTACCTTTTTAAATGTTTTTTGCTTAAAGTATTTTCTAATAATTAAATCCATTTGTTCAAAATCTATATCTCCTATTACGAAAATATCCATGTCATCTTCTTTTATCATTTGTTTGTAGTATGTATATAGATTAGAACTATTTATATCTTTTAAATCTTCTAAGTATCCAAATGATCTATATGAGATTGGTGAATTACTATCCATATTTTCCAACATGCGGATAATACTGTAGCTTGATGGATTTTCCTTAATACTACTTAGAGCAAGACAGCCTTGATTCATAACTATATTAAATGATGCTTCGTCGAATTTATTATCTGTAACATTTGGATTATAAATTATTTCACTTAAAAATTCTATGGCCTTTTCTAGGTTATTTTCTTCGGTATATTCATCTTTTAAAACTGTTAATTTAAAACTTGTATTAATATAATTTCCTAATCTTGAATCACTGCTTGATAGACTACAAGAATATAAGTCTTGAGTTTTTAATATTAATTCTCTTCTTGTTGGATACTTTTTTGATGAAAAAGTAAGCATTGTAGTTAAAAAATTATGAATTGTAATATTTTCTTTTTTTATTGGTTCTCTAAAATACACTTTTACCATTATGGATTTGAAGTTTGTATTTTTTATTAAATGTAAATTATATGAACCTAAATTCTTTTTTATATATTCCATTTTATCCCTCCGTTTTAGTATGTGCTTATTTTTAATTTATATTATAGTAAATTCAATTTTATTATACCAGAATTTTAATTAATAAACTATAGCAATATAATAAACTTTTTTACAAAAATAAAGAGTAAATTACTTACTCTATTATTTATTCTGATTTTTCTTCTTGGGATTCTAATTTTACTAAAACTTCTCTTGGTTTAGATCCATTAGGTGGTCCAATTATTCCTCTTTCTTCTAATAAATCAACAATACGAGCTGCTCTATTATAACCTAATTTAAATCTTCTTTGTAATAGTGAAGCGCTGGCTTTGCCACTTGTTACAACAAAGTCTACAATTTCATTGTATAATGGATCGTCATATTCTTCTTGTTGATTCATATCTTCTATTTGAGATTGACTTTTACTATTACTTGGTATATCTAAATTCATCATATTGTCATCATATTGTGCTTTTTGTTGTGATACTGTATAATCAATTATTCTTTTTATTTCATCATCTGTTATAAATGAACCTTGAATACGAAGTGGTGAATTCATTCCTATTGGTAAGAATAACATATCTCCTTTACCTAATAAGTTTTCTGCTCCTGTTTGATCAAGTATCGTTCTGGAATCGATTCCTGAACCTACGGAAAAGGCTATTCTTGATGGAATGTTTGCTTTTATTAACCCTGTAATTACTTCTGTAGATGGTCTTTGAGTTGCAACTATTAAATGCATACCTGCAGCACGGGCCTTTTGAGTTATTCTTAAAATAGAATCTTCTACTTCTTTTGCTGCAACCATCATTAAGTCTGCTAACTCATCTATTATAATTACAATATATGGCATTTTTTCTTTTTTGGCATCAGGATCAAGAATTGATTGATTCTGTTTTTCTATATACGAATTATAGCCTTCAATATTTTTTGTTTGAGATTCACTAAATACTTGATATCTTCTCTCCATTTCTGCAACCATTTTAGCAAGAGCGATTGATGCTTGTTTTGGATCAGTTACAACTGGTCTTAATAAATGAGGTACTCCATTATAAACTGAAAGCTCTACAACTTTAGGATCAACCATAACAAGCTTTACTTCATCTGGTTTGGCTCTCATTAAAATTGAACAAATTATTCCATTTACACATACAGATTTACCAGATCCTGTTGTTCCTGCGATTAGTAAATGGGGCATTTTATTTATTTCACAAACACCTATGTCACCCATAATACTTTTTCCAAGTGGTACCATTAATTTTTTATCCATAGCATTTAACATTTGTTTACTGCTTATTATTTCATAAAAACTTACTGGTGATGGTGTGTCGTTTGCAAATTCTATTCCAACAGTATTTTTGCCCGGAATAGGTGCTTCTATACGAACATCTTTTTTAGCCAGTGCTAAAGATATTTCTCTGTTTATACTTGTAATTTTATTTACTCTTGTTCCACTGGCAATTTCAAGTTCATATTGTACTACTGTTGGACCAACGTGTACTTCTACTACTTTACCATTAATTTTAAAGTCTTTTAATACTTGTTCTAATGTTGTAATATTTTTTTCAATAACACTGTTGTCAGTCGATTTATTTTTTTTCTTTGGTTTATCTAGTAAGTCAAGTGGTGGTAAAATATAAGTTTTGTTTTTTTGAATAGAAGGAGTTACTGTGACCACTTGGGAAGATTGTTCTGGATTTTTTTCTTCTTCCACTTCTTTTGCAGGCTGATTTGTTAATTCTGAAATACTACTTATAACCTTTTTATTATCCTTAATTTCTTCTTCTTCATTTCCATCACTTATAATAACAGGTGATGATTTTTCTTCTAGATCTTTTTTCTTTTGTAATTTTTCTTGTTTTCTTTCTTCTTTTCTTTCTATATGATGTTTTCTTTCTTCAGCATATTTTTCTTGAACGAAGTCTAAAATAGAGAATCCTGTAAATAGTAATATTCCTAATACAACCATTGTCCATGCAACTATCTCCATTCCAGTACATGAAAATAATTTATCAAAGATAATAGCAAAGACTCCACCTATTACTCCTCCTCCAACAGAGAACACATCACTTAGACTACCTTTATTCATGATACTATTAAATCCTGCAACTAACTGATTAATTGTTTCTTTAAATATGGCAATCATATTTCCATCATTTTGAATAACAAAGTCTTTATGCATTAATATTAATAGTCCCAAAACGGCAATATATGTTCCCAGTAACTTTGAGGTGAAGAAATCTGGGTATTCTCTTTTTACAATTAGGTATGCTCCAATTAAGAATAAAACGGCTAATAATACCATGTATAAGCTTCCTACTAGAAATAGAGCAAATGATGCAATAACTCTGCCTACTGGGCCATATTCTCCAATACCAAGTATAGATATTAAAATACACAAAATACCATATAATTCGGCACTATGTTCAAATTCTTTTTTTGTAACCTTCTTTTTCTTTTGTTTTGCCATTATTTAAGACACCTCACTATAGTTAGATTATATCACGTATTAATATTTTATTTAAATAAAAAAAGCAAATTAGTCATTTGCTTTACATTAATTAATTTATAATATATTAGAAAATTTTATTTTGTAAGAATGGTGGTAACTCAAATCCATCATCATCGTCGTCTGTTGTTGTATTTTGATTAATTGGTATTTCACGTTTTATTTCTTCACTTCTTCTACGTGGCAATACATTTTCTACTTGTGATTGTAATATTTCTTGTGATTTTCTTGTTTGTTCCATTTCCGCTATTTTTTGTTTTGCTCTTTTATCAAAACCAGTTGCAATTACTGTTACGATTACCTCATCTGTTAAGTTTTCATTAATAACTGCACCAAATATTGTATCAATATCAGTTTTTGAAGCTGCTCTAACAACTTCTGCAGCTTGTTCTGCCTCGAATAATGTTAGGTTAACTCCTCCGGTGATATTAATAATGGCATCTGTTGCTCCATCTATACTATTTTCTAGCAATGGACTAGATACGGCTTCTTTTGCTGCCTCTAGTGCTCTATCTTCTCCCATACCAATACCAATACCAATAACAGCATTTCCTGAATCTTTCATAATCGATTTAATATCTGCAAAGTCTAGGTTTACAAGTCCTACTACAGCGATTAAATCTGAAATTGATTGAACTCCTCGACGTAGAACATTATCAACTTCTTTGAATGCTTCTAGCATTGGTGTTGATTTATCAATTATTTCTCTTAATTTATCATTTGGAATTACAATTAAAGTATCAACGTGTTTTCTTAACTCTTCAATACCTTTTAAAGCATTTTCCATTCTTCTTCTACCTTCAAATGAGAATGGTTTTGTAACGATTGCTACGGTTAAAGTTCCTAGTGCTTGAGCTATTTCAGCAACAACAGGAGCAGCACCTGTTCCTGTTCCTCCACCCATTCCACAAGTGATAAAAACCATATCTGCTCCTGTTAGAGCATCTTCTAATTCTTTTTTTGATTCTACAGCAGCCTCTTTACCTATTTCTGGTTTTGCTCCTGCACCTAATCCATCAGTTAAACTAGCACCAATTTGGATTTTAACATCAGCTTTAGAATTATTTAATACCTGTAGATCAGTATTAGCAACAATAAATTCTACACCTTTTACTCCAGATTCAACCATTCTATTGACAGCATTTCCTCCGCCGCCACCTAAACCTATAACTTTTATTTTTGCTAATTGGTCCATTTCTAATCCGCCTAACATACCTTATCCTCCTTAATTACCAAGAAATTGCCCAAACATTTTGTTTATGATAGCATTATCTTTTTCTTTTTTATTTATAGAAATTAGCTTATTAATATCTTCGGTATCAAACATCTCAATATTTCTATCACGTAATGTTAATTTATCATCAAAATATTTTATAATACCTAGAGCACTGGTATATTTATTGTGTCTAATACCTATAGTGGTGCTATTCCATACAGTTGCTTTTTCACCTAAGATATTTTCAGCTATATACTGAAATCCTGTCATTTCGCTTAGCCCACCTAATATGATTATATAACTAATTTGCCTATTTGTTAAGGTTTTTATTTCTTTTTTCGCTATTTTTAGTATTTCTGCAATTCTAGCCTCTGCTATTTGAGTTATCTCTAGCTGATTAATTGTTTGTTTTTCTCCAACTTCATTATCAACTGTAATATCGTCATATTTATCAGCATATCTAGTTGATGCTAGTGCAAAAGTTTCCTTTAATTTTCTAGATTGTGCTAAATCTATTTTATAGATATACGTAAAGTCATGATCAACATAATAACTACCAACGTTTATAATACTATTTTTTATCATTATTCCTTTATTATATATTGATACGTTAGTTGTATCTTCTCCAATATTTATTATTGCCCCTACTTCACTATCTAATCTTTTATTTTTAACTTCAAAGTAGTCAGCTATGGTTTTTAAAGTTATATCTATTACTTCTAATCCACAAATTTCTAAAACATTTAATAAATTATATAAATTTTTTCTTGGGACTTCTGTTATTACTATTCTAGCCTCTATTGTTTTTGAGGATAAGCCTTTAGGATCTTTTACTAATTTATTATCATCTAATTTAAAATTTATAGGCATTGCACTTACAAGTTCATATCCTGTTTTTATTTTTTCCCCTATTGCATCCTTTAATAAATTATTAATGTCTTCTCCTGTTATACATAATTCATTTTGAACGTTTATTTTAGAGCTTACTATATCAAAAAGACTATCTTGAGATGGAATACATACTACTATTTTTTTTAATTTTATACCTAGTATTTTTTCTATTTCTTGAATTGCTTTAGAAACTGATGTTGCTACTTTTTTTATATCTGTTATAACACTTCTTTTGATACCTTCTGATTTAACTTCTTCTGCAGCCAGCACTTTAAATTTGTCATTTATTTTTTCAGCAACTACTATTTTTATACTATTAGTGCCAATATCAATACCAGTATATATTTTCCCCATTTGTATTCTCCTCTCATTATAATTTGATTATACTATAAAAGACTTCAAAAAAAAAGTCTAATTTTTTAACTTATATATTAAAATATTAGATTATTAGATACAGTTAATCCTATTGTAAATTAAATATTATTCCATTATTTTAAAGTGGTTACCGCTATCAAGATAGAGTATTCCTTTTCTATTTTCTAGTTGTGGTAAAACTCTATTATAGTAGTTTATCATTTCAAATTTTGTTAGTGTTAGATATACGCTATTTCCATCATCCATATATATTAAAAAACGATCTTTATCATATTCATTTGGAACATATTTAATTTCTGACATTTCCTCTAAAATATTACTTTTTATATTAGCCATATTTTCTATTAATTCTTTGTATTTATTGTTTGGTACATCGTTTGTTAATCTTGGCACTGATATTTCTCCATCATATGTTAATTCTTTTATATTTTCCAATATATATTTATTTTCAGATTTTTTTAATACTACTTTATACTCTTTTAAGTTTATTTCCAAAACATTAAAGAATTTTTTTCTTACTTTTACTTCTTTTATAGCGGGATTTTTTTGTAAATCTGTTTTAATTTTACTTGATAATGTTAGAAAGAATGGTGGATAATTTGTTAATTTTGCTTCAGTTAAAATTTGCTCATCTTTTATATAGTTATTTCCTGTTATTATAATATTTTTAATTTTCGTATTTAATATTAAGTAAATGGCAAAAACTATTACTATTAATATCAATAGTAATAGTAAAAAATGTAAAACTTTTAATTTTTTCTTTTTTACTATTTTTTTTGCCATAATATTACTCCCAATTTACAAATTCTTGTTCTACTTTTAGATCTATATCATAGTGTTCTTTCACACTTTTCTTTACAAATTCTATTAGTTCTTTAATATCTTTGGCTGTTGCATTTCCTGTATTAATTATAAAATTAGCATGTTTAGTACTTATTTGAGCTCCACCTTTTTTTAGCCCCTTTAATCCTAAATCTTCTATTATTTTTCCAGATGGTAATTCAGATGATGGGTTTCTGAAAACAGATCCTGCTGACGGATATTCTAGTGGTTGTGATGATATTCTTCTTGCCTTACGGTCTTTAATTACCTTTTCTATTTCTGATTTTTTACCGTGTTTTAATTTTATTATAGCCTCTAAACATATATAATTACTATTTTGTTGTAGAAATGATGTTCTATAATGAAAATTCAATTCATTATTAGTTAGTGTAATTATTTTCAAATCTGGTGTTAATACTTTTACACTTGAAACAATATAGCCCATATCACTTTTATAGGCACCAGCATTCATAAAAATTGCGCCACCTATTGTCCCCGGTATTCCTGCAGCAAATTCTAACCCTGTTAGTGAATGTCTAGTAGCTATTGCTGCTAATCTCATTAAAGAAAAACCTGCTCCTACGGTAATTTTATTATCTATAATTTCAATATTTGATAATTCATTTAATTTTATTAATACATTATTGTAATCATTATCACTAAATAAAAGATTTGAACCATTTCCTAATATTTTATATTTTAAATTATACTTTTTTATTAGTTTAACTAACTTTACTAATTCTTTAGTACTTTTAGGATAAATAATACATCTTGCATTACCACCAACTTTATATGTAGTATAATTTTTTAAAGGAACATTCTCTTCAATTTTTCCAATGTTTGCTTTTTCTACTTCTTGCAAAAACTCTGTCATGTTTCATCAACCTCTACGACTTTCTTTATTTCATTATACACCCTAGTAGCACTATCTGTAACTCCTAATTTTTTAGTTTTATTTTTCATATTTTGATAAAGTGTTTTATCATTTAAAATTTTATCTATTAATGGGATTAAAGTATCTTTACTAAAATCTTTTTCTTCTATAATATAACAAGCTTCATTTTTTTCTAGTTCTTTGGCATTTTTTAGTTGATGATTATTAGTTACATATGGAGATGGTACTAGGATAGAAGGTAATCCTATTGCTGTTATTTCAGCGATTGTTGATGCTCCAGCACGTGATACTATTAAATCAGTATTTTTTAATAGATTAATCAATTCAGATAAAAAAGGTACTACTTTTACATTTTTTGGAATATCAATATTTTTGTAATCGTTAAAGTATTTTTCTCCTGTTATTAATAGTACTTCATAGTCTTTATTTTTAAATTCTTTTACTAGTTCTAATTCTTTTTCATTCATAGTAGCAGAACCTAATGATCCCATAACTATTACTACTAATTTTTTCGAGTTTGAAAAACCAAATTGGCTCTTTGGAACTGCTTTTATTAATGTTATTTCTTCACTTCTAGGGTTTCCTGTATAAACTGTTTTTTCCTTTGGAAAATAATTGATACTATCTGGTAGAGAAACTAGGACTTTATCTACGATTTTTGAAAGTGTTTGATTGGAAACTCCCGGATATGAATTTTGTTCATGTATAATTGTTTTGTATCCAAGTGAATGAGCAGCTTTTATTACAGGGGCACTAACATATCCACCTACTCCTATTACTACATCAGGATTAAATTTTTTTATTTCTTTTTTTACTTTTTTTATAGCTTTTAGATATTTTTTTAATACGGTTATATTTTTTAGAATATTTTTTCTATTTAAACCTTGCATTTCAATACCTAAATATGGAATGTTTTTCTCTGGTATTATTTTATTTTCCATTCTATCTGTTGTTCCAATATATAGTATTTCACTATCTGGTTCCATGTCCTTTATTTTATTTATTATTGCTAAGGCTGGATAAATATGACCTCCTGTTCCCCCGGCACTAATTATTATACGCATATTACTCCTCCTAATTAAATGTATGTTTTTCAAAGAAAAAAAGAAGTCTAAGAACTATTTAGGCTCCGGTTTCGTAATTTGTTCTATTAGTTAGAATTGCTTGAATTTTGATTTTTGCATGAAGGTGAAGATTTGCTATTTCATTTCCTGCTGTTGAACTAATCCATAATCTTACCTCATAATTATCTGTAGAGTTTGCTTTAATTGTTGATGAGTCAATAATTCCGTTGTTATCTGCTAATATTCCAATATTATTTTGACCATCATTTTTCTTTACTGAGTATTTTATAACACTCCATGGTAATTTTTCACTACTACAACCATCTCGTTCATATTTTGTTGCATCGTCTATTATGGATAATTTATACTTTGCATCTTCCGTTCCTATATTATTAATTTTAAATGAATATGCTTTTGTAGTTAAAGCTTCTTTATCACTCATAGGATATGTATTTGCTAATGTTAATGAATTATCCTCTGTTAAGTTTAATACTAAAGTACCTGTTGTCATTTTATGTTCTTGACCTTCTCCAAAGTATGTAAAAAGTGCAAAACTACTTGTTAATACTAAAGTAATTGTTGCAACTATCATAATGACAAATGTATTTTTTCTAATTTTATCTTCTTTTTTCATATATTTCACCTATCTTTATTTTATTATACAAATATTAGGTTATAAAGTAAAGTTTTTTAATTTTTAGCCTTCTACTACCTTTATTATACCATGAAAATGTAAGTCTGCTCCTAATGTAAGGGTGTTCTTAGAAATCCAGAAGCGTATTTTATAATTAGTTTGTTTTTGTGGTCCTATGGTTCTAGTAGTTATTATTCCATCTTCTAAATCATCTAAATTATATATTTGACTTACTTCTCCTTCTTGGTGAATTCCTGTTTTAATAATATTTAAAGGTATTTGATATTCTCCACAATTATCTTCTTTTATTGTTTTGGTATCTTTTTCAATTTTTACTATATAGTTTACTTTTTTATTAGTATTATTTTTAATAGTAAAGGTATATGCTTTTGATGAAAGGCCAACTGAATCTGATACTGGAGTTATTTTATTTATTGTTACCTCATTCTTTTCATGAAATGTTACATCTAGTGATTTTGATGACATAATTTCATCCCTACTATCTTTAAATTTATTATAAATATTATATGTTGAAATACATGTAAATAATAAAATGAAAATAGTAAATATTGCTGTTTTCATTAGTTCTTTTTTTCTTAAATTTTTATAGTATGTATTATAGTTCATTATGACACCTCATTCATATTAATTATAGCTCGTAATATTTTTTTTAGTCAACGAAAAGCATTGTATTTTTGTATATTTATGTAAAGTAAAATAAAAAAAGCTAATAAATGTTTATTAGCCTTTTAATAATTATTTAACTTTTTCCAAGTCATAATCTTTTATAAATTGATCAATTACAGATGTTTTTTTGATATTTATAATATTTGAATACATTGATCCTTCTCTTATATAAATTACTGCAGGATAGTTAAATATTTCACTATCTATATATAATTTGTTTAGAAAGTCTTTATATTCTGAGTCTTTTACTTTATTTACATCGTATGTTGCATAACTTATTTTTGTACTATCTAAATATTTTTTAATTTCAGAACAATTTTTACATTTACTTGAATCACTATTTTCAACATAAACTATTTTTGTTTCTTTATTTTTGATTATTTTATCTAAGTCAACATTTGATGTTGATATAGCTCCTCCAAATAAAGTTTTAAATATTAGTATTAGTAATATAACTGTAACAATTAATATTATTGCTAAGATTGCCATTGATTTGTAATCTCTTTTATTCGTTTTTTTGCTCATATTTTCCTCTCCTTATTCTACTTTTACTATTTATACTTAATTAGCAAAGGTAAATTATTTCTAACTTACCTTTTTACTAATTTCGTCTAATGCACATTGTACTGATGTACAACTACTTCCACTTGAAGTTCCACTGTATGTTACTTCAGATGCTGTATATTTTCTAATTGTTATTCCTGTTGTTATTGATGCTTTGGCACTTGCATTTCCAACAGCATCTGTTAATGTACCTGCGTCAATCATAACAGTCATACTACCTGCTGAATTTATACCACTTATTAATATTGTATACTCTTTACCACCTGTTACACCTGCGGTTGCTGATATACCTTTGCTCGATGGCGTTACTAAACTTCCGTTTATGTAAACTTTAATATTATCATTTGTTAGTGTACTTGTTGATGAACCGGAATCATCAGTTCCTTTTATTTTTAATGTTATTGTTTCAAGAGGAGTTGCTGTTTTTGAAATTGTTTCAGTTGTTGCACTTACCAATGACCATGTTGGAAGAGTAATATCACTTGTTAACGAATATGTTTTAGTAACAGTTGCATAATTTGAACTAGTTGGTGTAAATGTTACTACAACATTACCAGTACCAGTTGCTAATCCTGCAACATGTACTGTTTGCGATGTATTTGCAGCTACATCTGTATATGTAGCTGGTGCTACAGATACTATACTTGCAGCTCCACTTGTATTTGAAAATTTACCTGCTACATCAGCTCGTTCTTCAAATGTTGTTTGTGAAGAAGCTTTTGTGGCTTTTCCTGATGATGGTGTTAATACAACAGTTGGTGTTTTTTTGTTAATTGTAATTTTTGCATTAATACTTGAAGTAGTATTATGGTTACTATCACCTAAAACCCTAACATATACAGTAGTTGTTCCTGCATCTGTTCTTGTAGGCTTTGTAGTAGTCCATGTAGAATTATTTGTACTATATTGGATAGTACCTCCACTTCCTCCACTTACTCCGATTGTATGACTTGATCCATCATATGTACCAGTGTATGCGGTTAGCGTTGGATTAACTGCTGCTATTTTATTTATTGTCCACGATATCGATGCTGCAGCGGTTGTATTATCACTCCACATATGGTTTGAATCTGGAGTACACGTTTGACTATATGTTCCGGCATTTGTTGCACTTGTTGTTCCTCCTGCGGTACTTCCAGTTGGACATGTTATTCCACTTGTTTGAGAGCTTCCTGTATAGTTCTTGGCTGTTGGACTTGTTGGTTTTGTCATACTTTTCTTACTTATAGTATAGGCCTTTGTTGCACCACTTAAACTATAATTTGCACATTTTGCTCTTCCACCTGTTACACTACTACAGCTTGCTGTTGATGTATAACTTCCGGCATTTGTTGCTGTTGTTCTTGTAAAGTTTACTGTTTCTCCACTTACCCCTGTTACTGCACTTACTGTTGGTCCTTGAGCACTTCCACTATATGTAAATGTTGTAGTTGTTCCCCAACTTACTGCTACGCTTTTTGCTAATACTGACCAACTTTTATTTGCTGGTGATGTATGATTTGAATCTGCTGTACAACTTGCTGTATATGTTCCTACATCTATTCCTGAATAAGTTCCACCTATTGTTCCACCACTACATGTACATCCAGTTTGACTTACTCCTGAATATGTTTTATTACTACATGTTAGTGTTGCGGCTACTTTATTTATTGTCCATGATATTGATACTGCAGTGGTTGTATTATCACTCCATATATGATTTGAATCTGGAGTACATGTTTGACTATATGTTCCGGCATTTGTTGCACTTGTTGTTCCTCCTGCGGTACTTCCAGTTGGACATGTTATTCCACTTGTTTGAGAGCTTCCTGTATAGTTCTTGGCTGTTGGACTTGTTGGTTTTGTCATACTTTTCTTACTTATAGTATAGGCCTTTGTTGCACCACTTAAACTATAATTTGCACATTTTGCTCTTCCACCTGTTACACTACTACAGCTTGCTGTTGATGTATAACTTCCGGCATTTGTTGCTGTTGTTCTTGTAAAGTTTACTGTTTCTCCACTTACCCCTGTTACTGCACTTACTGTTGGTCCTTGAGCACTTCCACTATATGTAAATGTTGTAGTTGTTCCCCAACTTACTGCTACGCTTTTTGCATTTATTTTACATGATACATTCTTTGCAGTTGTTGTTCCATCACTCCACATGTAATTTCCGGTTGGTGTTGCTGTTGCAGTATATGTTCCTGCATCTATTCCACTTGTTGTTCCCCCTGCAGTATATCCTGTACCACTACTGAATAAAGTTTGACTTACCCCTGTATATGTTTTTGCTGTACATGTTGGAACTTCTATTGACTTTCTTGCAATTGTTATATTTGCTGAAATTGATGAAGTAGTATTATGATTACTATCACCTAAAACTCTAACATATACAGTAGTTGTTCCGGCATTTGTTCTTGTAGGCTTTGTTGTAGACCATGTTGAGTTATCTGTACTATATTGAATAGTACCTCCACTTCCTCCACTTACTTCGATTGTATGACTTGACCCATCATATGTACCGGTGTATGCGGTTAGCGTTGGATTAACTGCTGATATTTTTTCTACTGTTACATTTGAGCTTGTTGCCTTTACATTTGTATTTCCTAGTTTATCACTGATTACTTTTTCATTTAAACTTACCGTAAATGTTCCTACTGTTAATCCTTTTAATGTTACTGTATATGTATATCCTTTTGTTACTGCTGTTGGTGCACTTATTGCTGTTATACTACCATTTGAATTTGATACCGTTAAGTCACTTGTAGCTATTGTATGACTACTCATACCAGGTTCATTATCGGTACAAGTTAAGGTTATTGTTCCTGTTGATCCATATTTTATTGTTGGAGCTGTTCCAAAACTACATACTGGTGCTGTTGCATCTTTAAATATTGCATATAGTGTTATATTACTTGTCCCCATTTTTAAACTTGTTAGTGCTGTTGTTGCATCTTTATTTGTATTCCATCCTACAAATGTATATCCTGTTTTTGTCGCTGTTACACTTAGATCTATTGCACTATTATAATTTACTGTTGCACTTGTCTTTGTTGCACTATTTCCTCCATTTGTTGTATAGTCATAAGTTACTGTATATGCATTTATATTTGTTTGCGCTGTTAGTGTTACATCTTTACTAACTGTGTATTTTGCTCCTGCGTTACCTACTTTTGTTGATCCTTCGTACCATCCTGTTACTGTGTATCCTGATTCTGCTGTTATTTCTGGTAATGTTACTTCACAACTTGTCTCTTGATATGTTGTTCCATTACTAACTTTATTACTATCACAAGTTGTTCCTGTTGATCCGATTGTATTTACTCCTGCACCCTTGGCATATTTTATATTCCATTTTCCACTATAGTATGCATAGTATTTACTATTTGCTGTTGTACTATCGGCACTTGTTGTTTGACTTACTGAGCTTGCTATTCCACTATATGTTGCATTTGATGGTCCTATGCTTTTTGTTATTTCTTCTGGAATTGTTATTTTTCCTTCAGTAACTTTATATGTTGTTCCATCACTTAATGCTGTTCTTGTAGCGCTTGCTGTTGTACTTGTTTGAGTAGTTCCATTGTAATAATAATATGTTGCACTTTTTACAACATCATATACCGCATAGTATTTTGTTGTATTACTATTATATGTTGTAGTTAAATCTGTACTTGATGTTTTTGTTGAAACACCTTTATATACTGTTTCACTTGGTCCAGCACTTGATGTTACAACTGTTGGAATTTCGTAATTACATACTGTTTCATTATTGTACATTACACAACTTGTTGTTGCATTTTTTAGTCCTGAATCATAATAAGTAAATGTTGCTGTTACTTCTTTTTTAAATATTGCATATAAGGTTACATCTTCTGTACCTATCTTTAGACTTGTTAGACCTATTGTTGCATCTTTGTCTGTATTCCATCCTACAAATGTCCAGCCATCTTTTGTTGCTGTTACATTTAAGTCTACTGCACTATTATAATTTACTTTATCTTCTTTTTGACTTACAGCACTTCCACCGTTTGTCATATAGTCATAAGTTACTGTATATGCATTTATATTTGTTTGCGCCGTTAATGTTACATCTTTACTAACTGTGTATTTTGCTCCTGCGTTACCTACTTTTGTTGATCCTTCGTACCATCCTGTTACTGTGTATCCTGATTCTGCTGTTATTTCTGGTAATGTTACTTCACAACTTGTCTCTTGATATGTTGTTCCATTACTAACTTTATTACTATCACAAGTTGTTCCTGTTGATCCGATTGTATTTACTCCTGCACCCTTGGCATATTTTATATTCCATTTTCCACTATAGTATGCATAGTATTTACTATTTGCTGTTGTACTATCGGCACTTGTTGTTTGACTTACTGAGCTTGCTATTCCACTATATGTTGCATTTGATGGTCCTATGCTTTTTGTTATTTCTTCTGGAATTGTTATTTTTCCTTCAGTAACTTTATATGTTGTTCCATCACTTAATGCTGTTCTTGTAGCGCTTGCTGTTGTACTTGTTTGAGTAGTTCCATTGTAATAATAATATGTTGCACTTTTTACAACATCATATACCGCATAGTATTTTGTTGTATTACTATTATATGTTGTAGTTAAATCTGTACTTGATGTTTTTGTTGAAACACCTTTATATACTGTTTCACTTGGTCCAGCACTTGATGTTACAACTGTTGGAATTTCGTAATTACATACTGTTTCATTATTGTACATTACACAACTTGTTGTTGCATTTTTTAGTCCTGAATCATAATAAGTAAATGTTGCTGTTACTTCTTTTTTAAATATTGCATATAAGGTTACATCTTCTGTACCTATCTTTAGACTTGTTAGACCTATTGTTGCATCTTTGTCTGTATTCCATCCTACAAATGTCCAGCCATCTTTTGTTGCTGTTACATTTAAGTCTACTGCACTATTATAATTTACTTTATCTTCTTTTTGACTTACAGCACTTCCACCGTTTGTCATATAGTCATAAGTTACCTTATAACTATTAACTACAGCTTCTGCTGTTAATGTTTCATCTTTAGTTAATGTGTATTTAGCATTTGGAGCTGTTTGTTTGCTCTTGTCCTCATTATACCATCCTGCAGGACTATATCCTACTGATGCTACTATTTCAGGCAAAGTTATTTCACAACTAGTATTTGATCCAGTAGTTGTACAAGTATCACTTTCCCTACTAATTGACTCTATATTATTACCCTTTTGGTATGTTGCTGTATAGGTTCTTCCTGTTACTTCTATTGTCTCGCTTGTTACTTTTTCATTTTTATTTCCAGCGCTATCAGATATTATTCCTGCTTTTAAACTTACGTTGAAACTTCCTGTTGTTAATCCCTTTAGTTTTATTTGATATTTATAACCATTTTCGGTTTTCGTTGCTGCTGAGATTAATAATATTTTCCCTGTATCATTACTTATTTCTATATTGCTTATATCTAAATCTTTTGCTATAACTTTTGAGTTTTCATCGGTACAAGTTAAAGTTAATTCTTTAGCTTCTTCTACCATTATGGTGTTATCTCCAGTTATTTTACAAATAGGTTTTACATTATCAAATTTAAATGTACTAGTTGATATTTTTGTTTCGTTTGAAATGTTACCAACACTATCTTTTAAGTTTGCTTTTACGAATAAGTAATATTCTCCTGTTAAGTTTGTTGCTGTTGCTTTGAATGTATATTTTCCTGTTGTTTTTTCCATTTCTGCAAATGTTACAGTTGTCCAAGTTGTTGGTTCTATATCTTTTGATGTTGACCATCCATATGCAACAGTACCGTCATCACTTATTTCTCCTGCTTCTTCTACTATGTCTACTTTTACTTCTTTGTTTTGATCATATTGTTCATCGCCTTCTATTTCCATTACTACTTTTGGTGCTGTTATATCTTTAGCGTGAGCATATAATACTGTACTACTTGTTACTTCATATTTTGTATTTTCTTTGTAACCTTCTGTATCTGAATTTTCTTCTGTACTCCATCCTAAAGATGTGTATCCTGCTTTTGGAGTAATAGATGGTAATGTTACTTCACACTTTCCATCTGCATTTACTATACAACTATCAGATTCCTTTTCTATTGTTTCAACATTCTTACCAATTTTATAAGTTATTCTATATATTGTATTACTTACATTATATGTTTTTGATTGTTCTGTATTTTTATTACCTAATCTATCGCTTATCTTACCTTCTGGCAATGTTAATTTAAATTCGCCGGCTTTCTTTCCTTGTAATGTTAAGGTATATTTATATCCTCCATTAATTTTTATTGGATTACTTATTTCTTTTATCTCTCCTACTTCTGAGTCACTATTTACAAAGTCTGAAATTGCAAGTTGTTTTTTCTCTACACCTGATGTTTGATCTGTACATATTAAATCAACAGTACTCTTATTACCTACAGATAAAGTATCATTATCACTAAATGTACAAGCAAATCCTTCATTATCTAATTTATATTTTTCTGTTGTACCATATACATTTACTTTAACTGTAAAGCTCTTTGCTTCTGATGTTAACTCATAGCTTTCGTCTAGCCACATCCTTAATCTATAATAATATAATGTTGAACTTGATACTGTACCTGTATCCATTATCATTGAACCAGTTGGTGCTCCGAACTCACTTGCTTTTTCTATTCCTACATATATACTTGGTTCCATTATTTCACTATAGTTTGTACCATCTAGGCCTCTTTCTAAGTATAGTTTTACGTACTTTTCATCTAAAGTTGATGATGCTTGTTTTTCTGCTACTACCTCATAACTAACTTGGAAATCTCCTACTATATCTATACTTACTGTAAAGTCAAATACTTGTCCAGGACTAATAAGGATCTTTCCTTCTTCATCCGTTGTTGGTACGGCCTCATTTATTGTAAGACCGTTATTTGCTTCAGTATAGTTCATACTAATAGTACCTGTTGTTATTTTATTCTCTCGTCCTATTTTTGAATATGAAAAAGCTGCATAACTTATTGCTACTACAAAAATAACTAAAAATAAAATTCCTGCAATCGATACTATTTTTTTCTTATCATTTTTCATCAAAATACACTCCTTCTTTGTATAAATATTAAAACGTGATTAAAAATCACATTTTTATTGCTTTATTTTTTTTACTGTAAAAGTATAAGCAGCTAAAACTTTTTCTTCTACAACCATATCTAACCTAGATGTAGCATTACCATCTATATCTGGTATAATGGCTTCTACAGTATCGATTTTCTCACCGTTTTTATTTTTAAATGTTATTTTTACAAATTCTTGCTTAAACGGTTCATTAGAAGTATTAGTAATATTTAGTGCTATATGATTTAAATCATCAGTGGATATTACTTCTATATCTGAAAATTTTAAATTTCTGTATACTTTTTCCTTTGTTAATTCTGCTATATTAGCTGGTGTTTTTTTATTATTGTTTTTACCTGTTAAAATATTATGAACAAGTAAAGCAGCAATAAGTGCTACAATAATTATGATACCAACTATTACTTTTTTATTAGCTAATGCCTTCTTTATTTTTTCTTTACTCATTTTTATTACCTATCCTTTATCCTTATAAATATATAATAAATTATTTTAGGATTTATTGCAATCCTTTTTATAAAATTTCTTTTTATTTAGGATTAAATTTAGTAAAAAAAGTCATTATAATATGACTTGAATTTTAACTTATATAAGTTCATCTTTTTCTACTGCGTTTTTGATATCTCTTTCATTAAATGGTTTTAATATTATTCCATTTATAGGATAAGTTTTTGCTTTAGAAATTATATCATCTGATCCTATACCTGTAATTATGGTAATATTTATTTTATTGAATAAATTATTTTGTTTAAAATACTCTAATACTTGAAAACCATTTACATTAGGCATATTTAAATCTAATAACATTGATGATATGTTATATTGATTACTATTTATAATTTTTATTGCTTGATTTCCATCGGTTGCTTCTACTACATTATATTTATTATTAAATATTGATTGGATAAATTTTTTGATTACTGCTGAATCATCTACTACTAATATTGTTTTATCTTTTAATTGGTTAGATACTAAATTATTTTCTTCTACAGCCATTCCCATATATTCTCTAACTATATTTTCGACTTTTTTTAATTCATTCATAAATTCGTCATAATGTTCTGAAACATAGTACATGTTGTTTTGTTTACCTGCCATTTCATGATTTAATGCTAGTTCGGCTAATTTATCAAATCCAAAATATTTAGCATCACTTTTTATAGAATGAGCGTATATTGCATAATTAGCCATATCTGATACTTCTTTATATTGTTGTAATTTTGTTTCTTTGTCAGTTATTTCTTTTATAAACTCCTTTAATGTATCATTATATGTTTCCATATCTCCAAATAACTCTAAGCTTTTTTCTACATTTACTCCATTTTGAATTAAAAAATTTTTATCTTTCATTTCTTCCTCCATTATTTACTTAAAAACTTTTTTAATACTCTTTCTAATTCTATTTTTTCTATTGGCTTTGCCAGATAATCATTAAATCCTATTTTTAAATATTCTTCCCTCATTCCTGTTAAAGCATTTGCAGTTAATGCTATTGTAGGAATATTAAAACTTTTATTTTCTCTTAGTTTTATTAATGTTTCTTTTCCACTCATTTGAGGCATCATATCATCCATTAAAATAAGATCATAAGTTGTTCCAGAATTTATTTTTTCTATAGTATCAAAACCAGATTGCAATAAAGTTACATTAATATTATATTTTTTTAATAATTTCTCAGTTACTTTTAGATTTAGTTTATTATCATCTACTACCAATACATTCTTATTTCGATAATCATTATCTTCTTCATCCATTAATATTTCAGGTTCTGTTACTACTTTATTTTCTTTTTCTTGTTTTACAATTTTTTGATCTATATATGCAGTAAATTTCGAACCTTGTCCATATATACTTTGAACTACTATTTTTCCATTCATTAATTCTAGTAATTTTTTTGTAATTGCAAGTCCTAATCCTGTTCCTTCGATTGTAATATTTTCTTCCTCATCAAGTCTATCAAATTTTGTAAATAATCTATCTATTTGGTCATTTTTAATTCCTTTTCCTGTATCTTCTACCGAAATTATCAGACGACAAACATCTTCTTTTATAACTGAACTTACTTTAAAGTCTATATATCCCTTTTCTGTATATTTGGCTGCATTTGTAAGTAAATTTAAAATTATTTGTTTTATTCTGGTGTGGTCTCCATATAATTGATCTGGAATTGTAGCATCAAAGGAGGTTCTTAACTCTATTGGTTTTTGTCCTATTCTAACTTTTGTTAAGCTTTCTAATTCTTTAAATATTTCTATAGGTCTATATTTTTTATTAACAATCTCTATTTTGTTTGCTTCTATTTTAGAAATATCTAACACTCCATTTACTATTTCTAATAAACTATTTGATGCCAAAATAATATCATTTATATCTTCTTTAGCACTTTCTGGCATGCCTTCTTCTTCAGCTAAAGCTTGGCTAAAACCAGTTATTGCATTTAATGGTGTTCTTATCTCATGGGACATATTAGCAAGGAACTCTGTTTTTGCACTACTTGCTCTTTCGGCTTCTAATTTTGCAATATTTAACTCATTAATCATTTTTACATCTGGATTTTCGATAGTATGATACATGATAAATGCAATTAAAATTAGGGCTGGATTAATTATATAATTTAAGTTTGGAAAAAACACTTGAATTGTTAAGGTTACAACTCCCAAAAATATCAATGAATAAAATGGAATATACTTTTTACTTTTCATATTTTTATAATCTATTAATATACAAATTAATTGAACTACAAAACCTATTGCAAATATGGAATATGTATAATAAATTGCCAGACCGCTTGCTATAACATTTTCTTTTATTGTTATTTTTATTGGTAGAATACAAATCATAATAATATTTATAAGTGTTAATACACTATATACTTTTGTTAATTTGGTAACTTTTTTATTATTCGCATAAAAGGCAATATACATTGTATAGTATGTTAATATTGTTATCCATAATAATAGGCAAATTAAATATATCTTGTTGAAGAACGTAATTAATAGTTCATTAGTATTTGCCGGAGATTCTACTATTATTCCTAATATTAGACCACTAATACTAACCAATATATTTATGATTAAGAATTTTGAATATGTTTTATCTTCTATTTGATTTAAACGTTCTTTTTTAAAGAATACAATGCTAGTTACTAGTATTATTAATAATGCATAAATATTTAGTATTAACAATCCTTGACCATTTTGCATACTACCACACTCCACTTTTTATTTTTTTACTTTTATTTTTCCTTTTACTTCATTTGGGGAATATATTTTTATTTCTCCTACGGATAAATTTGTTTCTTCTATATCAATAATATATTCTTCACCTGTTAGCCCTTCTTTTTCAAGATCTTTGTAACTTACTTTACTATTCTTAGTAAGGGGCATACTACTTCTTAGTTTAATTCTTGAAGGTATTTGTCTTGATGTTGTTTCTTTATTATTTATGAATTCAGTATAAATAATTTCTTCTATAATTGATTTTTTTTCTTCTTCTGTTTGATTTTCATTATTAAGTATAATGTTTGCTAAAGGCATATTTCCTCTTTTTGCCTCATCAAAGTATGGAACAATAATACAATCTTTTACGTTAGCATTTTGTTTAATTATTCTTTCTCCTTCAAATGATTTGTATTTATATCCATCAAATCTAGTAAACGATCTGTCTTTTCTTGATTGGTAATAGAAAACACCATTCCTATCTGCTTGGGCAATATCTCCTGTACGTATATAACTTTTTCCATCTAGTTGTTGATGAGGAGTAATTATTCTATCATCTAGTTTACCTTCTGTAACAGCTTTGGAAGAAACTGCTATTTCACCTTTTATTTTTTCATCAGTTGGTTTAAAACCTATTGGTACTAATTTGTCTTTTATTTCTGGATCCACTAAGGTATATATTGTATCTGGTAGTGGAATTCCTATTGAATCTTTAATATTCCATTCTTTTTGAGCATATGAACCACATCCACAATATTCGCTCATTCCATGACCTGATTCAACTTCTGCTTTGCTGCCATGCTCTTTTAACCATTTATCAACTTTTTCTTGGTCCTTTGCTAGCATTGAACCACCACCATATATTATTCTATTAATACATGATAAATCTACTTTATCTAAATAACTACATTGAGGTAAAGCTGAGATCCATGCTGGTGTACCTAAAATAACGTTTGGATGATGTTTTAAAATTAAGTAACCGAACTCACTTATATCAAATTCAGGGATATGAATATTATTTGAACCACTTGCTAAATTTAAAATGTAATTATTATCTGTTCCTAATGGTGAAAAGAACGGTAGTTCATGTAAAATCTTGTCTTTTTCTTTAAAGTTTGCTCCTGCCATAAATAATTGATCAGTTCCTGAAATTTGATTGTTGTTTGTAAGTGGAATTGGTTTTGGTCTATTGCCACTAGTTCCTGATGTGTGTCCTATATAGTTTAATAAATCACCATCATTTACTTTTATAAATGAAGTATTTACAGACTGTTTAAATAAATCGCTATATGGAATTATTTCTAGTTCTGAAGTTTTTACAGCTTCTTTAAATAATTCATTTTCAGTTTTCATTTGATTTACTTTTTTTAAAACTGCTTGATATGATTTTAGTTTTTTGATGGCTTGATCTGTTTTTAAATTCTTTAATTTATTATAATCAATTACTTCTTTAATATAAGATATTTTACCACTCAAATTCATTGAATCAGTTGCTGATACAGTAACAATTTGTTTAATTCCTAGGTCTTTTAATTCTTTTTCTATTGGTTTTAACATAGCTAAATAGCAAATGTCTAAAGCTACTATATATTGAACTTTTTCTTCTATAATTGTTTCTAACATTTTTTTAGCATTGGCCTTTAGATCAGTACTATCTGGTCTTGGATCGTAAAAGTCTGATACAGCTCCTAGTTGTGTTGCTCCTAAGTATAAGTGTCCACTTTCTGGAATATTAGGAAGTAAATATAATATTCTATCTTTACATTTTATTCCTAATTGACTTAAAGCTTTTGATGCGCCATCTACTTTTTTATCAAAAAAATCTTGATATGTTGTTTGTTTTCCATAATATGTTTCTGCGATATACTTATCTCTGTCTTTATTTTTTTCCTTTAAATATTCTACCAAGTTTGATGATGGTGATGTTATTGAATTTATTAATTTAGTATCATAATATTTCATCCAAGGTCTTTCTTCATGTAAATATTTTAATTCATTGTCCATAATAAAATCCTCCTGATATGGCTTATTTATTTTCATTATAACATACTTTTATTTTAGAAGAATAAATATCTTTGGTAAAAATATAATAATTCCGATTATGAATGAAATAATTGCTAATATTAATACAGCTCCTGCTGCTGTATCTTTTGCTATTTTAGCATTTTCACTTCTAGTTGGGCTTATAATATCTACCGTTCTTTCGATTGATGTATTTATACATTCTGCTGAGGTTACTAATCCTATTAGTATTAAGCAGACAAACCACTCTGTTATACTTATTTTCAATATGACTCCAAATATAATTACTAATGATGTGATTAGTAGATGTATTTTCATATTTCTTTCTAATTTAATAGTAGAAAAAATACCAATAAAGGCATATTTAAAACTACTTATAAGATTACTTTTTTTCATTTTTTTTGATACCTCCCTGTATATATTTTTTTGATACTTTAATAAAGATTATAAGATATGCAAGTGATGTTAGAAATCCTGCTACTACATCTGAAAAATAGTGAACTCCTAAATATATTCTACTAAAACCAATCAACAAAATTAATATTACTAATGGAATTATTATGATATTTCTTTTAGTTTTATCTTTTACTTTTTGACTTATTAAATAAATGATAAATCCGTAAAACGCCATAGATATCATTGCATGTCCTGATGGAAAGCTAAATCCGCTTTCAATAATCAAAAATATTTCTGATGGTCTTTTTCTTTGGACTATATTTTTTAAAGTAAGATTTATAATGGTTGTTATGAAGGCATTTAAACCTATACAAATTGATTTTCTTTTATTGGAACATATAAAAAATGAAAAAAAGGTTAATAAAATTATCATTGTACTATTTCCAAAAGATGTTATTAATTTCATTATTTTAGTTAAAGTATTATTCCTTATAGTTTGAATAAATGTTTCATAAAACCATGTATCTATATACATTATTTCATCTTCAAAAATTTCTCGTGCTATTTTTAAAACAATTAAAATAGATATAAATACAATGATCCATGCACCATACTTCTTTAAGATTTGTTTAATTTTATCTATCATTTTATCTGTCCTTTCATTTTATTTTTACTCCTAACATTCCAATTAGAAATGGACTTTGAAATTGATCTATAATAATTCCTTTTAATGAGTTTACATCAAATATTGTTTCTGCAATATCTGATGTTGAAAAATCAACATTATTTAAGTTAGTATTAAAAAAATCTGTTTTTGATAGTTTAGTATTATTAAAGAATATATTTTTTATTTTAGTAAGTAAAAATGAACTTTCTGAAAGATCACTGTTTATAATACTAAAATTATTTATTTTTGATGATGAAAAATTTAAGTATGTTGCATTGCATTCTAAAAATGAAACATCCTTTATTGAAGAGTCTATAAAACTCATACCCATTAATTTACAGTTTTTAAATTGTACTCTACTAAGTAGTTTTCTATCAAAACATTTATTTGATAGATCACAGTTTTCAAATACTACATCTATTAAATCTACATCAGACATAGCAATATTTTCAAAACTGATATTTTTAAAAATACATGAATCGATTGTTATATTTTCTAATTTTAATTCATTTTTTATTATTTCATCTTCAAATATAGCATTTTCAAATTCCTCTTTATAATAACAATCATAGAAGGATTTTTTTAAACATTTAGAAGTTTTTGGACTATTTATTTTCATTATTTACTCACTTTCTTATATAAATTATACTATTATATTTTATTCTTTTAAATAAAAAATTTCGTTTTATTTTATTTAAAACGAAACTTTGTAATTAATCTTTTTTTATAATTAGCATTCTTAATGAGTTTAATATTGCTAGAATGGAAACTCCTACATCTGCAAAGACTGCTTCCCACATTGTAGCAACTCCTAGGGCGCTTAATAGTAAGACTACTATTTTAACAAAGATTGCAAAAATAATATTTTCTTTAACAATCTTCATTGTTTTTTTTGAAATGTTAATTGATTTAGCAATTTTTGAAGGTTCATCAGTCATTATTACTATATCTGCAGCCTCGATTGCCGCATCACTACCTAAACCACCCATTGCAATACCAATATCAGATAATGCAAGTGCTGGAGCATCATTTATTCCGTCACCTACGAAAGCTACTTTGGTATTTTTTTCTTTTTGGGCCATTATTTTTTCCATTTCTTTTACTTTACCATCTGGTACTAATTCTGTGTGTACTTCATCTATTCCTAACTGATTTCCTACGTATTCACCAACTTCTTTTTTATCTCCTGTTAACATTATAATGTTTCTTATATCTAGTTTTCTTAATGATTCAATAGCTGATGGTGAATCTTTTTTTATTTTATCAGATATTAAAATATAACCGACGTATTTTTTATCTAGTGAAACGTATAGTAGTGTTCCTACTTTTTTACATTTTTTATATTTTATTTTATTTTCTAGCATTAATTTATCATTTCCAACAAGAAGTTCTTGGTTATCAATTATTGCTTTTATTCCTTGACCTTCTATTTCTTTTATGCTTCCTATTCTATTTTTATCAACTTCTTTATTACTTATTCTTTTTATTGATTCAGCGACAGGATGATTTGAATAGTACTCTGCTAGAGAAACTAAATCTATTAATTGTTCCTTTGTAATATTAATTGGTGAAATATCTATAACTTCAAATACTCCTTCTGTTAAAGTTCCTGTTTTATCAAATATTATGGTATTTATATTTGATAGTGCTTCTAAATAATTACTTCCTTTAATTAACACTCCTATTTGAGATGCTGCTCCGATTCCCCCGAAAAAACCTAATGGAATAGAAATTACTAGAGCACATGGACATGATACAACTAAGAATGATAATGCTCTATAAAGCCAAGTTGTAAATGGCTCTTTCAATATTATTGGTGGAAAAATTGCTAATAGTAAGGCGATTATTACTACTGTTGGTGTATAGTATTTAGCAAATTTGGTAATAAATTTTTCTGATTTAGATTTTTTGCTACTTGCATTTTCAACTAAGTCTAAAATTTTACTTACTGTTGATTGACCAAATATTTTTGTGACTTTTACTTTTATAACTCCATTTTTATTGATACAACCACTTTGAATTTTATCATTTAAATTTATTTTTCTCGGTACAGATTCTCCTGTTATTGCTGATGTATCTAACATTGTTGTTCCTTCTATTACAATACCATCTAGTGGAACTCTTTCCCCCGGTTTAATGGTAATTATTTCCCCAATTTTTACATCTTCTGGTTTTACTTTTATAATATTAGAATCTCTATTTACATTGGCGTAATCTGGTCTGATATTCATTAATGCTTTAATAGATTTTTTTGATTTATCTACTGAAAAGTCTTGGAATAGTTCACCAAGTTGGTAAAACAACATTACTGCTACAGCTTCTGGAAATTCTCCAATCGCAAAGGCCCCTATTGTTGCTAGAGACATTAGAAAGTTTTCATCGAACACCTTTCCTCTAAAAATATTTTTTAATGCTTTTTTTACTATTTTATGACCAACGATAATATAACTGATTATAAATATTGAATTAGTAATCCACTTATTTTCAAACTTTAAAGTTAGTGCAATGATATATAATATTGCAGATATAATGATTAAATATAATCTTTTTTTCATAATTATACCCCTATAATTCCTTTATTGTTGCATCTGGTTCAGATTTTTTGATAGTTTTTTTTATTTTTGGTAGTAGATCACTTTCTTTTGAAGGATCAATTTCAAAAATTAATTTTTCACTAAAGAATGAAATTGAAACATTTTCAACTCCGTTTAATTTACTAATTTTCTCTTCTAATTCTAAGGCACAGGCTGCACAGTCTAGGCCTTCAATTTTATAAATATATTTTTTCATTTTATTCTCCTTTTTTATGTTCTATATGTTCCATACCTATTTCAAATACTTCATTTACATGATGATCTGCTAGAGTATAATATACTTCTTTTCCAGATTTTCTATATTTAACAATTTCATTTTTTCTTAAAATGGATAATTGATGTGATATTGATGATTTACTCATTCCTAGAACATTAGCAATATCACATACACACATTTCATTAGAATCTAATGCAAAAAGAATTTTTGCTCTTGTTTGATCACCGATTATTTTAAAGAAAGTTGCTATTTCTTCAAAAGTTTTTTGATCAGGCATTTTTTTTATGGTTTTTTCTACCACATCTTTATGTATTATATTACAGTCACATACAAAATCTATATTTGACATTATTCCTCCTATTAATTGAATGATTATTCAACTAACAATAGTATAGTTGAGCAAGTATTCAACTGTCAATGTTTTTTTAAAATTTATTACTAATATATAATATGCTTTACATTTTTTTATGTTTAATACCAATAAAAAAGAATTCCAAGAAGAATTCTTTAGGTATTTGTATATTTTTTTGCTATATTCTCTGCAGTTTTTATTCCATCGATTGCTGCTGATGTGATTCCTCCTGCGTAACCTGCTCCCTCACCACATGGATATATTCCTTCAATAGAGCTTATACCATATTCATTACGCTCTATTTTAATTGGAGATGATGTTCTACTTTCTATTGCTGCTAAAATAGCATCATCCCTTGCAAAAGAAGGAATCTTTGTATTAAAATGTTCTATTGCCTCGATTAAAGACTTACTGACGTAGTCTGGTAGTATTTTTCTTATATTAGTAAAAGTATAATCTCCCTTCATGATTGAATTTACTTCTCCTAATTTATTTGTTATTACATTATTTTTAAAATCTTTATATAACTGAATTGGTATTTTGCCATTTCCTAACTTAAATGCTTTACTTTCTAGATCTCTTTGAAATTTTAAACCATCTAATGGATTAGTTCCAAAATCATTTGGTGTTACAGTTACAATTACTGCAGAATTGGCATTAAGACTATCACGATTGTGATTACTCATCCCATTTATTGCTAACTTTTCAGCTTCTGATGATGAATTTACAACAAAACCTCCGGGACACATACAAAAGGTATATACACCTCTTTTTTCTTTAGTGGTATATGTCAATTTATAACTTGCTGGTGGTAAAAATTCACTATTTTCTATACCGTATTGACTTTTATTAATCATTGTCTGTGGATGTTGAATTCTAATTCCTATTGCAAAAGGTTTAGGTAACATTGTCAAATTATTTTTATAAAGCATTTCAAATGTATCTCTGGCACTATGACCGATTGCTAAAACTAAAATATCTGTATTTATGTATTCATTATTATTTATTTCTATTTTCTTTATCTTTTTATTTTCTATTATAATATTTGTTAAGGTGGAATTATATCTAAATTCTCCACCCATAGAAATTATTTTTTTTCTTAAATTAATTATTACATTTCTTAACAGGTCTGTTCCGATATGTGGTTTATTTAAATATAAGATCTCTTTGGGTGCTCCAGATTCAACAAAGGTCTGAAAAACTTTTTTTTGACGATAGTAACGATCTTTTACTAGTGTATTTAATTTTCCATCGGAGAAAGTTCCTGCTCCACCTTCTCCAAACTGAACATTAGAATTTTTATTTAATATACCTTTATTCCAAAATTTTTCTACCGTTTCAATTCTTTTTTCTATTTGTTCTCCCCTTTCAATAATAATTGGCTTATAACCATTTTCTAATAAAATATATGAACAAAATAATCCTGCTGGACCACTTCCTACGATAATAGGTCTGTTTTTTATTTTTTCTGTTCCAGAAATTTCAAAGTTGTATTTTTCTACTGGAGTTTTAAATATATCACTATTTTCTTTATTATTTAAGATAACATCTTCATTTTCTACTTCTATATCCACTTCATAAATATAATAAATATTAGGTTTTTTTCGACAATCAAGTGATAATTTATTTATATTTAATTTTTTTATACTATTACTTTTTATATGAAGTTTGGAAGCACATTTTTTTAGAATTATTTCTTCTTTGTTATCTTTTAATGCTATTTTTATTTGTCTTAGTCTAATCATTTTTATTACCTCTGCTTGACCCTGTTAAAATTCCACTTATCCACGCGAATGTTAAATTATAACCACCGCAATCACCATCAACATCTAATATTTCTCCTGCAAAATATAAGTTTTTAACTATAGTTGACTCTAATGTGAGTGGATTTATTTCATTTAGTGGTACTCCTCCACTTGTTACTTGAGCTTTTTCAAAGGAGTTTGTACTAGTAATTTTTAATCTTAATTCAATAAAATTACTAGCCATTACTGACTTTTCTTTTGATGATAATTGTGACCATTTTTTTGATGTTTGGAGATTTGATTTTTTTACAAGTACGTTTATTAATTTATAATTTAGAATACTATCTAATAATTGAGTTATATTTCTATTTGGTAATTTTTTATCTCTTTCATTCATAAATGCAATAAATTCTTGTCTGGTTGATATTAAACCATCTAAAAAATTAATTATAACTTCTTCTGTTTTTCCTTCATAAAGTCCTCGAGATATTTTGGAACTTAATTGCATTACACAGATTCCACTAATTCCATAATTGGTTAATAAAATTTCACCTTGTTCTTGTTTTATATATTTGTCATCTTCTATTAGTTTTATGGATACATTTGCTCTTATTCCGGACCATTCTTTTAGAAATGGTTCATTTATATTTAATTGCACTAAAGCTGGTAGAGGTTTGATAATTGAATGGCCTAATTTTTTTGCTAAATCATAACCGTTTCCATCTGAACCAGTTTTAGGTGCTGATTTTGAACCTGTTGCAATAATTAATTTATTTGCTATTATTTCTTTATCATCTGTTTTTATTAAGAATTTATTATTTTTATGCTCAACACTTTTTACATAAGTATTTGTTTCTACTTTAATATTTAAAGATTTTATTTCTGATAAGAGACTATTTTGGATACTTACAGCTTGATTAGAATAAGGATAATAGTAACCATTTTTTATTTGTGGAATAATACCTATACTATTAAAAAATTCTAATACTTTATTTAAGTTATTTGAAGTTATAATTTCTTTTAGTACTTCTTTATTACTACTGTGATAGTGTCTTAAATCTTGATCATCATTAAAATAATTACAACGTCCATTACCCGTTATTAAAAGTTTTTTGCCACATGTTGTATTTCTTTCTAGTAGTAATACGTCCTCATTATTTCTTTTTGCTATTATAGCGGCAATTAATCCTGATGCTCCTGCTCCTATTATAATTGTTTTAGACATAATATCACTTCCTATTTGATATTATATCATATATTTTACATAATAATTGATGTCAATATTTTATAATTTTGTTTTTTATTGGTTTATCTAAAATATAAATTGCCTTTAAATATTTTAAAATATTCTTTGTTAATTTTAACTTATTGTATTTATTAATTTATATCTTAATAAGTTTTATTGGTATTAATTTTACTTATTAATGATTTTATAATGCTTTATGGATAAGTTTTAATTTAACAAGTTTTATTTAAAGCTTGGAGGTGAAGTAAATAATGGACGCAATGAAATTAGTTGGTCTAAATACAAAATGGCATAGATATCAAAGAGGTTTAACTCAAGAGCAATATGCTGAAAAAACTAAGTTTAAGATGGCTTATATTAGTATTATAGAAACTGGTGATGCCAATCTTACTTGTAAAAATATTGATACTATTGCAAGATCATTTGGTATTGAAACTAAACAACTATTTGAAGAAAAAACTGCTTTAAAAGCAAAAAAATTGCCAAACAGAGTTGACATGTATATTAAACAATAATTATTTTGCTTTAATTATTAGAGGGCTTATACTTATAACAGTATAGCCTTTTTTTTCTAAATTATAATATATTTGATTCATTATATATTTATTATTATCTAATAAATTTTCTGTTTCATTGATTTGACTAACATATTTATTAATAGTTTCAAAAAAGTCTATATTATTATTATTTATAAACTCTTCTGTTATTTTATTAATTATTTCTGTTAAATTTTTTTCTTTAGTACTTAAAAGTGTATACTTATTAGTAAATACTATTTCATTAAATTCTTTTTCTGTTACTAATACCCATTTACCATTTGGACATATATATAAATCTTCTGGAATTAGTTTTATTATTTTATTATAATATGTTTCTAGAAGATATAAGTACTTTGGATCAATTCTTTCTTTAATAAGAGCGGTAAAGTTTTTGTTTACCTCTACTCTTTTATTATATAAACTTAAAATTTCATCCATTATTCTTTTACAATCTTTATCAATTATTTTTTCTATTTCGTTGTAATATTCTGTAATATTCATAATTTCTCCTTTTTTAATATACATTTTATTAATTTTTATATTAAGTAGTATAACACGTAATTTTTAAAAGTATATAAAAAAAATACAAATCTTTCAATTTGTATTAAATTTTATGTATTAATTTTAATTAATTTTTTTATATCAATGATGTTTGCATTATTTTTACTAGTAATATTTGGTATTAAGAATGCTGGTATTATGTTGAAAGGTATTTTTATTAGTTTTATTTTAGAACATATTTTCTTTAGGTAATCTTTACTACTTTTTTCTTCTATTTTTATAGTGTTTAAGTCATTATCTATGTATATATAATTTGAATTATGGTAACTATATTCATCCCCAAAGTATAGTGTTATATTTCCATTTTGAATATCAAAATTTAGATATGTTATATATTCATCATTATCTCTTAATAAATACTTAAAATATGTTTCAGTATAAAATAATACTTTATTTTCTAAAATAAAATTCATTAATTCATTAATACCTGATGATTCAAAATCGATTGAAAAGTAATACTGTTCTGGATTATCAATCTCTTTTTCATTAAAATTATCTATAAAAAAGTTTTGGTTAAAAGGATCTAAATTTTCTCCAAATGTAATTATTTTTTCATCTTCTAAATCTATACATAAATATGTTAATGACATAATCTTTATTATAAGATAATTTTTATGTTTATAATTAATTAATCTACTATCCTCGATAATAGAAAAACTTCTAAATTCTGTAGAATATTTTTTTAGTATTTCTTGAAATTTATCCCATTTTAGATGCCATGGTTCTATACTAGAAATTACATTTTTTATATTTGTGCCATTTCTTTTTGTATTTTTCTTTGAAAAATATAATTTAAATAATTTTTTTTGTTTATCATTCCATTCTTTTTCTGTCATTTAAACCACCTAGCTTACTATTCTAACATATTTTTAGATTTTTGCTAGTAGATTTTTTATTTTTTTATTAATTCTATTCTATCGTTCTATTTTCACTTGAATATAAATCTTTATATACTGATGATTTCTCTAATAATTCTTTATGCGTACCTGATGCTGATAATTTTCCCTTATCTATTACGTTAATAATATCTGCATCAATTATAGTACTCAATCTATGAGCTATTATTATAATAGTATGATCTTTTACTAAATTGTCTATTGTTTTCTTTATATATTCTTGACTTTCGTTGTCTAGGGCGCTTGTTGCTTCATCAAATAGGATTATTTTAGTATTAAGTAGTAAAGTTCTAGCGATTGCCAATCTTTGTTTTTGTCCACCACTTAAATTAATTCCACCTTCTCCAATAACTGTATTATATTTATTGGGTAAGCTCATAATATAATCATCGATATAGGCTTTTTTACAATATTTTCTGACTTCTTCTAGGGTTACATCTTCTTTTACTAATTTAAAATTATCTAGAATTGTTAGATTAAATATAAATGGATTTTGTCTAATAACTGAAATGTTATTTCTTAATGATTTTTCTGTTAAATCTCTTATATCTACTCCATCTATAGTGATTTTTCCATCAGATGCATCAAAGTATCTAAGTAGTAAGTTAAATAGTGTTGTCTTACCATTACCACTTCTTCCTACTATAGCCACTTTTTTATGAGGTGCTATTTTTAAATTAAGGCCCTTTAAAGTATAATCTTCATCTTCTTTGTATTTGAATTTGACATTCTTAAATTCAATATTTCCAATAGTATTATCAAGTTTCATATTGCCAAATTTTTCATCCAAATATAATTCATTATTAATTATTTCATTTATTCTTTTTAGTGAAACTGTAATTTTATTATAACTTATTCCAAAATCCGAAATAGATTCTACTACGTCATCTATTTTCCATGTATATGTTTCAAGTACAACGAACAGACTATAAGCAATTTTACCATGTATTGTATAATAACCGGCGGTTAATAATATGATAAATTGTAATATAAAATAAGTTAAATTATTTAAACTATAATAAATTACTTCGTATTTTTTTATTTTACTATTATTACTAAATAAACAATCAAGGGTTGTAAAAATATTTTTTTCGGTATTTTCTTTTATTCCTAAAGATTTTATTTCTCTAATTCCTGTTATATTTTCCGTTGCATTTTTTACATATTCATCAGCTTGTTTCTTTATATTTTCTTGAGTATTTTTGATTTTTGGAAAGAACTTATAAGAGATTAATCCCATGATGGCTCCAAATAAAATTATTTCTAATCCTAATAATAGGCTTATCTTAAATGATACAAAAACTACAGCAATTACTACTAATGATTTACAAATTAGTTTTATAAGATGAGCTAATAACTGCATTATTCTATCTGGATCAGTATAAATTCTATTAATAAATTCACCTGTTCCTATTTCTTCAAATGCTACAGCTGGTAAACAGTTAATTTTTTTATATAAATCTTTTGAAACATTCTTTGTAAATTTTATTTCTAAATAATTATATAAATAATCTCTTGGTAATTGTAACAATGTATAGAAAATAATATTAATTCCTTCTAATATTACTAAATATAATATAAAATTTGATAAATTTTTATTAATTAGAAATTCTAATGTAAGTCCCCAGAAATAGGCTGTTAAAATACTTGGTATATAAGTTAATAAAACTAATAACACATAAATTATTAGTTTTAACTTTTCATCTTTTAAATAGTAAAATAAAATTTTAAATGTATTAAACTTCTTCATAACTACTCCAAACTCCAAATAAAATTTTACATAATACTATCATTAAATTATACCTATGTCAATTTATTTAATATTTTGTTGTATTTCTCCAGAAGATTTTCTTTTTCATCTTTTGATAAAAAACTATGGTTAATTGCCATGATATTGGTTTTTATTAAATCTTCTTCTGTAAAATTAAGGTGTTTTACTAATTTTTCGTATTCTTTTGTTAGAGTTATATTGGATACGGTTCTATTATCAGTATTTATTGATAGAGAAATATTTTCTTTTAAGAATTTTTTTATTGGATGATTAGAGTATAAATCTATTACATTAGTTTGGACGTTACTTGTTGGACATATTTCTAAGTGTATATTTTTTTCTTTTACTTGCTCTATTAATTTTTCATCTTCTGTTATACGTATACCATGACCTAATCTTAATGCTCCAAATTCTATGGCTTTTTTGATGCTATCTTTGCCATCTGCTTCTCCTGCATGAATTGTGAATGGAATATTTTTACTACTTGCATAGATAAATAACTTTTGGAATTTTTCTGTTTTATATAAAGCTTCTGCACCTGCGAGATCTATAGCACAAACTCCTTTATTTAAATATTCTTCTGCTAAATCTATAACTTGCTTATTTTCTTCATATGATGCATCTCTCATCATACATAGTATTAAATTAGTTTTAACTTCTTCTTGATCTAGTCCTTTTAATACGCTTTCTATTACTTCTTCTTTAGTTAAACCTTTTTTTATATGTTTCATAGGTGCAAATCTTATTTCAGCATATATTACTCCATCTGACTTTAAATCATTTACTAATTGGTGTGATACTATTTGTAAGTTCTCCTTGGTTTGCAAAATTTCACTGGAAAGTTCGAATTTTGTTAAGTATTCATTTAAATCTTGGCATTTATCTTTAGCGATCATTTCATTTTTTATATAATTTATATCTTTATTTAAAATTTTTGCCGCCGTTTCTACTTTTACAGAGCCATCTAAGTGTAAATGTAATTCCACTTTTGGCATTTTTTGTAAATTAATCATAATTTTAGTACGCTTTCTAAAGCTATTTCAAGCATATTGTTTACTTTATTTTGCCTTTCTTCACTTGATGCTCTCTCATTTGTAACTAAATTATCTGTTACTGTTAAGATTTGAGTAGCTTGTTTTTTAAATTTTTTGGCATTATGTAGTAGTGAAAATGATTCCATTTCACATGCCAAGCAGTTATATCTTTCTATTAATTTTTCCTTATAACTTTCATCTTCTTCATAAAAAACATCACTACAATGTATATTTGCTAAAGTTACATCTCTAGAAAGAGTTTTAGCAGTTTCTTTTATTATTTTATTTAGTTCTTGATCGGCATAGATAAGATGTTCTTTTGAATTATCTTGTACTTCGGCATAAGTAGATTCAGAATAACTAGCATTTACTAATACTACATCTCCTAACTGTAAGTCTTTAGTATAGGAACCACAAGTACCTACTTTTATTACTTTATCTACTTCATAAAATTTAAATAGTTCATATGAATATATTCCCATACTTGGGATTCCCATACCAGATGGCATAACTGTTATTTTTTTTCCTTTATATGTTCCTGTGTATGTATTCATTCCCCTTACACTACTTACTATTTCATAATTATCTAAATAATTTTCAGCAATTAATTGAGCTCTTAATGGATCCCCCGGCATAATTACTGTTTTAGCAATATCTTCTTTTTTTGCATTTATATGTGGTGTCATATTATCCTCCTATACATAAGTGATCTTTAATTATTATTTCGCACTTATAATATCATAATTATCTTTTTTTATTAATTTGTCAAGTAAAATATTGCGATAAAAATAATAATTATTTTTTTGAATAGCTACTTATATTTAATAGTATTCCAACTGAAATCATGGATATTAGAAGGGAACTTCCTCCATATGAAAGAAATGGCAATGTAACCCCCTTTGCCATTTTAGAGTTATAAAAAAATAAAGGGTTGCCCATATTATTGTGATAACTTTTTAAATATTAAACTAACTTACTTGCTATATTGGTAAGTTCTTTAAATCTTAAAAATACTTTAACCTCTTTTTCATTGCCTTCATCATATATAACAATTCTACTAATCAAATTTTTTATTGTATCCCTAGATGGAGTTTTTAATTTCATAAATTTTTCTACTGCTTCACGACATTTAGTAAATTCTTTTTCTTTTGATTTATCAGAAAATATCTTTAATTTATTTTCTATTTCTTCTTTTTTAACCTTTAATTGTTTTAAATCTTTCTCATGGCTATCTGATAGATTTTTATACACATCAACTGAAATTATTCCCTCAACTTTATCATTATACAAATTAGAAATAATATTTAGTTTTTTATTTATGTCTTTTTCTAATCGGCTTAAATCTTTTTCCATGTCATCTATATCACGATTATAAATATATACAGAATCTTCAACTAAATTCCTAATATCATAATGTTTGCTAAATTCTTCACCAACTTCATTTAAAAAATTAATTATATCTTTTTCTAACAAATAATAGTTAAGTCTGTTAGGAGTACATCCACTTTGTACACCTTTTCTTGTGTAATAATTACAATGTGTATATTGGGATGGAGATGATTTAGTCTTTTTAACATCAATACCTAAAGTATGACCACATTTACCACAAAACATCATTCCTGATAATAAAAATCTATTAAAATTTTTATCAGTTGGAGTATGAGTTTTTTGTTTCAAAATTTCTTGTACTTTATCAAAATCTTCTTTACTAATAATAGGTTCATGTGTATTTTCAACTATTATAAAATCCTTTTCTTTTAAATGCTTACATTTTTTTTGATTATAACTGACTTTTTCATGTGTATGTTGAACCATATTTCCAATATACATTTGACTCTTTAATATGTTTCTAACTGTTGAATTTTTCCAAATACCGAGTCCATCATTTTCAGTTACTAATAAACCTCTTGGCTCTTTTTTATAAACAATAGGAATAGGTATTTTTTCATATGTTAGTTTTTTGCATATTCTAGTAATTCCAAATCCTTCCAAACATAGTTGATATATTAATTTAATAACTTTAGATG
>CAKPLP010000006.1 GCA_934167695.1 uncultured Bacilli bacterium | reverse complement strand
TCAACTCTAATATCTTCTAATTTTAAGTATTTAGCATATTCTCTATGTTGTTCAGGAATTTCTGTTATCATACTAAGTAAATATAAGTAGAAATTACTATCACTATTATAATATTCATTATCACTATCATAAAAATGTTCAAAATAAATAAATGCCTCTTCATAGTTCTTTGATTTAACAGCTCTTAAAAATAATTGAAAACAAGCTCCTAAATGATTTGGAACTAACTCATAACATTTTTTAAAGCATGCAGTTGCTTTATCATATTCCTTTGAGGCAATAAGCTGTTTTCCATAACAAAATAAATCATCTATAGATAAAAACGAATAATAGCCTCTCTTAACTCTTTCAAGAACTCCATCATTAATTAAATCAGTTAAATCTTTTGAATTAAAACCATAACTATTTAATTCTTTTGTTTTCAATTTCTTTTCATCTATTAAACCATTATACATACTATTTAAATTTTCTTTATTTATCATTTTTCTAATTTCTCCTTGCTTTTCACTTCTGTTAAGCTAATTATACCATAATTTTTTAATCATCCATTGATTTAATTATAATAAATAACTAAACCACACACAGTAACCAAGATATCAATTTATAAGTTTGATGTTAAATTCCATAAATACAATTATTATTTATTATTTAAAATTAATCTTTTAACTGGTCCTTGTTCCTTTTTTGAATTTTTTTTAATTATCTCAGAATCTAATAATCTTTGATAAGCTTCTAATTGTTGAATGATAAAATCTTCATTTAATTCAGTACCAACTTCTGCTTGAGGACATGTCTCTATTTTTAATTCACCACTTTTTAGTCTTTCAATAAATCGATTCATCAAAGTAGAAGAACAATTAGAAGAAAATAAACTTGATATGAATGGTGTTTATTCTGTTTGAGATGAGAACCCATATAAATCAGAATTAGGTTTAGACGGTAGAACAAAATAAAAACGTATTAATTGATAATCCCAATTTGCAAATGTGCTATTAAATTTCCAAAATAAAACTACTTCCAATTTAATTGAAAAGTAGTTTTTATATTTATCTCGAAAAGTTCAAGTATCAATCAATCTGGTACCCTAAAGGAAGAAGTGGAACAAACAACAAAAAAATAGTAATGAATCCACATTAGATTAAGTACTTCTTTTTTCATCATATGAACATATTATAAATTATATATTAATGCATATTTTATTTTGATTTTTTTATATTATTTTCAGATGGTTGAAAAATTAATTCATTTTTCTCAAGATCCCTCATTAATTCATCTCTAAACACTAAATAAGCTTTTGCAGATATACCAATCTTTGCAAATATATTGTCAATTTCATCTACAACTTTTTTTCCATCAAGAGAAGTAAATTCAACAAACTTAGTTAATTTAATATATTGTTCCTTAGTTATTTTTAAATTCATTGTCCAATCTAGTATAATAGTTTCTCCATTATATTCATATTCTATAACTGAATGTAAAACCTTATTCTTTCCAATCGTAACATAACCAGTAACAATTCTTGAGCCATCAATATTTGGAGAAAGATCCAACGCCCTAACATGACATTTTCCATCTCTCGCTTTAGAAGTTAATTCTTTTATTAGTTTTTTGTCTTCAAAATGATTAGAAATTTTATCAAAAGTAAGTACTAAATCATTATCTCTATATTCATATTGTCCAATTTTATCATTAAATGTAATTTTATTTATATCAATTATCTTATTCTTATAAAATAACTTTAACAATTTTATAAATATTTTCTTTTCTTCTAATTTAGTAAATAATTCAATAGTTCTTATTACTACAAGATTTTCATAACTTCCCTGATCTTTTTCTGTTAGATTATGATAATCACAAAATAACAAATTATATGTGTTACTATTAATACCATCATCTCTAGGGCTACCATCTTCATCTTTTAAACAGATCATAATTAAATCACCTTAATAATATTATTTACATACATAAAATAAATGGTGCCGATAGACAGAATTGAACTGTCCTCTGATCCTTACCAAGGATCTGTTCTACCACTATACTATATCGGCAAGTAACATAAATATAATAACATAAGTATTACTAATAAGTCACTATATTTTTATAAAAATGGTGTCTAGAATAGGAATCGAACCTACATCACTTTCTTCGGAGGAAAGCGCTCTATCCATTAAGCTATCTAGACAAAAAAAGATGACTAATTATCACATTTAGAGCCATATTTCTTATATGTTTTAATTAAAGTATCTAATTTTACTTTTCCATCTTTTGTATAAATGTTACCATTGTCACCTTCTATTTCTAAAATTTTATCTGTATCAACTTTAGTATAATCTATTTTAGTAGTACTAGTAACAGTATTTTTATTTAATTTTACAACATTATCATAATATTTTATATCCTTATATTTTGAAAAAACACTTTCATAAGAACTTTTATATTTATTTAAAATACTTTTATCACTTGAAGTAATCTTTTCTACTGATACAGTTTTTTTAACATAGTCACCTTCATAATATATTTTATATTCTAGATCTGCTGTTGTGTTACTATCACTAAGCGTTGCAGTTCTAGTACAAGTTACAACATCATAATTATCTACATCATCACAACCGCCAACAAGAAGAACTAAACCAAATATCAATAGTAACATTATATTTTTTTTATTAAATTTCATAATCCTCTCCCCTGTCTTCACTATTTTCTATAAGCATTTTTTTAATTTCCTTTTGTTCTTTTATAATCTTATCCATTTTATCATGTAACTCTTCCAAAATAAGTTCACTTTTTAAATCTATACGATAATCGTTTTGATCTCTCAAACTATCTTTTTGAGCTTGTCTATTTTGACTCATCATAATAATTGGAGCCTGTAAAGCAGCAATACAAGATAAAACTAAATTTAAAAGAATAAAAGGATACGGATCAATTTGATTACCTTCTTTTAAAACATATACATTTAAAATAATCCAAAATGCTAAAAATATAATAAATAAAATTATAAAACTCCAACTACCAGCAATTTCAGAAATTTTATCTGCAATAATATCTCCTCTTGTTCTTTTAGAATCCTCTTCTTTATCAACATCAATAGAAATAGGTTGATCTACTAATAAATCAAGTAACTCTCTTTCATCCTTCTCATCTATATCAGAATTTAATAACATCTTTACTATTTCTCTTTTTGTTTTTTTCTTTTCCATTTACATCACCATCTATAGTATATCATATATAACAAACCAATTCATATACTAATCACTAAATTTTGGATTTAAATCCAAAGTAATTTCCATATTATTCGTAATAGGTGTTCCAGCAGGAATACTTTGATTAGTAACATAACCAGTACCATTTAATTTAACTTTAATACCCAAAAGATTAAGCAAAATCTCACTATCTTTACTAGAATAACCTATAACATCAGGCATAACTACATTGCTATCATTAGTCACTAAGAAAACTTTATCTTTATTAGTAATTGTTGCATTTTTACTTGGATATTGTTTTATTACTTTATCACCATTACCAACAACAATAACATTATTAATACCATTAGAACTCAAAGTATTCTTTACATTTTCCGTTTTCTTACTAATAAATGAAGGCAACTTATAAGAAGTAACATTATCAAGTGCTGTTGTACTATCAACACTTTCACCATAATACTTTGCAATATTACTAACAACTTCTTTAACTGCGGTTGAAAGGCCCTTTTGACTGCCAGCAGTAGGTCTTTTCATAGACGCATAAATAATTATTTCAGGATCATCTTTAGGATATATTCCAGAAAAAGATGAAATAATATCCTCCTTACCAGATAAATAACCACTACCATTTTCAGCGGCAATTTGAGCAGTACCTGTTTTTCCGATTAACTGACCAGACTCAATTCTAAAACCACTACCAGTATTACCAATACCATTAACAGTATCACTCATAAGTTCAATCATTTTATTAACTGTTTGACTAGAAGCCACTCTTTCTCCAGTTTTCTTCTTTCCTTTATAAATAACTTCATTAGTATCAGGATCAACTATTTTAGAAACAACATATGGCTTCAAAATAATCCCATCATTAGTAAGAGCAGACAAAGCTTGAACATTTTGCATAGGCGTTGTTGTAATTCCTTGACCAAATCCAGCATTATAAATTTCTGTTTCATATTTAAAATTAAGTAAACCAGTTTTTTCATTTGGTAATGTTATACCAGTTTTTTTACCAAAACCTAATTTTCTAAAATAATTTCTAAGCATAGCAGAATTCATATGTCTATTAATCAAATTAATTACACCAACATTACTTGATAAGGCATAACCCCTATCGAAAGTAATTGTACCCCAACCATTACGATTCCAATCTCCAATAATAGTACCATCTCCAGTTGTATAAGTACCACTTTCATAAGTTTCACTACCATTATAAACATCATTTTCCATAGCAGCCATATATGTAAAAGTTTTCATAGTAGAACCTGGTTCATAAGGAGATGAAATAGTAAGATCCAAATAATTAGTAATATTCTCTCTAGTATTAGGATCAAAGTTAGGATTAGAACTCATTCCTAATATCTTTCCATCCTTTGCATCCATAATAACCATAGTAAACCACTCATAACCATAATTATTTTTTGCATTAGTTAAAGCCTGTTCCACAAAAAATTGAACGTTACTATCAATAGTTAAATAAATATTTTTTCCCTGTACAGCATCTTTAGTATATTCCTTTGTACCAGCAATCTTATAACCTTTTAAGTCCTTCTGATAAGTAATATAGCCATCTTCACCCTTTAAAATATTATCATAATAAAGTTCTAGCCCCATTTTACCAGTTATTGAGTCATCATCATCATTAGTAAGAGCATAACCCAAAGTATAAGATAAAAAATTTCCCTTAGGATAATATCTTTTATAACTCTCTATAAAGTCAAGTCCCGGTAAGTCTAAAGATTCTATTTTACTTTTTTCTATCTCTGTAAGCCCTTTTCCCTTACTACCAAATTCAGTTTGATAAACATTTTTTCTATTCAAATAATTAAGTACTTCATCTTTATCCATCCCTAATATAGGAGCCAGTGCTTCAGCTGTTTTTTCTTTATCAACAACATGTTGGGGTTTATTTTTATTAGTAGTTCTTTTTGGACTAAGATAGGCAATCAATTTATAAGATGTAACACTTTGAGCAAGAACATCATTATTAGCACTATAAATAGTTCCCCTTTTAGCTTTAATAGTATCAGTTTTAGTAGTTCTCTTACTTGCCAATTCTTTTAAATTAACATCATCAATTTTTTTAGAAACAGAAAGTTGTAATAGTCTTCCTATCATTAGAGCAAATAAAAAAAGAGAAAAAAACACTACTAACTTACTATATTTAATATTGTTTTTTCTCTTTTTTTTTCGCATACATATCACCTTTTTAATTATCTTGAACAATCTTTATATTAGCATTATTATAACTCAAACCTTCTTCTTGTGCAACTTCTTGAATCTTAGTTAATGATGCTAATTCATCAATAGTCATTGCTAAACTATCATTTGTTTTTTCTTGTTCATCAATTTTTTGCTTTTTCTGTTCTACTTCAAAGTTAATTTGGGATAATGTAGCTTTTGAAAAAACTATTGAAATTGGTGAAACAAGACCTAAAACAATAGCAACTGTATACAACAATTTTTCAAATTTTGAAATTTTAACTATTTTTTTTACCTTTTCCTTTTTTGTCATAAATAGTCATCCCCTTATTTTATTCTTTCAATAATTCTTAATTTAGCACTCCTACTTCTATTATTTTTTTCAAGTTCTTCTTTTCCTGCTTCGATCGCCTTATTATAAACAAGTTTAAAGTCCGGCAAATATTCATCTGGTATATTAGGAAGTCCTTTTACGTTTTCATCTATTTTAGTAATTTTTTTAAAATACTTTTTTACGATCCTATCTTCTAACGAATGAAACGTAATAACTTCTACTCTTCCACCTACATTAAGCATTTTACATGCACTTTCAAGTGCTGGTTCAATTACATCAAGTTCATGATTTACTTCTATTCTAATAGCTTGAAATATTTGTCTTGCAGGATGTTTCTTTCTTCTTACACTCTCAGGTACACTATTTTTAATAATTTCTGCTAATTCCAAAGTTGTTTCAATAGGCTTTTCTTCTCTTGCTTTAACAATATTTCTAGCAATACTTTTACTATATTTATCCTCACCATATTCTAAAAAGATTCTTGTTAATTCATTTTGAGAATAGGTATTAACAACTTTATAAGCATCAAGTGAGCTACTTTGATCCATTCTCATATCAAGTTTTGCATCATGATGAAAAGAAAAACCTCTTTCATCCTCATCAAGTTGAGGACTAGAAACGCCCAAATCAAATAAAACACCGTCAACTTTTTCAACGTTTCGCTTTTTCAACTCATCTTCCATGTGTACAAAATTACTCTTAATAATAGTGAAGTTAGTACCAAATTTTTGTAAAAACTTAGTACTATATTCTATCGCTTCACTATCCTGATCAAAGGCGAATAAAAACCCCTTTTTTATTCTCTTTAAGATGCTGCTACTATGTCCTCCATAACCTAAAGTCATATCAACAATAACACTATTTTCTTTTAAATTTAAGTTTGCGATTACTTCATCTTTTAAAACACTAATATGCATATCATCACCTACTCATCAAAACTAAATAACTTTTCAGCTATTTCCGACATATTATCCTTTGTAGAATTATAAAATTCATCCCATACATTCTTATTCCAGATTTCAAGACGATCACCAGTACCAATAACTATGCATTCTTTCTTCATTTCTGCATAAGTAATTAATGTAGATGGAATAGTAATTCTACCTTGTTTGTCAAATTCTACAATAGTAGCGCCTGATAGAAAAAATCTCATAAACTCACGAACTTCTTTCTTCGTAAAAGGAATTGCTTTTAACTTATCAACAATCTTTTGAAAATCATCAACAGAATACAAAAATAGGCATTTTTCTAAACCTCTAGTGACAACAATCTTATCACCTAATTCCATTCTAAACTTAGAAGGAATAATTAACCTATTTTTTTCATCAAGATTATGAAGATATTCACCCATCAACATAACAATCCCCCACTTTTCACCACCATGAGCCACTACTCAATTTTATAGTACTACAAAATACAAATTTAGTAAATAACTTTTAAAAAAGATCTGTAAACTTTACACTAAAGATATGTTTTTTATATTGACTTGCAAATTTAACTTGGAAAATAAAGAAAAAAAGTTTATAATGAAAAAGGCAAAAAGGAGATGATACCATAAAGATTAAAAATATATATTTTATAGATTGTTATACAATAGATAAAATTCCAACATTAAAATTATATTTTAAAAAAAATTTACAAAAGAAATTCGATAAATTATTTAATAAAGAAAAGATATTAGTAATATATGATAACAATGATAATTGCTATCACGACTTCATAACTAATAAACCAATCCAGACTATTGATTATTCTATATCTTCTCTAAATCATAAAATAATTTTTAATATAGATTGGCTTAATAATCAAAATAATTTATTTACACTTAACGAGTCAGAAAAGAAAGAAGCAACAGACGAAGAAATTAAAAAATATTTACAAGAAAATATAAAAAAAGAAGAAGAAAAAACTACTACTGTTAATAACAAATATATAAAATTACAACAAGGTCTATCAAATAGTGAAATAGAAATTAATTTAATAAATGATATAACAGACAGTTCAATTTATTTAAATACTAGAAGGCAAAAAGAAATATTAAATATATTAGATGACATATTAAAAGATTATAAAAAAAACAAAGAAAATAAAACTGTTTTAAAACAATTACTAAACATTGAAAAAACAGTTATTATAGAAACTATAGAAGAAATAAATAATAATAAAATACCAAACATTAAAAATAATGATATAGATATTTATATAAATAATTTGTATAATTTAATAAATAATATTAGTATAAATGATACAAAGGAAAAATTAATAATAGTTAATAATATTTGTAATGAATTAATAAATTGTTATCAACAATTAGATGAAATAGATTTAATACATGCCCTAAATAGTTTAAATAATGAATATTTAACAATGATTTCAATTATAATGGAAGATAAAATAATTGATACTATTAATTCTAATGCATCTGCTAATATTAAATTAGATCTAATAAGACAACACTATTTAAAAGATTTTTTAAGTCAAAAAGAATATATAAAAAATTGTACTTTAATACTTAAAGAAAACAAAAAAACTACCAAACTAGTTTTAAAATAGTTTGGTAGTTTTTATTATGCTTTAGTATTTATTTCTTTTTTTAATAATTCAATAAACTCTTCTATAGAAACTGTTGTTTTTTCATCACTTCCATGTTTTCTATAAGTAACTAAATTATCCTTCTTTTCGTTATCTCCTATAACTACTGAGTAAGGTATTTTCATAGTCTGAGCCTCACGCATTTTATAACCTACTTTTTCATTTCTAGAGTCAAGTTCAACTCTTATACCTTCACTTTTTAACTTTCTAAGAATTTCTTCTCCATACTCACCTTGATGCTCAACTGAAACAGGAATTATTTCAACTTGAACTGGAGCAAGCCATAAAGGAAGTACTCCTTTTGTCTCTTCAAGTAAAAATGCAATAAATCTATCCAAAGAACCCAAAATTGCTCTATGAATAACAACCGGTCTAACCTTCTCCCCAGTTTCAGACACATAAGTAAGTTCAAATCTTTCAGGAAGTTGATAATCTAATTGAACAGTTGATAAAGTTACATCATGACCAATAGCACTCTTTACTTGAACATCAAGCTTAGGACCATAAAAAGCAGCTTCACCTTCAGCTTCATAATAATCTGCACCTAACTCTTCTAACACCTCACGTAATTCGCGCTCACTCTTACTCCATAATTCATCATTTCCAAAATATTTTAATGTATCATTCTTATCTCTTAAACTTAATCTAAATTTATAATCCTTAAATCCAAAATCTTTATATACATCAAGAATTAATTGAATAACACCCTTAAATTCATCCTTAATTTGATCAGGTCTACAAAAAATATGAGAATCATTTTGAGTAAAAGCACGAGTTCTTTCTATTCCACATACAGCTCCACTAGCTTCATATCTAAAGTCATTAGCAATTTCAGCAATTCTAATAGGTAAATCTCTATAAGAATGTAATTTATTTTTAAACATCATCATATGATGAGGACAATTCATTGGACGAAGTACATATGCCTCATCATCAAGTTCCATAGCAGGAAACATATCATCTTTATAATGATCCCAGTGACCAGATGTTTTATATAAGTCAACATTTCCAAGTGATGGTGTCATAACGTGTTTATATCCTAAAGATATTTCCTTATCTGTAATATAATCAACTAAATTACGTCTTACAATAAAACCATTAGGAAGCCACATAGGAAGCCCTTTACCAACTAAATCAGCAAACATAAAGATTCCTAAATCTTTTCCTAATTTACGGTGATCTCTCTGCTTACAATCTTCCAAGAATTTTAAATGTTCCTCTAACTCTTCCTCTGTAGAAAAACATATTCCATAAATTCTTTGCAACATTTTATTATTAGAATCACCCTTCCAATAAGCTCCAGAAACTTTCAATAATTTAAAATGCTTTAACTCTTTAACCGTTTCAACATGAGGTCCACGACAAAGGTCTGTAAAATCACCTTGAGTATAACAACTAATAACAGTATCTTCCTCATTCATTCTAGATATTAAGTCAACTTTATAAGGATCATCACCAAATTTTTTCAAAGCCTCATCTTTAGTAAGTTCCTCTCTTACTATTCTTTTACCATCCTTTGATATTTTTTTCATTTCCTTTTCTATTTTTGGTAAATCTTCTTCAGTTAAAGTAACATCACCTAAATCAATATCATAATAAAAGCCTTCCTCAATAACAGGACCAACCCAAAACTTAGCATTTGGATATAAATGTTTTACTGCTTGTGCAAGTAAATGTGCACAAGAATGATTCATAACACTTAACTTTTCATTCTCCTTTATGTTTATCATACTATCTCCTCATTTCTAATAATTTATTTTTCTATATAAATTTTTGTTTCTAATTACAAATTGTTTATTTCTATTATGTTTTTCAACAAAATAATTTTCATCATCATACTCATCATTATTAAATTCATTATCTACAGCATCAATTTCTTTAAGAATTTTCCTTCTAATTTTAGCTGTTTTAACCAAATTTGCTTTGGATCTTAATTCCTCTAATAAACTATCAAGTGATTTTAATCTTGGATTTTCATAAATCAACACTTGTGAAGCCTTATCCTTAACTACAATATAAGTTCCATTCAAAATAGTTTCCTTTCTTACTATATCAAAACTTACTTTACGAGGAACTTTTAATCCCTTTTCATACAAATAAAGCATCATTTCCCTATGGGTTAATTTATTATCACCATCATATTGTTTACCAATATAATTTTCCATGAACTCCTCAATACTTATTATTTGCTTTTTACTAACAAAAACTTTTGACATACTAAACCTCCTAAATAAAAAACCTTGTATATTTCTATACAAGGAGTGCATTAACACGGTACCATCCATGATTTAACTTAATTTAGATAACGGCCATAAAACCGGAAGTCCTTTTCAGGCTCTACTATAGGGTAGTAACATTAATTGCTTTAACTTATTTTCACCAACCATAAGCTCTCTAAATAAAACTAAATCAACATCATGTCCCTAGTCAATGCATTTAAAATTATAATTAAATGATAACACTTTTTTAAAATAAGTCAATCACTTTTCCTAAAATAAAAAAAGATTCTAAACAGAACCTTTTCTTTATTAACTATTTACTATTCTTTTTATACATTACATCTCTTACTATATTGATAACAAATACTACTAATAATATACTACATACTATTAATAAATTCTTTGTTAAGATAGAAGATTCGATTGATATTAAAGATTCTTTAAGTAAATTAATTGTATAAGTCATAGGTAAAATTCCATTTAAGAATCTAAATCCTTTTGTAACTGTTTCGATTGGGAAAGTTCCTCCCGCAGCAGCTAATTGTAATACTAAAAGAATTAAAGCCATAAATTTACCAACATCTTTAAAGTTAACAATCAATAATTCCATAATAGCCATAAACATATTAGATACAAGAATTAAAGAAATGTAATATAAGAAATAATTTGTAATTTCAAAATTCAAGAATAAGTTTAATAAAATTCCTAGTAATACACCTGATGCAGTAGCCAATCCATGATAACATAATGTTCTTTGTAAATGATTTTCATTATTTATTGATAATATTGGGAATCTTTCTTCTTTATCATAATATAAAATGATAAACATCATCAAAGCTCCTACCCATAAAGCTATTGAAATAAAGAATGGAGAAAAAGCTGTACCATAAGATGATACCTTATTAACTTCTTTTGTTGTAACTTTTACTGGATTTTTACTATAATCTTTTAAGTCATCTAATACTGTTAATTCATCTTTTGTCTCTTCTATATTCTTATCAAGAGATGTCTTAGCCTCTGAAACGCTTTTATTTAAAGTATCAGTACCATTAGTAAGTGTAATAGAACCAGTTGTTAATTGCTTCATAGCACTTGATATTTGTTTATTACCAGCAGAAAGTTCTAATAATCCATTGTTTATAGTACTCATACCACTATACACTTTATTTGAACCAGCTTGAATTGTATTAATAGCATTATTTAAAGAATTAATTTTATCTCCTGCTCCACTAAATCCTTGAACCTTTTGATTCAAATCATTAATATTAGTTGCAATACTATTACTATAAGATTTTATAGCAGTACCAGATGCTGTTAATTTATCAACTGATTGACTATTTAATATTTGAACAGCAGCCTTATATAATTCATCATCTGTATTACCAGCTTGTTCATAAGTTTGTTTTATTACTAAAGCTGCATTTTTACTAAATTTAAGAGTATTATTTACACTATCAACATAATTATTAATATTTTGATTTAAATCATTTTCATAATTATTTAAAGTATCAACCCCTGTAGTAAGATCACTTATACCACTTGCTAAAGTTGAAAGTTCTTTAGTTGAATTAGCTAAAGTATTAATACCACCATTTAATTGTTCATAAGAACTATATAAAGTATTGCTTCCACTTACAACATTATTTAAACCATTACTAAATGTTTGATATTTACTATCTAATAATGCTAACCCATTACTTAAAGTTTTACTTCCACTATTAAGTTCTTTAGTTCCACTTTCAAGTTTACTAAAACCTGTACTAATAGTATTTAAACTATTAGGAACTTCATTTAATTTATCAGTTAAATTACCATCAATTTCTGCATTAATTTGATTATCCAAAGATAATTCAACCTTAGTAATTACTTTATCAATTATTTGACTAGCCAAATAATTTGATTTTTGATTTGGTGAATACGTTATAGTAGGATGTTTTTTATTTTTAGTACCAGCACTTTCCATATCAGAAGTAAAATCTTTTGGAATAGTAATTACAGCATAATACTTCTTATCATATAAACCATCATTAGCTTGATCACTGTCAACGACATCCAACTTAAAAGTATTACTATCCTGTAAAGTCTTTACAAGAGTTTCTCCTTTATCTCCAGTATCTTCATTTACAATAGCTACCGGTAAATTATCCAAATTACCTTTTCCATATGGATTCCAATAAGCCTTCAAATAAAAGAAACTATAAATAAACGGAATAATTAACACAGCAGCAACAACAACATAGGAAAACCAATTTTTATTTTTATTTTTCATCTTTATTACCTCCCTTAATTAATAACCCATTTGTAAGTATTTCACGAATTTCACTAGATATTTTTTTCTTATCAATTTCACGATCATACTCAAATGTTAATGAAAAAATCATTTTATAAATAGCAAATGCTGTTAAATGAGAATCACAGCTTTTTATATGATTATTAGAAATTTCTTCATCTATTTTCTCTTCTATATAAGCAATTATTTTATCTTCATAAATTTTAAAAAAATCATCCTCAAGTGCTGTATTTTCTTTTCTTTCTTTTATTAAAGCATTAAGTAAATCACTTTTTTCACTAAAAGATAAAACCAAATTCAAGTTATCAGAAATTTTTTCTATACAAGAATCTTCTTCGCTTTCATTTATTTCTATTTTTTCTTTTATTTTTTCTAACTCATCATTTATAAAATAACAAAACAACTCTCTTTTGTCTTTAAAATAATGATAAATTGTTTTCTTCGTCACATTAGCTTTTTTCGCAATTTCATCCATTGATACTCTCTTAAATCCATATTTAGAAAAAAGATCACGAGCAACTACAATTATATCTTCATTCTTAGACATATATACTTACCTTCTTCCTACACTGGTATACTATTTCCGTATATCGGTATATACTATACTCCAAATTAATAAAAATGTCAAGAATAAAATTAATTTATTTTTATACTAATAAAAAAAAAGCACATTTAGTGCTTAAAATAATCTTTTCTTTTCCTTTACTATTCTACCCTTCTGACTCTTTAACAGATCAGAGTCAACATAATCATTAGACAAATTCATATACATGACTGTAGCATCACACTTATCAGAATATCTTCTTAACATATCTTCATACTCTTCTTTAGTATATCTATTATGAAATACTAATTCATGAAGTATCCTTTGCATTAAAATACCAGAATAATCTAAAGGATTCATAATAGATAATTGATAATTACCATTAAAAGGCTTAGTAGAATAAAATGAATCATTTAAACCACTACTCAACACCTGATAAATTTTATTAAACTCTTCCTTATCAAGTCTTGTCAAAACATGCCCAATATTATTCATAATATTTACATATTCATTTTTATTTCTACTACGTACTCCACTGTAAATAAAAGGTAATTTATTATTTTCAAAATACTTAATAACACAATCATTCAAAACAGTCTCAAAGTATTTATTAATATCATCCATAAAATAGTTTTCACTATAACAAAAATGATTTTTAATTAAAGACTTACGATACAAATTAATATAACTATTTAAAACCTGATCATCACGAGAATAAACTAAATCATAATCAGAATAACATTTTTTAATTTTTATTTTACTATTATAAACATTAAAATTAACCTTATTATTTTGCTCTTTATAATCACCCTTATCATTAAATACAATCTCATAAGTAATTGTAGGATATACTTTATCACGAATCATACCAACATTATGTAAAATAATATCATCTAATTGTTCATGAGAAAATGATTTATTAAATAAATACTTATCAAGGGTAGAATACGCTGGTATTAAATTATATAAATCTATAACGTGTATCTTAAGAATTGTTTTATCTGAATCTTTTTCTAGAGAATAAGCATGATATTTACTATTAAGAGTAATACTATTTTCATTAGTTAAATCAACTCTACTAAATTTAGTTATATCATTCTTCATATTTATAAACAAATTATTTAATTGACACTCTAATTTATGTTCATCAAGCATCTTTAGATTTTCTTTTTTATTATCAAAATAAAGCCTATTAGTATACATATCTGCTAAATCATTTTTAACAGCTTGCTTACGACGTGAAGATGTAATATTTTTATTTACTACACTCATAAAATTAGAAAGTTTTCCATCAATTTCACGTTTTTCTTCACCAGTCAAATATAGATATGGACACTTAGTAAATAAAAAGTATACTTCTCTTAAATAATCCTTACTAATATAATCTTTCTTTTTATCAAATAACATAGTTTTGTAATTTTCAATAAAAATATCCACTAAATAATTAACAATATGCTCACTTTCCTTAGAGTCATTTCTTACATGTTTAACATTAACAATTTCAGGAACTTCATTTACAATTTTCTTTAAATACATAAAATAATCTTCTGTTGTAAAGAAGTAATCTGCAACATTAAATAAATAATTATGGTCAACCATTTTATTTTCTTCTTTATAACTTTTTATAGTAAAATCAAATAAAATGCGTACATTCTTAATTAGTTTTCTTTTTTCAATATCATCTTTAGGAGTATTTCTTAAACGATATTTTATAGAATCCCAAACGTAGTAAATAGCATTAATGACATTTTCTGAATCAACAGATTCACTAATAAAATAGTTCATTGCATACTTACTATAGGATAATAAATCACTATCCAAATTTTCATTATATTTAATATAATGTCCTAAAGCATATAATACATCATCAATATTAAAACCACTAATATCTTCATTAAATTCTATTTTTTCTTCTATCATTTCTTGTGCAGAACTAATCTCTATAACAGTATCCGAATCATCACTAGATTTTATATTTTTATTATAATGATTGCAAGCCCTTTTAATTTTTTTAATATTATCAAGAACTCTTCTAAGTTCAAAGTAATAGCCATTTTTTAAAGCATCAGCATATTCAAGATCATCTATTTTTTCCAAATTAGAAAGAAATTCAGTCTTTTTACTTACCAAATCATTATATTTTTTCTCCTCATCAACAAGCAAAATTTGATAAAGCTTTAATATATCAGTCAATACACTTTCTTTATCTTCCGCTTCTTCAAGTTTTTGAAGCAATATATCTAACTCACTATTATTTATAAAATTATATTTCTTTTTATTATGATTAGTTTTTAATCCCTTTTCTTTTTCTTTCTTATTAAGAAGAGTATCTTTATATTTTACTAGATTAAGTAAAATCTTTTTATGACTAGTAATATCATGTCGAATTTTTTCCAAAGAATGATATTCATCATTACTATATAATTGATTTTTCTTATTAATATTATATTTTATTTTCATCTCAAAATATTTTATTGTATCTACAATTAAGGAAATATCAAAAGAATTATTCTCTAAATATTCTCTCACATCCTGTGTTTCAATTAAATCAGTTGCTAAAACTAAAACCTCATCAGAAAACATTGCTTTGTCCTTATACTTAATCTCTTTCATAAACCAAATCCCCCACTAATTTCTTCTATTCTCAGTAATTAAATCCATCGAAACAGAAAGTTGTTTAATTCTTTCAATAATTCTTCGTGCTTTCACCTTTTCTATTCCGCTAGAAGTATTAGCGAGGTGTTCCTCAAGTTCCTCTAAATTAAAATTAGATGTAAAAAAAGTAGGCAGTTTTTCTTCCATTCTATACTGTAAAATTGGAGCTAAAACTTCATCCCTACTCCATCCACTACAATTTTCTGCACCAATATCATCTATAAGTAAAATAGGGCTCTTCTTTACAAAAACAAATTTTTCTTCATAATCATCTTTGAATGATGATTTTAAATTACGTAAAAACTCCGGATAATAAATAATTGTACTATGAATTTTTCTTTTAGAAAGTTCATTAAATAATGCTGAAATTAAATATGTTTTCCCAGAACCAAAACTTCCCGTTAAAAAAAGGCCTTTACATTTTTTTCCATCTCTATATGAATCCATAAATTCTTTAAAGTACTTTATAATAGGAATTCTAGCCTTATCATCTTTATATATTAAACTAAGTGATGCTTCTTTTATCTCTCTAGAAACATCAAAATAAGTAATATTCTCAGTTCCTTCTAAATATTTTTCAAATTTACTACAAGCAACATAAGTAAAAAGTATTCTTTTGCCAACCTTTTCAGGAGTAAGAACATATCCCTTAACACTATGACTACATTCTGAAAAAGAAGAACAATTACGACATACCTTTCTTTCTTCAACACAATCTTTTAAAGAAGATGTATATTTACATAGCAACTCTTCATTTATTGGTAAACTACTAACATATTCTCTAAAATCCGAATCACTACAAGCCTCTATAAAAGAACTTTTAAGACCGTAATGGTGGTTATAATCAACAAATTTATCTAATTTATCCATACCATCACCACCAAACTTATACATATATTTTATCTAATTTAGGCAAAAATGTAAACATTATAATTATATTTTATTTTGAAACTGTTATAACTGCTCGTACTCCTGCTCCATTACTATAAACATTGCTATTTCCAACAAAACCAAAATAGTTAATACTCCAAGCCATATTAGTACTAGAAGAATATGCAGACATTGTATAATATCCATTGTTAGTAGTACCTCGAGGGCCAAAATTTTTATCATCAACAGTACCACCATTATCAACTGAAGACGATAAATAATTATACATCCAGATTGGACATGATTTAGCTGTTGTAGTACACCCCAACGTCTTAGCTTCTTGTAATGTTATTAAACGGGCCCTAGTCATAGTGCTTAAAGTATAAGTATTAGTAGAACAAGAATTATAAGTAGAACATCCAGTATAAGCATTAGTTTTAAAAGTTGTTGTACCCAAGGTAAAAGATTGAACATTTGCATTAGTCCATCCAGCTGTTGAGGTTGCTAAATCAGCTAGTACTGTTCTTGGCCCTTCATCATTACATGAATAATACCCACAACTAGTACCGTCAGTATTAGAACTGCTATAATCAGCCTGACTTATCCATTCTCTGTTATATAAAACATTTTTTTGACTTTGCATCGTTAAAGTAGATCCATTATCAAACATTACATGAAATGCCATTATATCAGTGTCATTTACTTTGTATTTTATAATTGTTCCAGCAGAACAACTTCCACTTGTTTTAGTTTTATAACAAGTTGATTTTACACAAGTTGACTCTTCTCCTGTGATACACTTTGTTGATGTTGCTGTACTATATTTATATGCAGATACAAAATTACCAGAATTTCTTATATCAGTCTTTGTGTATAATTCATCGATTGCCCCTTGTACTGTCGTTGAAGTTAAACCTGATGAAGAATTTGAATAGGTTACACTACTTCCTGCGATTGTCGTTGCAGCGTATACTCCTCCAATAGAAATTCCTAAGCCTACAACCAAACCTATTAAAAATTTATAGTTTTTCTTAAATATATTTATTGTTCTAGTAAAGTGCCCCCCCCCCCACTAGAACATTTGATTGCTTCTTCATACTTCCTCCTACTATTAAACTATCTAAATTATACACCATTTTCTTTTTAACAACAAGCAATTTATAAATTGCTTATAACTTTTTTATTTATATAACAAAAGATCAACATATAAATTGACCTTTTTTTTTAAAATTTACGCTTTTTTTGTTTTAAAACTACTACTATTAATATACTACCACAAAGTATAACTACAAATAAGACTATATAATTAATTTTAAAAATCTGATTTTTTGTTTTCTCATCATGAGTAGTAGCAGTTTCAAAATTACCTTTAACACTTTCATCATTTTTATTTATGATAGTGTCATCTTCGCTTTCTACAGAATTATTATCATTATTTATATCTGCATTTTTATTATCAAGCCAATCAACGACCGCTGTTAGTGTTCCCTTATTACCAAACTTATCATAAAAAGCAATTTCATCATACCCAATTTTATTAACAAATTCTCTTTCTAGAATTAAGCGATAATTATTATTTATATTATTCTGAACACTATTATTACTTAATATATTATCATAATATTCTAAATTATGAATTTTACTATATCCTTGTTGATTTTCAACATAATCACTTTTAACAAGTTTACAATCACCTAAAACAGCATGATCATAAGAATTACCATTAATTGATTTATTAACATAAATTCTTAAGTATTTATAACCAGCTATACTAACATCAATACTATCAGCTTCACTATTCCCCTTTAAAATACCAGTTTTATAAAGTGATAACCAAGAATTGCCATCATTTGAAACTAACACTTCAAACGTTACACTACCATTAGCCTCTTTAGAAGAATCTACTCCTGCTTTAGTTAAAAACTTTGAATACTTATTTGATAAATTAGAAATATCATAAGTAACCTGTCCAGTTGCATGAATACCCATTCCTTTAACAAAAATCTTTTTAGTACCATTAACAATTAAACTAATAACACCATCTTCAATATTTTTATCCTTTTTAAGACTACCATAACCAGTATAAGACCAATTATTATCTTCAATATAATCCAAATCAGATAAATAAACAAAATCTTCTTGTTCTGTACTATTATAAGAAAAAACATTTTTATTATTAGTAGTAATATTTGCAATATTAGAGTTAGTATAAAGTATAACCCCTCCAAAAAATAAAACCACGCTAATTATAGAAAATATTAAAATCCCTTTATTATTCTTTTTCATACTACATCCCCCATTAGTTACAGGGTATTATAACACAATAACTAACCTTCTACAAGACATAATAATTTATATTTAATTAATCTTTTTTGGAAAATTAAATTCAACTGTTCCCATACTTTTTGTAGAATAAATCTTAACCTTGTATTTCTTTAAACGCTTTAAAGTTTCAGGATTAGGATGATTAAATTTATTATCTTTACCCGCTGAAATAAGCGCAATATCTGGCTTTATTTTTTTTAATAAACTAGAGCTTGTACTAGTTTTACTACCATGATGACCAAGTTTCAGTATATTAACTTTTGGAAAATTATAATTATTTAACAAATATTTTTCACTGTTAAAATTAGCATCACCCATAAAAAGAAAATTGTAATTTGACTTTATGTGTACAATATAAAATACTATACTACTACTATTTTCATCTCCCAAATCCTTATTAAGTGAATTAAAATAAAAATCACCAAGAATAATCATTTTTCCTTTTTTGCACACCTCAACATCATTAAACTTTTCAATAATCAACCTTTCTAACTTATTTTGTCTACCATCATTTATATAAATTTTTCTAATTCTAAAATTATTAATTAAATTAATCGCTTCTCCAAGATGATCATAATCTCCGTGAGATAACACCAAATAATCAAGTCTTCTAATTCCTCTACTCTTTAAATAAGGAATAGTAGTATTTAAAACAAGAGAATTTTGTTCCTTTTTTCTCCATTTTTCATATATATAACTCATCTTACCACCAGTATCTATTAATAAATTTTTACCATTACTATGAAACAAAAAACTATCCCCTTGTCCGACATCAAGCATCGCCATATAATCAGTATCAAAAATATTATAATAAAAATAATGCCATACAAGTAAAAGTTGAAAAAGTAAGGAAACTATCTTCCTTCTATATTTCAAAAATATAAGAAATAACAATAAATATAAAACATAATAAACAAAATTAACCTCTCCAAATATTAATTTAAAAGTATTTATACGATCAAAAAAACAAGAACTTTGTTCTAAAACATTAATACATATATCATAAATAAAACTAAAAAATGGAAAAATAAGTATAATAATAGATAAAGGAAATAATAAAAAAGTAACAAACGGCACATAAAATAAATTATAAAAAATACTAAGTATATTAATTTGATAAAAATTATAAAGAGTAATAGGAATACTTACAAAAAAACTTATAAGTGAGCTAAATAGTAAACTAATAAAATAATTTTTAAATTTATTTAAAATATCACTGCAAATAATTAAACTAAAACTAATTAGAAATGAATACTGAAATCCTATATCAAATATATAAAATGGATTATATAATAAAACTACACTAAATGTTAAGATAAAAATATTTAAAATATCAATATTTAAATAATATATTTTGTTAATAGAGAGTAAAGTAAAAAACAAAAATGCTCTAATAATTGAGGGAGATGATCCAATTAATAATAAATATATAAATAATAAAGTTATAGTAATAAAATACCTCTTATTTTCTCTTACTTTAAATAGTTGTAATATTTTCATAACTACCGAAGTAATAAATCCTACATGCATTCCACTAATAGCAAAAAGATGACTAATACCATTACCCTGAAATGATGATATAACATTTTTAGAAATACCAGTTTTATCCCCTAATAATATAAGTTTTAAATATTTACCATTTTTATAATGATTAAAATAATTATAAATATTATTCTTTAATGTATAAACTATCTTATAATTATTTCTAACTTTTATAATACTTGATACAGAAACTGAATAAAAAGTGTTCTTTCTCTTTAAATATTCTTTGTAATCAAAAACTCCAGAAGTATTACTTTTCCTGATTTCAGAAAATTCTCCAGTAATTCTAAGTTTATCTCCGAAATAAAAACTATCCCTAAACAGTTTCTTTTCCTCTTTTGTATTAAAATAATAATTAGCTAAAACTTCTTCACCCTTTTTATCTTTTAAGTTAATCCTTAATAAATCACCATCTATTTTAACACCAGTAACTTCTCCAACAAACTTCTTACTTTTCAAACTATAATTACTACTATTATTCTCTAATCTAAAATAAGATAAAACTAAAACTATTATCAAAATAAAATAATAAAGACCATTACAAAGTAATATTTTCCTTAATCTTATCAAATATAGAATCTCCTATACCAGAAATATTCTTTAATTCAGTAACATCTTTAAAACCACCATTTTCTTCACGATATTCTATAATACTTTTAGCTTTACTCTCGCCTATTCCAGTTAAAGTCTGTAACTCTTCTAATGAAGCAGTATTAATAGATACCTTTTTATTTTCATTACTTATAGAAGTATTATCATTATTATTATCCTGAATACAAGCATCATTTTTAATACCTTCATAATAATTTAAACAACTATCTTGTACCTGTTTTTCCACCTCTTTTGTCTTCTTAAAATCCGCAACCTCATACTTACTATAAATAATAATAACCATTTCATCAGTAACTTTTTTACTTAAATTAATTACTGATGTATCAGCATTTTCCGTAAGACCGCCAGCAAGTTGAATAACATCACTTACTCGCTTACCAGACTCCAACGAATATAATCCGGGATTAACAACTTCACCTTTAATGTCAACTAAAAAAATATCACTCTTTACCTCAGGCTTAGTAGATGTAGTCTTTTTTACATCAAGTGTTGTATTATTTTTCTTATTAGCCATTAAGACTGTATTCTTCTTAATTTTTTTACTTTTCTTAGTTTTAAAATAACTACTCCTATAAAAATAATAACCTCCACTACATAAAGTAACTAATATAAAAAAAGCAATAATAATTTGTTTTCTATATCTATAAGAAAAGCTTATAGTATCACCTCCCACTAATAATATTCGTCACAAAAGAAAAAAAGCTAGAAAGATTCTAAGCTTTTTTTAATTTTTTAGAAGTATTTTTCGCATTTAGACTATTTCTAATTCCAGTTTCTACACTAACTCTTTGAACAACCGTTAAAGCTGCAATTAAGCAAATTGTAAAACTACCACCATAACTCATAAATGGTAAGGGTACGCCAGTCATAGGCATAAGTCCCATTATCCCTAGCAAATTAACAGCAATATGTAAAAATATATAAACACTAACACCGTAACACATTGCACAACCTCTATTAGTATAACATCTTCTACCAATCATCAATATTCGATAAAGAACGAAAACATACAAAAGAATTATAATAACTCCAATGACACTTCCCAACTCCTCCATCATAATAGTAAAAATAAAATCAGTATAAGGTTCTGGTAAATATAAATATTTTTGAGTACTATTACCAAGTCCCTTTCCCCAAAGTCCTCCATTATTAATTGCTATATAACCATTACAAACCTGATTACCATCACTTAAGAGCCTATCACAAGGTCTTTTATAATTAAATCTAGCTAATTGCCTTTCTAAAATTACTTCTCTACCACTGGCAAGCAATAAAATTCCTGCCCCGAGGATAAATGCTAACACCAAACTAACTAACTTAAATTTAATTACTTTAGGAATGGGTTGACTAAAAAACATAAGTGCCACAATAACACCGTAAATAATAGTAGTACCTAAATCCGGTTGAACAAAGATTAATATTGCTATTATTCCACAAACTATAACAGGAAAAATTGCCGTCCAAAACGAATCCAGTCGATCTCTTTTATCTTCATAATAATTAGCCATCCAAATAATAGAAATTATTTTTGCAAATTCACTCGGTTGAAAACTGAAAAAACCCAAATCAAACCAACTTACAGCCTTATTCTTTGCTTTACCAACTAAAAGTAAGGCAAATAAACTCGATATAATAGCAACCATTAAAACATTGGAAACAAGTCCATAAAACTTAGTATTAAACTGGGACATAATAAGAAAGATAATAAATCCCAATAACAAAAAAAGTCCCTGCTTAATAAAATAATTATATGGACTAGCAGCATACTTCATATATGCTGTAACGTTAGAGGCCGAAAAAATCATAATAAGACCCACAACAAAAAGTATACAAGTAACTATAAATAATGGTTTATCAATATATTTTAATACTTTTTTCATGATGACCTCCACTTATTATATTAATAATAACACAAATTTTACATTTTGAATATTCCTAATTTGAATTTAATACTCACACTTTTCCAACATTTGAATATCCTATAATAGAAAAGAAAAGGAGGAAATGTTATGTATAATTATAATTATGGCAGTGGCAGTTGCGGTTGTTCAGGAATGAACTACCAAGCTCCTTATTATCCTATGTACAGCTATTCAAATAATAATAACTCTAATTATGCAATAATTTTAGTATTATTTATTCTATTAGTAATCATAATAGGTACAAGATGGGTAGCATAAGAGCGTAAGCTCTTTTTTCTTTACAAAGAAATAGTAAATATGTTATAATACACGTGTTGTAAGGGGTGAACAGTATGTTAAAAACAAAAGATATATTAGATGAAAAAGATAAAAGATTACACCAAATATCAAAAGAAGTATCTTTTCCACTATCAGAAGAAGACAAAAAAGTTATTAATGATACAATCGAATATTTAACAAATAGTCAAATAGATGAACTTGCAGAAAAGTATGATTTAAGACCGGGGATGGGCCTTGCAGCAGTTCAACTTGGAATACTTAAAAGATATTTTGTAGTAGTACATGAATACGAACCATCTAAATTTAAAAATTATATTTTAATAAATCCAAAAATAATAAGTAACTCAGTAGAAAAAATATATGTAGATGGTGGTGAAGGATGTTTAAGCGTCAATCGTGAAGTAGAAGGAATAGTTCCAAGATACGCCAGAGTAACACTTGAAGCCTATGATATGGATGGAAACAAAATAACTGTTAGAGCAAGAGAAGAACTTGCAATCGCTTTTCAGCATGAAATGGATCATTTAAACGGAATTATGTTTACTGACAAAATAAACAAAAAAAATCCATATAAAGATATGGATAACATGAGAGCAATTTAGCTCTTTTTTATTTTACAATGAATCAACATGTTCATTTAATTTAACACTAACTAATTTAGAAACACCAGACTCTTGCATAGTAATGCCATATAAAGTATCTGCATATTCCATAGTTTTCTTTTTATGAGTAATAATTAAAAACTGCGTTTTATTTTTATAATGTGCCAAATATTTACCAAAAGTTTCAACATTAGCCTCATCAAGTGCTGCCTCTACCTCATCAAATAAACAAAATGGTACACTCCTAATATTCAAAATTGCAAAAAGTAAACTAATGGCAGTTAAAGTTTTTTCACCACCAGAAAGCAAACTAATGGATGTTAATTTCTTTCCGGGAGGAGAAGCAACTATATCAACGCCAGTTGTTAATATATCATCAGGATTATTAAGTTCAAGATGAGCAGAACCACCACCAAACAACTCCTTAAATACCATAGAAAATTCTTTATTAATCAAGTTATAAGTTTTCATAAACTCTTCTTCAATAACTCCATCCATTTCCTTCATAATTTCAAGCAATGAATTTTCTGCAATAAGTAAATCATCCTTTTGTTTACACAAAAACTCATATCTAGTATTAACTCTTTCAAACTCTTCTATAGAATCTAAATTAACCATACCAATTTTCTTGATATTACTTTTATACAAATTAACCTTTGAACGTGCACTTTCACTATCAAGTTCCAAAACATAATCACGTCTAGCCTTTTCAAAGGTAAGAGAATATTCCTCATTAAGCCTTATTAACATTGAATCAAGTTTAGTATCCAATTTACTTATTTCAATATCAAGCTCATTTTTTTCTCTTTCATAATTTCTAAGCTCACTATTTTTTAATTTATAAGTAGCATTCTCCTCATCTATTTTTCTTTTTAAACCATCTATTTCTTCATTTAAAGATTTAATATTTAAAACTATCTTCTCTTTTAAATTACTCTTATCATAGTATTTATCTAATAATTCCTTTTCATAAATATCAATATTATTATCAACAACTTGTCTTAAAGAAGTTATCTCCCTATTAACATTATCATAATCACTTTTCAAAGTATTTAAATTATTAACTTTAGTACTAAGACTCTCTTTTAAATTAATACACTCTTTAGAAATATTAAAATATTCATCTTCTTTTAATGTAATATCTTTAGTAATATCATCTATCTCTTTCTGGACATTTTCTTTTTCTAATTGTTTATTCTTCTCCTGTTCCTTTAAAATTTCCATCTCTTGCTTTAACATAATACTACTTTTATTATTATGAGATTCTCCACCAGTCATAGAACCTCCAACATTAATAACATCACCATCTAATGTAATTATCTTATATCTTCTACCAATCTTTGCACTAAGTCTTACAGCACTATCAATATTTTGACTAACTAAAACTATTCCAAGTTGATTTTTAACAATATTAATATACTTTTGATCACATCTTACTATATCACTTAACACACAAACAAAATCATCATCTCTACTAATTAAATTAAGTGTATTACTATCAACATACCTAGGTTTAATTATATTAATAGGAAAAAAAGTTGCCCTACCTAGTTTTTCTCTTTTTAAATAGTTAATTGCCTCTTTACTAGCAGACTCATCATCCGTAATAATAAAATTCTTACTACTACGAATAGCCTCAGCCAAAGTTTTAGAAAACTCCTCATCTACTTCTAAAATATTTCCAATAATATTATCAATACCGGCCAAACTTTTTTCATTGAGAATTTTTCTAATTCCATTAGGAATAAAGGCCATACTCTCAATCTCTAAAGATACTGAATCAATTTTATGATTAATACTAATTAAATCCTGATCTATTTTAGAAAAATTTTGATTTAATAAACCTTTCTTTTGTTTTAAAAGATCTTTTTCCCGATTACTTCTAATTAACTCACCACTTTTATTATTAATATTAGAATTAATATCATCAATAGCTTGTTCTAAAATAGAAATATCTGATTTAAGTTTAGATTCCTTTTCTAACAATTCTCTAAGTTCTTCTTCTTTTTCACTTTTATTTTTAATATTTTTATTCTTCTCTTTTAAAAGTAATCTATCACTATTAATTTTTTCTACTTCTTCTGTTATTGATAATAATTCATTTTGATAGTTAGCAAGTTGATTTTGTAACTTTTCCAATTTATGATTATCTTCTAATATAGATACATCCTTACTATTAGCATCATTATTTATATCAACTATTTTATTAGAAATAGTTTCATTTTTTTCTTTTAACATTTTTATTTTCTCTGAATCATTATATATATCATAAGCTAAAAGAGCAACCTCCAAACTTTCCAAATTCTTTTTATTAGAAAGATATTCTTTAGCCTTAATACTTTGCTTTCTTAATGGTTCTACTTGAATTTCTAATTCCTTAATAATATCATTAACTCTATCTAAGTTATCATGGGTCTTAGAAAGTTTTTTTAAAGCTTCTTCTTTTCTTTTTTTATATTTTAATACACTTGCAGCTTCCTCTATAATAACCCGTCTATCTAAAGAAGAATTAGAAAGGATCTTATCTACTTCACCCTGACTAATAATATTAAATGATTCTTTTCCAATACCCGTATCCAATAAAAGATTAACAATATCTTTAAGTCTACATCTTTGATTATTTAGAAAATATTCATTCTCTCCACTTCTATAAGCCTTTCTTTTTATAGAAACCTCTGAAAAATCAAAATTTAAATAATGATCTGTATTATCAAAAACAAGCTCTACACTACTAACATTTAAAGGATTTCTTGATTTACTACCAGAAAAGATGACATCACTCATATTTCCATCACCACGAAGTGATTTAACAGATTGTTCTCCAAGTACCCATCTAACTGCATCAACTACATTACTTTTACCACTACCATTAGGACCAACAATACAAGTAATTTTATCATCCAATTTGATATCTATTTTATCGGCAAAACTTTTAAATCCTGTTGCAACTATTTCTTTCAAATACATACTAATCATCCTCTACTAATAGTAATTATACTAAAACAAGGACATTTTTACAAATATTTATCTCAATTTTCACTTTCATCTAAAAGCTTATCAAGTCGTACCAAATTAAAACCCTTTTGTTTTATATAATTAATCGACATTTCAAGTTCATCTATATTATTACTCATATAAATAATACTTCCTCCTTTAAGATTATTTTTTATATTTTTATACGGATAAGTTTTAGCATCAATACTAGGAATAACAGTATGTAATTGTAAATTTTTACATAAATTTAACACCTTACTTCTTTTATAACTACTAAAACAAAAGTTACTTTTTTCTCCTCTAATATCATTTAAAATACTAAGAGCATTTTTAAAATATATCTCTTGATAATTACCATTATAATTAAAAAGTTCAACCTCATATTTATTTTCTATCATATTTTTTATAAAACTTCTATTATTTTCTAAAAATAAACCATCAACAAAAAATGTAGCCGTAACATTATTATCAGATAAAACAGTCAGTAAATCTATAATATCATCATCCCTACTAACAGTAAAAACAATCCCTACATCCATACTATCATCTCTTCCACTTACAATATACTTATCATAATAATCATTAATTGAAATGGCAGGACTAACTTCAAAAAAAGTATATAATCTATCATCATAGGAACCATATTGAAACATTTTCTTAAAACTTTTATTAACCTCCACCTTTACCCCATTAACCCCGGGAGTAATTGTATCATCAACAATTACAGCATCAACAGCAGCATCCTCATAATTAGACTTTTCTTTATTAATCTGTTTCATAATAGGATCGTTACTCCTAACAATATCAACTATAAGATTTGTAGAATAAAAACTAAAACACAAAAGCAAAACAGAAACAAATACTTTAATAATCTTACCAAACATTATATATCACCATTAAAATATATGAAATATACAAAACAAAAAAGAACATAAAGGGAATATGTGGATAAGAGTAAAGGTAAGTAATGAACTAAAAACAAAATATAAAATCCCTAAATGTCCTCGAAAACAATTTATCATATATTAAAAAAAAATCCTAATGACCATTTTTACATTTTCCAAGAAAAAAAAACATAAATAATTAAAAATCATCCAAACAAAAAATAAAAAAGATAAATATATTAATAAGAAAATAATTAATTAAATAATCTTATTAAAACTATTTATCTTTTTAGTATGATACTTTTTAGGTAATAAATTTATAATTAAATAAACAAACTCTCCATAAATAAGATTTATAATTATAGAATGACCAATCTTATAAAAAATCTTTGAAAAAGATATTGGAACTAATTGAAATAATAAAATAACAAAAGCAAATATAAACTCATATAAACATATAAATAAAACAATATATAATAATAATCTAAATTTAGTAACCTCAAAATTTTTATAAATATTTATAGTTATCAATCCAAATAATAAGAAGATTATTCCATCATATACAAATAAATTAGTATAAAATAAATCATATATTACTCCAAGAATAAATATATAAACTAAGTATTTTTTATAATCATCACAAAATAATGGAAAAATTAGAAAAACACTAATAATAGTAAACATCGGAGTAAAAAGAGTCAAATTATTAACCATATATGGTAAAAAGTTAGTCAAAATTCCATCAAGTACGAGAGAAATGATACTAATAATAACAACAATAAACATTATTTATTCTCCTTAAGTACTGTAACATAATGAATATTACTAAAATCTTGGCTAGTTTTAATATAAAGAGTTTTACTCAAATTATATTTATCACTAGTAATTTCACTTACAGTACCAATATATATTCCTCTAGGAAATAATCCCCCAAGTCCACTAGTTAAAACAACATCATCTTTTTTTACATCACTATCTTTTGAAACACCAGTAACTTTAATAGTACCTTTCTTCTTATCATATCCATTAAGAATCGCATAAGTATCTCCACTACCTGCACTTATTGAAACAGAAACTTTATAATTAATATCATTAGTAGTAATTAATTTAACTTCACTAGAATTATGACTAACTTTAGTTATTTTACCTACTAGTCCATCTTTAGTAACAACAGCCATATCAGTTTTAATTTTATCATTACTTCCTTTATCAATAGTAATAGTATTAAACCAATAACTCTTATTACGAGATAAAACAGTTGCATTAACAGGATCATACTCAGTAAAAGTTTCATTAAGCTTCAAAGCATCCTTCAATTCTTCTATTTCCTTCTCTAATGAACTATTTACATTTTTTTGAATTAAATAACTATCAGATTGAGTAACATTCTTCTCACCATTTAAACAAGTAAAAGGATACATAAAAACTTTCTGAATAACTATAGAGCCATCTTTCAATAAGCCCTCCACTCTTCCAACTTTTCTATCAAGTTTTAAAGAATAAAAAAGTAAAAGAAAAATAACTACTATTACACAAACAGTAATAATTATTTTTCTTTGTTTTTTGATTTTTCTGTTATTCTTATACATATATAATCAACTCTTTCTATACTTATCAGCCTTTTATATTATAGTATATTTTTCATTAAAGAACAACTATAGATTGAAAACATTATTACTTTCATAAAAACTATAATAACTATTATCTCCTACTATAATATGATCAACTATAGGTATTCCATTGACTCTACCTATTTCAATAAGTGATTTTGTAAAAATAATATCTTCCCTACTAGGCTTAGTATCTCCAGAAGGATGATTATGTATACAAACAATCGAAGAAGCTGATGTTAAATAAGCTTCTTTAAACACCTCACGAGGATGTACAATACTTCTATTAATAGTTCCCATAAATAACAACTTCCTTTCTAATAATTCTTGTTTATTATTAAAATATAAACAATAAAACTCTTCTTGCATTTTTCCTACAAATAAATATTTACTACTTTCATAAATTTCCTTAGCATTAATTAGTTTTTCACGATGTTTAGGACTGTTAAAATATATTCTCTTGCCAAGTTCAATCGCAGATGCTATTTCTATTGCCTTTACCAAACCAATACCTTTAATTTTTATTAAACGACTAACATTCACATCTTTCAAATAATGAATATCATCAATCTCATTTAATAACAAAAATGCCAAATCCATGGAACTCAAGTTTTTAGTACCAGTCTTAATTATAATGGCCAACAACTCCTGATTAGATAAATTACTTACTCCTTCCCTTAAAAACCTTTCTCTAGGTCTTTCTGATTTAGGTATATTTCTTACCTGCATTATTTTCACCTCCTATATTATCATTCGATAAAAAACAATAATTTGGAGAGAAAAAATTTATTTATTTAAAACCATTTCTTCATAACTAGATAAAATAACAGAATTAATTGACTCTATTTCATCATTACTTTTAGCCTTTGCAAGTAATAAATCAAACTGTTCCAAGTTATACAAATACTCTTTATTATCAATATAAACCTCATCAAAATATAAATTATAACCCAACTTTTGATATAGAGAACATACCTTTTTTAAATTATCTTTATTCATACTAATTCCAACATAAACATAATAATTATTATTTTTCTTAATAACCAATTTATTAGTTATAGAATTAGTATCAGAATTCATACTCTCTTCACTAGAATAAATACCTAATTGTAAAAAATATGCTATTTGTTCATTTTTAGTACTAAAAGCATAAACATCATTAATCTTATCATAAATAAATTTACCAGAAAAAACTCCCATAATAATAACTACCAACAATATAATAAAATTCTTCCTCATAGCATCACCATATTTATACTAGCAAACATAAATAAAAGAATTTGTCGAAAAAAAAGAAAGAATATACACTTTGCATATTCTTTACACTAAAAATTATACATTCTGTTTTTTCAAAGAATTAAAGTAATAATTACCATCTTCGCTTTCTACAAAAGTATAGTAAAATAATTGGACCTTTTTATTTTCGTTATTAACAACCTTTACAACAATAGTTAAGTTATCACCCTGCTGATAAGCTCTTTCTAACTTATTTGTATACCCTTTACAACTATTTTCACCTGCAAACGATTGAAGAATATATGAGTCAGTATTACTATCATAAAGATATCTTTCTGATGAAGATACTAGAAAAGTCTTTGCTCTATAAATATCTGCTCCAAACATTCTATTAACTTGAGTTTTTATATCATCGCCACTGATAACCCTAGTTACCGCAGAATTATCAGAATAATCACTGGCAGTACTAGATAAAACATCATCACCACAATACCATAATCCTAGATTATCACTCTTATGCAAACTAGTAGGATAATTAGAACAATTTTTCTTTTTAATTGAACTATACTTTAATTGTCTATAAGCCAAATAATTTCTATTTTCTTCAGTCAATTCATTTAAAGAGACACTTTCCTTATCATTATAAAAAAACTTAATTTGATCATCACAACCATCTAAATTAACATAACTATACAACTGTTGAACAACTAAACTGTCAATATTAGCAGTTCTTTTTCTTTGCCATTCAGTAGCTGGATCTACCTTATCTTTTGGTTTTAAATAATCGTTATACACGAAATAACCAATAAAAGCTAAAAGAATTAATATTATTAAAAGATAAGGTGTTTTTCCCTTTTTATTATTACCATTACTTTTATTTGTAACAGGTGTCTCAACTTTATTTTCTACTTTCATATCTACAGGTTGTGAAACAGGAGCCTGATAAGGCATCGCTGGAACAACAGGTGTAGGAATACTCGGTTGTATATTAGGTTGTACAGGATTATTTATATTATTATCTTTAACAACTTTACCTACATTATTTTCAGTTTGAATAGTAGTAGTATTTTTAGTATTATCATTAATAACATTCCCAACATTCAAATCATCAATTTCTTCACTAATTACTACCCCATTTTCCGTTGTTTGAGGTGGAATAATAACACCGGGAATATTATAATTAACCTTTTTATCTTTATCATTCGTATCCATAAATAGCATCTCCCTTTTCTCTTCAATTAAAAGTATACCATAAAAATAAAAAAGAAGTCACTAATTCATTTGACTTCTTAAATTTGCTAATTTTTCTTCCTCTTCTTTCAATTTATCCTTATCCATTTGGACAATATTACTAGGAGCTTTTTTAACATAATTTTCATTTTCTAAAAGTTTTTTTCTTCTTGCAATCGACTCTTCCAAAGCTTTAATAGTTGACTCTTTTAATGCTTTATCAGCTTCAGTTTCTATTTTTTCAAAGAATATTTGAGCCTTTATTCTCTCTGAAAAAACTTTATATGCTTTCATTCCTAATGGTTCTTTTACTAAATTATTATCTAGTTTTAACATTTTAACAATAAGTTCATTATCATCATCTGTAGAAAACATTACTTTCATATCTTTTGTAATATTATTTTCTGCTTTTACATTTCTAAACTTCTTAATAAATTCAACCTGATCATCAACAATTCTTTCAACATCTTCAAATATAAATTTACTTTGATGTTTTGGATATGGAGCAACCATAATTGACTCAGCATCCTTAACAGGTAACATCTGATAAATTTCCTCTGTAACATATGGCATAAATGGATGTAATAATTTTAATATTCCTGTTAATACCATACATAAAACAGATTTAGTTGTTGTATCATTAATTGAATATTTTGCCATTTCTATATAATAATCACAAAAATAATTCCAAGTAAAATCATAAATAGCACTACCAACATTATTAAACTGATACTTATCCATAAACTTTTTAACAGTATGTACAGTATTTTCATATTTAGTTAAAATCCATTTATCTTCAGGTTTTAAATTATCTATATTTATTTCAGTTAAATCTTCTATATTCATTAAAGTAAATCTAGAAGCATTCCATAGTTTATTAATAAAATTCCATGTAGCCTTAATCTTATCCTCATCAAATTTCATATCTGTTCCAGCACTTACATCAGTTGCTAAATAATATCTAAGAGAATCAGCTCCATATAAATCAATCATATCGAATGGATCAATACCATTACCTAAACTCTTAGAAAATTTACGTCCCTGTTTATCACGAATTAATCCATGAATTAAACAATCTTCAAAAGGTCTTTTACCAAGTAACTCTTCTCCTTGGAATGTCATTCTATTAACCCAGAATGGAATAATATCATATCCAGTCACTAAACAATTATTTGGATAATATCTTTCCAATAACTCCGTATTATCAGGCCAACCAAGTGTTGCAAATGGCCATAAAGCAGATGAAAACCAAGTATCTAAAACATCATCATCTTGTACCCAACCTTCTTCTTTTGGTTCTTCCATTCCAACATATATCTGATCATCTTTGTACCAAGCAGGAATTCTATGTCCCCACCATAATTGTCTAGAAATACACCAATCATAAGTAATCTCCATCCAATGATTCATAGTTTTTTCATAACGACTAGGTACAAAATGGACTTTAGTTTTACTATCTTTTTGATTTTCCAAAACTTTATCAGCCAAAGGTCTCATCTTAACAAACCATTGTTTCTTTATCATTGGTTCAACCATTACTCCAGTTCTTTCACTGTGTCCAACTTCATGAACTATAGGTTCAATTTCTAATAATAAATTAGCATCCTTTAAATCTTTAATTACCTCTTCTCTAGCTTCTTCACGACTCATTCCTTGGTATTTTAAAGGAACATTTTCATTCATAGTAGCATCATCATTAAAAATAACAATTCGCTCTAAGTTATGTCTATTACCAACTTCAAAGTCATTAGGATCATGAGCAGGAGTAATCTTTACAGCACCTGTTCCCTTAGTCATATCTGCATGTTCATCTGTAATTACAGGTATTTCTCTATTAACAATAGGTAAAATAACATTTTTACCAACAAATTCTCTATATCTTTCATCCTCTTCATTAACTGCAACAGCTGTATCTCCAAATAAAGTTTCAGGTCTAGTTGTTGCAACATCAATATATTTATCACTATCTACAAGCTTATATTTCAAATGATAAAAAGCACTCTTCTCTTCAGAATAAATTACCTCTTCATTAGATAAAGCGGTCTGAGCAGCAGGATCCCAGTTGATTATTTTTTCACCACGATAAATTAAACCTTTATTATAGTAATCAACAAATACTTTCTTAACTGCCTTAGATATACCATCATCAAGGGTAAATCTCTCTTTAGAATAATCTAATGAAATACCTAATTTTGCCCATTGAGCACGAATAGTATCAGCATGTTCATGAGTCCATCTCCAACATTCATCTAAAAACCTATCTCGTCCAATTTCACTTTTAGTTAAATTTTGTTCTTCCTTAATTCTTTTAACAACCTTAGCCTCTGTTGCAATAGCTGCATGGTCCATCCCCGGTAACCATAATGCATCATAACCTTCCATCCTTTTATATCTAATCATAATATCTTGTAATGTTACATTCCAAGCATGACCCAAATGAAGTTTTCCCGTTACATTTGGAGGAGGTAAAACTATACAATAAGGCTTTTTACTAAAGTCACCTGATTTAAAATAGCCCTTCTCCATCCAATATTCATATTTATTTTCTTCTACTTCTTTATGATTATATTTTTTATCTAACATAACTACATCTCCTATCTATATAATTATTAACTATTTTTCTAAATTCATTTAACTGATCCACTAATTTTTGATTAGTAGTTTTATTTAAATAAATATCTAATTCCTTATCTAAATATTCATTATCCTTCAAAATATCAAATGTTTTACAATAATTAATATCAAAAACAAAAGCTAAAGAAATCGCCAAAGAATCAGCCTTAGTCTTCTTCAAATCTCGATCTATTAATTTATTTTCTTGTAAACATTTAAAAACCTCATCAGAAAAACAATCTGAACCAATATCAACTTTTATATCATTAATAGTATATAAGTATAAAATATCAGTCTTGTCAGCATCTCTTACTATATTATTAAAAAGTTTTTCCCTTTCACTTAATTTAGGTAACTTATACTTATTATGATTTCTTACAACATTAATAATAAGATTATCATTTTCACAATTACTGTTAAAAAGTCTCATAAAACTTTCATTCATCAAAAGTTCAGCACCAAAATCACCATGATCAACACTCTTAGAATCAACAAAAGTTTTATAGCTATTCCATTGTTCAAATCTACCTATATCATGTAAAAGACCACATAATTTTGCCAAATTGACATCTTCTAAAGACAAATTTAATGATTTTGCTATCTTCTCACATAAATTCATGACTCGAAAAGTATGATCAATCTTAAGCTTAATATTATAATCTTCATTTTCTAAAAAATTACTAGTATAATCTAAAAAACTTTTAACAGCATCTTCCATTTTTAAACCTCCAAAAAAAATACTACTCATCCAAGTAAGGACGAATAGTATCGTGGTACCACCTTAATTTACTATTTTAACATATAAAATAGCCTCTTAGTTGATAACGGAAAAACATTCCGGGATTATTTACTAATTTCAACAATCATGCTCCATTGCTACCTTCTATAATAAAATATCATTGTTTTCACCAACCACAATTTCTCTGAAATATTCTATTATATACTCCTCAATTTCATTGCATCTATGACTTAGTATAAACTAAATAGTACTTTTTTTCAATATATTTTATAATAAATATGTTATAATACAACCATAGAGGTGAATAAAATGAATCAATTAAATAATTCTCTTTTCGAAAATATAGATAATATTAATGAATTTAATATATCAAGTAGTGATTACTTAGGTTTTATTATTGAAGATAATGAATCATTCCTACTTCCAAATAACAAAGAACATAGAATCCACCATGAAGACTCACTAAATTTTACTACTTCAAAACTATATGGTGATTATAAAAGTAAATATTTTAATATCTTTAAAGAAAAAGTTAAAAATCTAATTCCAGATAATCTTTGTTTTGTAGATAGCCCTGAACTTACCTATTCATTCTTTTTAGCAAGTTTAAATAAAATAGTTTTCTTAAATTCTAGTGATATGATGTTTATTTCAGGTCTATTATTCGTACCAGAACAAGAAGAAAATCTATCTGAATATCAAAAAGACGCATTAGAGAAAGTATTACAAATCATTCCAAAAGATAATAATGACATAAACATCTTAACAATACCTTCCATAGAAGAAATTAAAGAAAATAATTGTTGTTACAAAACATATAGTATCAACGAATATATAGAAAAAAAACATAAAAAAGTAATAATGTAATTAATTAACTTTAGAAAAGGTTATAATCTTACCTTTTCTATTTTTTTCTCCAAAAGCATGAAAATCATTTACTACTTGAACTATCTCTTCAGGACTATACTTATTTAAATAATGTGTTAAAAGATATCTATTACCTTTAGTAACTCTACTCTGTCTTAATAATCCCTCAGTAAAATAAAACTCCTCCTTACTTAAAAGTTCCTTAACCTTAAAAAAATTATTAGTACTTTGAAATATTAAATATTCAGGCAAATGATACTGATCTAATTTTTTTGCTATACTCCCATCAATTAAATTTATTTTTTTTCGCATCTTATGACTATTATATATTTCATATAAATATAACATTTCTTTTTTCAAAAACAATTCATAAAGATCAGGATGCATTTCCTGTAAAAAATTAACATTCTCCCTATTAATATCTACTACATTTTCTATACTTACTAAATAATATTCTCTCATAAATCGTCCCTTAATTAAAATTACTTGTATATGACACTTATTATAACTAAAAAAATATTTTTTTCAAACTATTTTAAATTTTATGATAAAATTCTATATAGGAGGCTAAAATATGTGTATAATTAATAAAATAAAAGAAAAAACAAAGAAAAATATTAAAACTATAGTTCTTCCAGAAACAGAAGATATAAGAGTTTTAAAGGCTGCAGAAATAGTAAAAAAAGAAAATTTTGCAAAAATAATATTAATAGGAAATGAAAATAAATTAAAAGAATCTGCAAAGAAAAATAAAATAGATCTAGATGCTATTGAAATAATTGATCCAACTTCTTTTAAAGATTTAGATAAATTAATTAATAGTTTTTATGAATTAAGAAAAGAAAAAAATATAACACTAGATATGGCAAAAGAAACTATTACTAATAATTACATTTATTTTGGTACTATGTTAGTAAAAGAAAATTATGCAGATGGCTTGGTTTGTGGATCAATTTGCACAACAGCAAATACACTCCGTCCAGCTCTTCAAATTATAAAGACTAAAAAATCTAGCAAAATAGCATCAACATTTTTTCTAGTTGAAGTAAAGGATAAATGTTTTGGTAAAGATGGCTGTTTTATCTATGCTGATTGTGGAATGAATCAAAATCCAACAAGTGAAGAATTAGTTGAAATTGCAGCAAGTTCTAATGAAACATTCAATTTAATATTAGAAGATAAAGCAAACATTGCCCTTCTATCCCATTCCACTTTCTCATCATCTATCTGCAAAGACCAAGAAAAAGTTAAAAAGGCAGCAGAAATTGCTAAAGAAAAATATCCTAATATAAATATAGATGGTGAAATGCAATTTGATGCAGCTATAATTCCAGAAGTTGCCGAGAAAAAAGCACCAAATAGTACCGTCGCAGGTAAAGCTAATACTCTAATATTTCCAGATTTAGATGCCGGCAATATTGCCTATAAAATAACCCAACGTCTAGCACACGCAAATGTATACGGACCTATAACACAAGGACTTGCTAAACCAATAAACGACTTATCAAGAGGATGTTCTGTAGAAGATATCATAGGTGTAATTGCTATAACAGCATTACAAGCAAATAATGAATAAATTTAAAAAAATATGACATAATATCACATAGAAGTAACAAAAAAATTAGCACTCGCTATTGACAAGTGCTAACAATAGTGGTATAACATAATTGTGAAAGGAAAGGTGATAATATGTTACCAAGAAAATTTTATATTGATGATGTAATTGATAGTTTAATGGATTGTGAAAAGAGTGAAATGAAATGCGATATTTACGAAAAAGAAAATAACTATATCGTAGAAATGGATCTTCCCGGTTACAAAAAAGAAGATATAAAAATTGAATGCAATAAAGGTAATTTAATAGTTAGCTGTGAAAAACAAAAAGAAGAAAAAGATGAAACTAAAAAATATATTCGTCGCGAAAGAAGTTACGGCAAATATTCAAGAAGCTTCTATCTAGGTGATATAGATCAAGAAAATATTGATGCATCCTTTAAAGATGGAACTTTAATAATCACAATTCCAAAAATAGATGAAGAAAAAAATAAAACTTACATAGATATAAAATAAAATATATTGAAAGGCACCCCAATATTTGGGAGTGCTTTTTTTTTATTAAAAACTATAAATAAATTAATTTTTAAGGTATAATAAAAATAGTAACGAAAGGAGTATTTAGAATGTTGAAAAAAGAATTAAATATTATAAAACAATATTATAAAACAATATCTAAAGAAAACTATTCTAATACTCAAGTCGAAATAACAAATAAAATATTAATAGAAAACAAAATAAATATTATAAATTCTTATAAAACATTAAAAAATAGTAATATATATATAAATAAAAAAGATAAAATATATACAGCCATAGACCAAATTTTAATAAATAATAATTACAAATTAGATTTTAATATTTTAGTAAAAGAATTAAATAAAAATCAATATGATAATAATTATTTTTATACCTATAAACAATTAGATGAAATTAAAAGTATTATTTTCTTTTTAGTAATTAAAAAAATAGCAACAATATTTGAATACGAAAATAAAAAAATAATAGAAAAAAACAAAATAAAAAATGTCATTCAAAAAATAAAGAAATCTAATTATCAAAATACCTCTATTAATACTTACTACCCTATTACACCTGAAAGTTTAAATGAAAACTTATTTTTTCTACATAATGAATTAAAAAAGTTAGAAAAAAACTCATATAATTATTTACAATCATTTTATTTATCATTAGAAAATATAGATAAAAAAATAAGTACAATAATTAATGAAGTAACTAAAAAAGAAGCAGAAACATACATTATTACCAAAAATATTTTTAAAACTATTATAAATATTCAAAACATAAATCAAACTGAATTATATAGTAATATAAGTAATATTGAAAAAGTTTTAAATAAAGACGAAATATACAAAAAAATGAATTCAACTAGTAAAAATATTTACAGAAAAAAGTTAACTACAAGTGCTAAAAAAGAAAAAAGAAACTTATTTGAATATACAAATAAATTAATTAATAATAAAGAACATATCGGTATATATTTATTTCCAAAACAAAACAAAAATTACAAAATTCTACTAAGTTACATAATAATTCTACTACTAAGCATTACCCTTGCCATAATATTACAAGACAGCCTAACAAATAATAAAATCATAAATATATTAATACTTTTATTACCAATAATTGAATTATTCACATACATTAGTAAAAAATTATTTAAAAAGAAATATTTATTTAGAATTGATTACGAAAAAAATAATATACCAGATGATAGTAAAACAATGGTAATAGTAACAACAACTAAAAGTAATATAAGAGAATTAGAAAACCTATACTACAACATGGAAAATATTTATTTAACAAATACCAATAATTTATATTTTACTCTTTTAATCGAGACAAATACTAAAGATAAAGAAAATATAATAAGTTATAATAACAATATTTGTACAAATCTAAATTCTAAATATAAGAAAAATATTTTTAATTATATATACACAACTAAATCTTATAAATTAATGGATTTAAATAAACTACTACTAAATAAGATAAATAAAAATAATCAATTTACAACAAATTTACCAGTAAATATAAATATTAAATATGTAATTACCTTAAATTCCAATATAAAAATAGATAATAATCAGATTAATCAATTAATAGGAATTATGGACCATCCTCTTAATAAAATAACACTAAATAATAATTATAAAGTAACAGATGAAATCTGTATATTACAACCAAATATCAAAAAAGAAAATAAATTACAAAAAGACAACTTCTTTGATCCCGAAATAAAAATATATAACTTAAAGTCATATTATAAAGTAATATCAAATCTGCCATCTATAAATAATAACATAATAGACAATACCTACTTACTAGAAGAATATTTAAACCAAACTAAGGTATATGATATAAGCATAATAAAAAAAGCATCTACTCCCTTAAAATATATTAATTATCAAAAATATAAAATTAATAATAACATTGAAATAATTAAATATATAAAAAATAACAAAAACACTTCTTTATCATTACTTAATTATCTTGAATTAGTAAAAAATATTAATAGAGATTTTGTTAATTCAAACATTTTATTAATAATAATTATTAGTTTACTATTAAATAAAAACACCTACTTTTTCCTTATATTCTGCTTTATAATTGCAAACTTAAAAGAAAACAATCTATTCTATAAAAATAATAAAATAATACTAAATAGTCTTAATGAATTTTTAAGTATACCAACATATACATACACATTTATTACATCATACTTTTTTAAATCAAAAAGAAAAATACAAACCTCAAACAACACCTTAATTAAGTATATAAAAATATATTTTCCAAATATAGTTTTAGGAATAATAATGAGTATAATATATATAAAAACTAAACAAGATTTAATTCTAATAATAGGTATTTTATATATATTAACTCCACTCATCTCATTCATTGCCAGTAAAAAATTAAAAGAACATAAAAAAAATAAAAATAATATAGAATCAAAAGAAGAAAAGAAACTGGTAAAAAGTAAAAACATTAGAACAATAAATGAGTTAACAACAATTAACCAAATAGCAATATTATCAAATGCTAAATACACATTATTAATAGATGATAAAGGTAATAGTATAAGTAAATATAAAAATACTATTTTAAACTATTACAAAACTATAACAGAAAATAACTATGGTCAATTTATTTATATAAAGAACCTAGAAGACAATACCACATGGTCTAACACATACTCTCCTATTAATAAATACCCTACAAAATATGAAGTATCCATGCAAACAAATGAAGTTAAATTCATAAGAGAAGATAATGACATTACAACCACAACAACGATAACCCTATCTCCTGTAAACTCATTCGAAATAAGAAAAATAACTCTTAAAAATAATTCTAAAGTCAAAAAATCTCTACAAATAACAACCTACTTAGAATATAAAAAAGATTTTGATGAATTAAGTTATGATGAAAAAACAAACTCTATAATAGTGCATAATAAAAATGGCTATTTAATTAATAAACTATTAATAGAAAATAATAAAATACCTCTTGAATACATAACAAATAAAAAAGAATTTATTGGAACAGGAAGATCTCTCAAAAATCCAAAAGCACTTGAGATAGAATATGAAAAAAATTGGAAAAATAACAACAAAACAAATGACATAATTAGTTTTAAAAGTAATATTTCAATTAAACCAAATCAAGTACAAGAATTCTACTTAATAACAGGATTTGAAAAATCAAAAGAAGAACTTCTAAATACTATTAATATATATAATAATAAAAGAGAAATTAATAAATATACATTTGAAATATTTCCTGTAATGAATGACTTAACAAATAAGGAATTAAATTTTATAAATGAAGAAATTCCAAATTACAATACATTAATAAACTATTTATATCAAACAAACAAAATAAATATAACTGAAGCTAAAAAGAAATTATTAATGTTTAACAAGCTAAACTTAGACACACTAAAAAAATTTAATTTATCAGAAAACATTCCAATTATTTTACTTGACATAGAAAACAAAGAAAATATCTATATTTTATATGAATTATTACAATTTTTTAAATATTATAAAAGTAAAAATTTATCAATAGATTTAGTTATATTAAATAGTAGTAATACACAGTTTGCAAACTCCGTAAATGAATTAATTAAAAAACAAAAGTATTATATAAAAAACATTATTAATATGAAAGAATCATTAGGAAATTTATATATTATAGATACAAGAAAACTAACAAAAGAAGAAATAATTTTATTATACTCAATATCTAGATTTGCTATTAATGCTAATGAATGCCAATCATTAAAAACTTTTATTGAAAAAATGCAAAATCAAAATATAAAAAGTAAAATTAAAGATGAGGAAATATTAAATAATATTCCCATAAAAATAAACAAGGAAGATTTAAAGTTTTTCAATGAATTCGGAGGTTTCGAAAAAGATGGTAAAACTTATACAATTATAAATCAAAACACCCCTAACCCATGGATAAATATTCTTGCAAACTATTCATTTGGAGAAATAATTACAAATAGTCATAACAGTTATACAAAAAAATATGGAGGATACAACTTAACAGAAAATAATACAGAAAATTATATAAAAAACGAGAATGAAGGAATATTAATAAATGACTATAAAATAAACTTTCAAATAATAAAATATAGTTTTGGAAAATCAACATATATTACAAAAACAGATAAAATGGATATAAAATTAACAGAATTCATCTCATCAAAAGAAGAAGTGAAATTTTATAAATTACAACTAAAAAACAATACCCAAAATGATATAGAACTATCTATAAAATATTTTATATTGCCTGTTTTAGGAAATAAGTTAGAGGAAAATGCTAGACATATAGTATGTGAATACAAAAAAGAAAATAATATAGTAACTATGCAAAATAGAAACAACTCCCCTATTTCAAACATAATATCATTTATAACATCAACAGAAAAAATATCAAATACAAACTTAAATGAAATACCACGTAAAGAAATAGAAATAAAATTAAATCTTAAAAAAGAAACAACTAAAGAACTAGCATTTACAATAGGATGTTGTAACAACTATACAGATCTATATTTACTAAAAGAAAAATATTCTAATATTACAACAATAAATAATACATTAAAAATAAACCAAAACTATTGGTATTCCATCATAAATAGACTAGAAGTAAATACTCCTAACCTAGCCTTAAATTATATCCTAAATGGTTGGTGTCTTTATCAAATTATTACAACAAATTACTTTAAAAAAGAAAAAGAACTTCTCTCAATAGAAGATAGTATTAATATTTGTACAACAAATCCAGAATATGCCAAAGAAATAATACTAAATTATCAAAATATAACTACAGATAAAGAATTAATATTTATAAGTTTATTAAATAAATACATAAAAACAACAGCAAATTATTCAATTTTAGATATAAATAACATATATGAATATATAAAAAACATAATAGAAAAACATACTAAAGCCTTTAATGACATTAATAATATTATATCAATATACATTGCAATGAATGATTTTCTAGAAATAATAAAGATATATAATAAAAATATTAATACCAAAAAATATAAAGAAATAAAAACAAATCTTGAAACAGAAATTATTAACTATAATTGGGAAAAGGTAACTGATTTAACACTAATAGCAAAAAGCATTCATATTCTAAAAAAAGTTATAGAAAAAAATAGATTAGATAAAATTATTAAAAATATCAAAAAAGAAACATTAAAACAAACCAAAAAAAATCCTAACTTATATCATATAATTATATTTATAGAATTAGAAGAGTTTGAACTTGCATATCAATATTATGAATTATTAAATCCTATAAATAAGACAAAGAATAAAAAAGACACTTTAAAATATAAAGATGAACCATACATAATTCAATCAAATAATGATGCTAGTTTATTTTATAAAATAGGAATAGAAACATTTTTAGGAATTGAAAGAAATAGTGATATCTTATACATTAAACCAAAACTTCCAAAGACAGTAAACTCATTTACCTTAAAATACACATATCTAAATACTAACTACATAATTAATATAAAAACCAATCAAAAGAAAAATAAATTATTAATTGATGATATAGAACAAACGACTTCATATATAAAACTTAAAAATAGTTACAAAACACATAAAGTAGAGATTTACAAAAAAAATAATTGATCACTTCAATTATTTTTTTATATATTCTTTTCCATTATTTTTATATTTACTTTCTAATTTAATAATTTCTTCAATATAAACATCATCTAATAAATCCATTGCATTAGCATTAGACAGCTTATCATTTATTTTTCTAAATACCTCTTCAAATGTAAGAGCCATAATCATTTTACCACCCATATTAGAAATTATCTTTTGTCTAGCAATCTCTTTTTCTTTTCGTAAATTTTCATACTGCTCAACAATACAGTTCATATCATTAGGTATAGATTTTTTTAATATTGGTTTATAAATAAATTTTAATTTTAATTTTTTAAACACAGAAGTATTAATATAATCAATACTCTTTTTTAACGATTCATTATCAATATCCTCTTTGTTTTTACTAAGTATAAGACTTTTTCCAGAAAGAAAATCAAAACAATAAACTTCCTTGCCACTAAAATTCTTATTAAAGAAGTTATATATTTTTTTAAGTAATTCATCTGTTTGTTCATGACCAAGCAAAACATTAGCAGACTTTAAACCAACAAGCTCTAAATATAAACCATAATACTTCTCATTATTATATTTTCTACTAAAATAATTCTTATAATACAACTTATTATAATAACCAGTTGTATTATTAATAATCATTTTATGACTTATCTTATCAACAATAATCGCATTTTTCTTAAAAAAGGCCTCATTTCCATTCTCAACAGCTTTATGAAATTGATTATAGAAAAAGCCTTTCTTCCAATCAAACTTGTGTAAAAAATCATGATTATTTTTATACGATATAGCACATTCAATATAATCATCTAAATTTTCATAAACATCCTTTAAACTAATATAAAAACTTTTTAAAGAAATATTAAAATTTTCTTCATTCTGAATTTGATCAAGTCTAAAAACATTAAATAATGTCTTAAAATCTGCAGACAATTCATTTCTAACAGAATCATTCTTGCATAAATTTTTCTTTTTATTCTTTAACTTTAAACAGTCCATTTTCTCATTAACTTCTTTAAAAGTATCATTAAGAAAGGTATTCTTCTTCTCATTTACACATACAAAATCAATATATGGAATAACCCCATCATAATTAATCTTGGATAATAAAGTATTAATATCATCAATATATTCACTGTTTTTCTTTTCCAGAAAAGATGTTGGAACAATAAATAAAAATTCATCTCCAGCTATTCTAACACTAATATTATTAGGTAAAACACACAATACCTTCTCCAAAGATTCACCAATTAATTTATCAGTAGTCTTAACACCAAGCTTATTATTTATAATTCCTAACTCCCTAAAATCAGCATAAAACAAAGTATAATCATAGTCAAATATCATTTTTCTAAGAACCGTATTAAAGTAATATCTCGAATATATATTTAAATCAACGTATTCAGAATACAAGCAGTTATTTAAATTATATATGACCCTCATCTCCCCATAAGTACTACACCAGTATAATATATCATATTAATACAGAAAAGACAATATTAAAAAAGGTCATAAAGACCAAAATATTACTTATTATTTTTATATTTTTCACTATAATAATCAAATAATTCCTTAAATCGAGCATAATGAACTATTTCTCTTTGTCTTAACCAAAGTAATGGTCCAATTAAACTATTATCATTAGTTAAATCAATTAAATGTTCATATGTAGCTCTAGCCTTCTGTTCTGCTGCCATATCTTCTGATAAATCTGCCATAAAATCACCTGTAGATCCAAAATTAGCAGTAAATGGAACACCATTCGCATCTGTTGGATAAATACCAAAAGCATGTTCTGCATAATTACTATCTAAACCAGCTTCTTTAAGTTCTTCTAAAGTTGCCCCTTCCAATAACTGAGAAACCATAGTAGAAATCATTTCAACATGCCCTAACTCCTCAGTACCAATATCAGTAAGTAAGCTTCTTCCCATGTTGTCAGGCATAGTATATCTCTGATTTAAATATCTAAGTGCAGCACCAAGTTCACCATTTAAGCCACCATATTGAGTAATTAAATACTTAGCCATCTTTAAGTCTTTATTTTTAACATTAATTGGATATTGTAATCTTTTCTCATATGCCCACATAATTATTTTCCTCCCTCAAATGGCCAAGCATAAGCTTCCCATAAAAACGGACTAGCATCCAAAGAATTACTAGTAAGAGTAATAGGACCATATTTATTCTCATATTGATCCATAAGTTCCTTTGATTTTACTCTATAATCATTAAATAGTCTCAATACAGACTCATCATCAGGATGTAAATCCAAATATAAATTAAGTTCATGTGCAGCAAAAGCATACTCCCCAACTTGAAATAACATCATAGATTGTTCATCATTTGCCTTTACAACAATAGGTTTATAATCTTTGTATTCATCATATAATTCAGGAAACAAATTTCCTTTAATATATCCCTCTTCTGGCGAATACAAACTAACCACTCTTGTAGCATTATCATCATTCAAAAAATTATAATTATACATATATCCTCCCTCAAACATAATATATGACTTATCCCATTTGGTGTATAGGCAAATACACAAATAAAAAAAAAGAAAAAATATTCTCTTTAAAATTATTTTCTCTCAGAACACTTATATACATAATTTCTAATATAAGGCATATCTTCACCATATTCACTTATATATTTCTTATGAATTCCAAGCATTTGATTACACCAATCAATAAGAGGCTTAGAAACATCCTTATATTTATCTAACCTATTCAATACTGCAATTACCAAATGAAACCTATCAATCTCATTTTGAACTCTTATATCAAACGCCGTAGTAATTGTACCCTCTTCCTTATATCCATGAACATGTAAATTTTGATTATGTCTCTTATATGTAAGTTCATGTACTAATGATGGATAACCATGAAAGTTAAAAATAATAGGTTTATCTTTAGTAAATAAAGCATCATAATCTTCATCACTCATACCATGAGGATGTGTAGAATTAGATTGAAGTCTCATTAAATCAACAACATTAACAAATCTAATCTTAATATTCTTAATAGAAGTTTTCAATATATCAACAGCAGCAACGGCTTCCATAGTAGGTGTTTCACCACAACAAGCAATTACTATATCAGGATTTTTATCATCACTAACAAAATCCCAAACACCAGCACCTTTAGTACAATGTACCCTAGCCTCTTCTTTTGATAACCATTGAGGTCTATCATGTTTACTTGCAATAATTACATTAATATAATTTTTTGTTTTAATACAATGATCAAAAGTAGAAAGTAAACAATTAGTATCAGGAGGCAAATACATTCTTACTATATCTGCCTTCTTAGTAACTAAATGATTCATAAAGCCTGGATCTTGATGTGTATATCCATTGTGATCTTGTTGAAAAACATGAGAAACAAGTAAATAGTTTAAAGAGGCAATATCCTTTCTCCAAGGAATTTGTTTACTAACTTTAAGCCATTTAGCATGTTGACTAGTCATAGAGTCAACTATTCTAATAAACGCCTCATAACTATGCATAAAGCCATATCTACCAGTAAGTAAATACCCTTCAAGCATTCCCTCACATACATGTTCTGATAAATAAGAATCCATTACTCTTCCATCAGGAGCTAAGTATTCATCATTCTTTTTTAATTTAAAATTCCAATCACGATTAGTAACTTCAAATACATGATTAAATCTATTTGAAAGCGCTTCATCAGGTCCAAAAAAGCGAAAATTCTTATTATCTTTATTCAAAACAAACAAATCTCTAATATAATTTCCTAATTCCCTAGTATCCTGATCCATTATAGCCCCCGGAGCAGGTATATCTATTGCATAATCTTCCCAATTAGGAGTAATAATTTCTTTTAAAAGTAATCCACCATTAGCATAACTACTTGCACCCATACACTTTGTAGGAGAAGGAATAAATTCTCTAAATTCACTTTTTAATTTACCATTTTTAAATAATTCATCTGGATTATAACTCTTCATCCAACTTTCCAAAACAGATAAATCTTTTGTATTATTTCTATCAATATTTATAGGAATTTGATGTGATCTAAAACTTCCCTCTACTTTTTGATTTGCAACAGTTTTAGGACCAGTCCATCCCTTTGGAGTCGTTAAAACAATCATAGGATACTTTTTCTTTTTACCATCTTTAATTTTTTTAATATCTCTAACACAACAATCCAAAGTAGCAGCCATACTTTGATGCATTTTCATAACATCACTACCACTAACAAAATAAACTTCCCAACCAAGACCAGTAAAAAAGTAGCCTATTTCTTCCTCAGACATTCTTCCAAACACAGTAGGATTAGCAATCTTATAACCATTTCTATGTAAAATAGGTAAAACTATCCCATCATTAATTGGATTTAAAAACTTATTAATATTCCAACTAGTTGCAAGAGGACCAGTTTCAGCTTCACCATCCCCTACTACACAAGCTGCAATCAAATTAGGATTATCAAGAACAGCACCAGCAGCATGTGACAAACTATAACCTAATTCACCACCTTCATTGATAGATCCCGGAGTTTCTGGAGCAACATGACTTGATATACCAGCTGGAAAACTAAATTGCTTAAAAAGTTTTTTCATTCCTTCTTCATCTTCAGTAATATTAGGATAAAACTTAGTATATGTTCCATCTAAATAATTATTAGCAACCATAGCCTGTCCACCATGCCCAGGTCCTGATATGTATATCATATTTAAATTATACTTTTTTATTATTCTATTTAAATGTGTATATATAAAATTCTGTCCAGGAACAGTTCCCCAATGACCAACAACTCTAGGTTTAATATCAGTAGCACATAATGGTCTTTTAAGCAAAGGATTATCCATTAAATAAAGTTGACCAACGGACAAATAATTTGCCGCTCTAAAATAAGCATCTATATTATATAATTCTTTTTTATTTAAAACATTCCTCATTTTTATTCTCCTTATCATAATAATTATATCCTATAAACAAAAATAAAAAAAGAGCTAATTTACTAACCCTTATAACAATTATTTTTTATATACCAGTTGTTTATTAGAATTCTGACTAGCTAAATCAATAAATTCATAAAATCCTACTCCAAAAAAATTACAATCATATTCAAAAATATCAACATCATCTAATAATAAATCAGAATTATCAATATTCTGCCACATCATATAAAGTTTAAAACTATCATCAATACTATTAAGTGGATATATCCCATTACGCTTTTTCCATGATCTTTCAAACAAATTATACTTGTTAGTATCCCTATCCTTATATATCAAAAAAGAATGATTATGACATTTAGAAAAATATGTTTTAACCATGTAGTCATTATCCAAAAGCCATCTCTTTGCAAATTCAACCTGATCATAACAAATACCATATCCACTTTTTAAAAGTTCTTCTGGTCTTTGAAGATAATAACTATTAAACAATAACTCTTCATAAAGTAAGTCATCACATAAATCATATCTAGTATAAGCAATATTATCATAACTAGATACAAATCCATATTTAATATTACTTTTCATAAATAAGTATAACTGCATAGGAGTATTTATATCTTCATACTTCATAATACTAACGCCTTCTAATATACTTATTTCTATCCTCTTCACTATAACTTGCTAAACTTGCAGCCTTTATACTACCTATATTATCACTTTCGATTTTTGCGGTTAATTTATCAATTTCTTCATAATTATTTAATAAATAATCACTAAACTCTTCTAATAATAAAGAAGCCAAATTTTCCTTTCTAAATTCATTCAAAATACCACAACTTATTTGATACTCATCATCTATATAAGATAAACTTATATAACCAATAGGATATTCATTATAATAAGGAATAAAAGCTTTATTAAATCTATTTTCACAGTATCTTTTATTTATTCTTTCTATACTATAATTAATATCACCTAAATATCTTTTCACACCCTGATCTTTATTTAACTTTTCTAAAACTTCTCTATGCTCATTATTTTCTCTATTAAATTCCTCTAATTGAAAATTATCCAAAATTATTTTCATATCACCATCACCACTTAAATTTTAACACGTATATATAAAAATAAAAAGATGTTATTGCATCTTTATTTTGCAATAACATCACATATTAAATTACTAATATAAGTTGGATCATCAACGTTAAGACCAGCAATCATTCTAGCCTCGCTATATAAAATTTTCGTATACTTTTCAAATAAATCCTTATCATTTTCATATAAATCTTTTAATTTATTACAGATTGGATGAGATTCATTTATTTCCAAAACAGTTTCTGCTTTTATTGGAATATCATTAGGCATTGCAGCGAAAACTTTCTGCATTTCTATTGATACATCGCCTTTAGTAGATAAACAAACCGGATGATTTTTAAGTTTATTAGTAAACTTAACATCAGAAACATCTTTAAGTAATTTTTTCATATCATTTAACAAATTGCTATTTTCTTCATTAATTTTCTTAGTTTTATCCTTTTCCTCATCACTTTCCAAGTCAAGTTTATCACTACTTACATTAACAAATTTCTTCTTATCATACTCTTGTAATGCTGTAATAGCAAACTCATCAACATACTCAGTTAAATACAAGATATCATAATTTTTCTCTTTTACTTGTTCAACTTGAGGTAACTTATCTATCTTATTAATAGATTCACCACTTACAAAGTAAATATCATTTTGACCATCTACCATATCTTTTACATATTCACTTAAAGTAATAAGTTTTTTCTGTTTAGAAGAGTAAAACATAACTAAATCTTTTAATTTATCTTTATCCATACCATAGTTATTATAAATACCATATTTCAACTGTGTACCAAAGCTTTTAAAGAATTCATCATACTTTTCTCTATCATTTTTTAACATATCTTCCAATTCTTTTTTAATTTTAGACTCAATAGACTTAGCAATAACTCTCAAACTATTAGTCTTTTGAAGAAGCTCTCTTGAAATATTTAAAGGTAAATCCTCACTATCTACAACTCCTTTTACAAAGCTAAAATAATCAGGAAGCAAATCAGCACACTTATCCATAATAAGAACACCATTTGCATATAAACTAAGACCCTTTTCATACTCTTTAGTATAATAATCATATGGAGTATGACTTGGAATAAACATCAAAGATTTATAAGTTGTCATACCTTCTACAGAAGATGTTATAACCTTTAATGGTTTTTCATAATCATTAAATTTATCCATATAAAAATTATTATAATCATCATCACTAACATCTTTTTTATTTTTCTTCCAAAGAGGAATCATTGTATTTATGGTTTTAATTCCTTTTTTATCTTTATATTCATTTTTCTCTTTATCAACAAGTTCATGTTCAGTAACTTCCATTTTTATTGGATAACGAATATAATCAGAATACTTTCTAATTAAATTAGTAATAGTATATTCATCTAAATAATCACTATATTTTTCATCATCAGTATCATCTTTAATGTATAAAGTAATTTTAGTACCAACTCTATCATAATCAGCCTTTTCAATACTATAACCATCTGCTCCAGTTGAAGTCCATTTATATGCTTCATCACTATCTATACTCTTAGAAATAACTTCAATTTTACTACTAACCATAAATGCTGAGTAAAATCCTACTCCAAACTGACCAATAATATCAATATCTTTTTTCTTATCTAGATTTTCTTTAAATGCCAAAGAACCACTTTTTGCAATCGTACCTAAATTATTTTCTAACTCTTTATCAGTCATACCACAACCGTTATCTGTGATAACTAAACATTTATTTTCATTATCTATATCAATTCTAATTTCTAAATCTTCTTTTTTTACTTTAACTTTCTTATCAGTTAAACTTCTATAATATAATTTATCTATAGCATCACTAGCATTAGATATTAACTCTCTTAAAAATATATCTTTATTTGTATAAATTGAATTAATCATTAAATCAAGTAATCTTTTTGACTCTGACTTAAACTGTTTCTTCATCTTCTTCATCTCCCACTATAAGTTATAGCATTCAATTTAGCACTTGTCAAGTTAGATTGCTAACTATTTAATCAGAAATATTTTTATAATCCTTAGCATATTCAAATACTACCCAAATAAAGTCTCTCATCATCTTCTTTGTAGTTTTATCAATACCCCTACTTTGAAATATCAATTTTAAAATATTTTTCTTGTGATCCATAATCTCTACCAAACTATTAACATTCGCTCTTCTAAAAACATCAAACAATGAATCAGTAAACATTTTTCTTTGAAAATCATCATATTTATTAACCCACTCTAACATACTTTTATTTAATATTTTACTAAATGTACTAAGTTCTGATGAAATAAACTCCTTGTCATCAACTTGCCAAGATAATAAATCATGAGCTAAAAAACCCTTTTTATTAGACAAAACAACTCTATAATTAGAAGAATGTCTTAAAAGTAAACCAACAAAAGAATAATTAGGAATAATACTAATTAATTTTTTTGATACATTTTTATATCTAGAAGAATTTATTTGAGATTTTCTTAAGCCGGGACCGTCATTACAATACACATTAACTATTTTTCTACGAACCATAAAATTTGCATACATTCCAGCAACTAAAGCTAAATTACCACCCTTAGAATGACCACCTAAAATAAGATTTTTATTACTAACACTAAATCTATCCAAATACCTAATAGCATATTTTTGAGCCTCTACCGGAAACATATAAGACATTTTAAAATCCTCTTCCCAACCACTTACTAAATGATCAGTACCCTCATAGGAAACATAAACTAAATTTGGATTTAATTCTATTGTAATCGCAGAAAACTGTTTCTTTTCATTCCCAATATATGAATAATTATATAAAAGTAAGTCACCATATCTTTTAGTTTTAATTATTTCTTTAAAAATTCTAAGAGCATGCTTATAAGCTGTCATAGAATTTTTTTTTCTTTCATAATTCTCAAAATAAATATCTCCAGCATCTTTTAAAGATATTTTACGATATGAATGATTACATACAATGCCATCTAAATCAATATAACTAATAGATGAAAAAATAGCATTATCAACCTCATTAAACTTAACTTCATCAAAAGTTTTATCCTTATACTTGTTAATATATTCTAATATTGTCATAACTTCCTCCACAAAAAGAATTATTCTAATATTAGTATAACATTATAAAAGGAATTTATCTATTTTTAAATACAAAATCATTATCTATTATCTGTAATTTACTACTCAAATAACTATTAAATATTTGTCCTGACATTTCTAAAGCATATCGATATATATTTTCACTAATTACATTATCCTTGTACAGTTTTCCAAATCTAATAAATGATTTTGATAAATTATCATCATATACAGAAGACTTTCTCTTAACTCTATTAATAATAGTTTGATTGTCTTTATTAGTTGTTATAATATCATCACACTTACTAAATAAATTATCATCAAATAGCTTATTTAACTCACTAGCCATATAATATACTTTTTTATTTTCATTTAAATAAATATTATCTAATAAAACATATAAATCTATAGCACTAACAACATTTAGAAAATCATCATCATTACGACAAAATTCATAAATATGATTTTTTAATTCCTCAAAAGTATAGTTTTTAATATTTTTGTTTTCTAAATACTTATAAATATTACTACTATAAATATATTCATGTAAGGTTTGTATATCACCTTCAACAACACCAAATAAATCTATACCAGTATCATTAGCAAAAGTCGTAGCACTTTTCTGATATATATTTATTAAATCATCATTATTACTTTCAATACATCTCTTTTTTAAATACGTCTTTAAAATTTGTAATCTAATTCTTTTACTTTCCAAATCTAATAAATCATCATTTTGGCAATCAAGGATTTGTTTTTCTATCGCTGTAATAAAAGTTTTCTCTTTTTCCATATTATTTCCCCTGTTCATCATAAGATAAAGTAATACATATCGCTATTATACTACAAAATCTCAATAATTTCTAACTTAACTATTTTCTTTTGATAATTCAACAATTCTATACCATGTCGGAGCATCAACATAACCATTAGAAGGTAAATTATAACGCATTTGAATTGTTTTAACAGACTGTTCAGTTAAATTATCAAATGTACCATTAACTATAACTCCGGGAATACTATGTGTATTTTTACATATTTCAAGTAAAAATTCCTGAAGTCTAACAATATCAGAACCACTCATATCTTTAGATAAAACTATCCCCGGATAAAACTCATTTATATAAGTCATATATTCAGTAGGAATAGTCTTTAATGTCTGATCATAATCTTCTATTATATATTTCCACGTATTTGCATCTACTATACCTGTCGCAGGTATATTATATTTATTTTGAAAAGCCATCACTACCTGTTCAGTATCTTTAGTAAACTCTTCACTACTCAAATTCAAAAAAGGAATATCACTATCAAAAAAAGAAATAACATTTAAATAATAATTTACATCTCTAATATATGGACTTACATCACCATATGCAAACTGAGTATTAAAAAGTAACATCACTTCGTCAATAGAAATACCCTCTGAATATAAATTAGCAACCTCCTTTACAGCATTATAAATATACTTAATCTTATACCACGTTGCCTTATCTACAATTCCATTTGATTCCAAATCAAATATTTCTTGAAATTTTTTAACAGCATTTTCTGTTTCTAAAGTAAATACATGACTTTCATTTATAATAGATGGAATCGCTGGATAATTTTTACTAATTCTATTTAACTGAGTTTTAATTGTTTTAACATCATTACCAGATGAACCTAGTCTTAAAGGAAAACCGGGATAAGAAATAATATTAGCCTCCACTGGAGCATTATAAACTAATTTAATATCATCACCATAATAATATCTTAATATTTCTATAGGAGATTTTCCTTGAGCTGCCAATGCAACTGTTCCCCATTGAGATAAACCATCACAAGTTGTAATTCTGCCATCACAATATTGAGCAAAAAGCGGTTGAACTTGGTCATCCCGAACAATATAGTTATTAAAAAGATCATCCACAATCTTAGAAACACTTTCAAAAAATTGCCTATCTTCTGTAAATAGTTGATCATAAACAGGATCACTAGTTATATCAAAATTATATCCTTGAGATCTATACCATTCATTATAAATTCTATTTAATGCAAAAGAAATTTGAGCTAATACATTAGCTTTTATAGCATCAAGTGGCCAGTTTGGATATATCTCACTAGAAGCAACATTCTTTATATACTCTACAAAAGGAACAGTTATATTTTTAGCAGCCTCATCAGGAGCACCTAAATGAACTACAATCTCAGATGGAATAGCAGGTCTTCTAATCGCCATTAGAATCCACCTCATCTATATTAAACTGTGGAATCATTTTAACATATTGCAATATATTTACATCCCCAAACATTCCAATATCATATTTCTTTATAGATTCATATCCTACATGAATAGCCGTTAAATCATAAAGAGTATATTTAGGTATATTATAAGTTTTAGAATTAGCTTCACTAATAGGAGCAGGTAATTCTATATTACTAATAACACCACTAGAATCAGTATATCCATCAAAAAAGACAACTTTAAAATCATTGAAATCCTTAGTAATTAATATTTCAACATTCTCTATAGGTATCGCTTTATACGCGGTAAATGCTTCAACCTTCAAATGTCCAACAGAGGGATTTTCTCTAATAAATTTTTGATATTCATCCATTTGCTTAAATTCTTCATAACTAACTAACTTCACTTTGTAACCTCCTCTACTTTTAAGACTTGACCTATGGATAAATCAATCGTATTTAAATTATTAAGCTTCATCAAATTTTCAACAGTAGTACCATATTTATTTGCAATTATATAAAGACTGTCACCTTTTTTTACTGTATACGTAACATAAGTAGGTTCCACATATCCTTCACCATAGCATTCCTCTCCACTAGCAACACTTTCTTCATTATTATTAACCTTTAACTGTTGATTAAGAGACAATTTATCACTTTTCAAATTATTTATAGCCATTAATTCATAAACTGTCATACCATACTTTTGTGCAATATCGTAAAGATTATCACCAGATTTTACTGTATATATTTGATAATTATTAGTTGAATTCATAGTATTATTATCATTATTATTTAAAGCATTAGGTATTATAAGTTGTTGACCTATATATAATTTATCCGTATTTAAATTATTAGCATTCATCAAAGAAGCAACAGTAGTATTATATTTTTTAGCAATATCATAAAGATTATCACCTGATACAACATTATATTTAATATCCTGATTAACACTAGGTAAACGCAATACCTGACCTACTGTTATTTCATTAGAATTCAAATTATTTAATTTCTTTATTTCATCTAAAGAAATACCAAACTGCTTACTAATACCATAAATAGTATCACCATTTTGAACAATATAAATTTGCATATTTCACCTCTATATACTATATGATAAGACTTAAAAAAATATCAAAACAAAAAAGTTCATAATAATAAATATTACGAACTTTTATTTAACGCACAGAGGTGTGCGTAAATTTCAATATGGGGCGGCGTATGAGGATCGAACTCATGCATACTGGTGCCACAAACCAGCGTGTTAACCACTTCACCAACGCCGCCATATAAATACAACAATATTTTATCAATAATGTTGTATTTTTGCAAGCTATTTTTTACTTTTTATAAATGTTTTTATAATCATCTATTAAAACAGCAGTATTTAAAGTACTAATTTTATCTATAACTACCTTTACATCAGCCTTATATTTATTAGCACAACTTTCAAAAAGTAACATTGTATTTTTCTTAGAATCAATAGATATTTGTTCAAGCATAGGTGGCAAAATAAAGCTATATTGTTCTTTACTATAATCTCTTTGATTTTTATCATATAAATAAACAACTATTTGACTATCACTTTTTCTAGTATAAGATCTACTACAAATTAAATACACATCCTCATTATCTCTATAAAATTCTAATCCTTGTACTATATTTGGTACAACAAATTCAGATTCATAGTTTAAACATATACCATCAATACCCCTATCGATTGAAAAAACTTTAACTAAACCATTAACATATTTATTAAAACTACCAACATAAAGTTTATTTTCAAAGTATGTAAGATAAGAACAAACATATTGATTGTTCTCCATTAACACTCCACCACCAAGTTCTGATGATGAAACCTTAAAATTAACCCTATGAGAAAAATTATCTCTTATAAATTCATTATAAGGATAACAACTAACACTACCATTCTTATCACATATCCATATCAAATTATGATAATTATCATAACTAATACCACCAACATGAGCATTATTGTCAAGATTAATTACTTTTTTTAATTTAGAATTACTATCTATTATAAGAACCTTTGAATTTGTTTTATTAGTTGTATAACAAGATATAAGAACATTTCCTGAGACTTGGCACACACCTTGTGGTACATCTTCTGCATCTAAAGTTATATTACAAAGATCATCAACTATATAAGAACTATATTTACTGTATTTATCTTTTTTTCTAAAAAGCATTTCTTCACCACCTAAAATAATTAACTATTCAACAGTAACAGACTTAGCCAAATTCCTTGGTTTATCAATATCACAATTTCTTTTAAGAGCAACATAATAAGCTAATAACTGTAACGCAGGTACAACTAATAAAGGTTGCATATATTTTGAGCAAGTTGGTACAACAATTTTTAAATAATCATTAAAATCATCTAATTTATCAGTCGTAATAATAATTCCCTTTGCTCCCCTAGCTTCAGTTTCTTTCAAATTAGAAATAGTTTTTTCCTTTAATATTTCATCAGTTACTACTGTAAAAACAACCATATTAGAATCAATTAAAGAAATAGTACCATGCTTTAATTCACCAGCCTGATATGCTTCACTATGAATATAAGAAACTTCTTTTAATTTAAGACTTCCTTCCATACTAATGGCATAATCTATACCACGTCCTATATAAAAACAAGATTCTATATCAAATATTTCATTAGCAATATTTTTATATACATCAGTATTCTTCAAAACCTTTTCAAGAAGAGGAATTAACTCTTTAAATTCTAATAAACTCTTCTCTGGCATTATCTTCTTTTCTATTCCAGTCTTTACTGCCATCATAGCTAAAACCGCAACTTGTAGAATATAAGCCTTAGTAGTAGCAACAGCAATTTCAACGCCTCCATTAGTCAAAATAACGCTCTTACATTCACGTGCAATAGTAGAATTAGGATTATTAACAATACCTAAAGTATCTATTTGTAAATCATTTGCCTCCCTTAAAGCAGCTATTGTATCAGCAGTTTCACCAGATTGGGAAATTAAAATAACTAAAGTATGTTCTTTATCATTAAATATCTTCTTTTTATAACGATATTCACTTGCAGCCTCTACCTCTACCTTAATATCAGCATACTCTTCAATTAGTGTTTTACCAATCATTCCAGCATACATAGCACTACCACAACCGATAATATTAATTTCCTTATACTTACTAATATCAAGTTCAGAAGAATCATTAATATATTTATTAATCAAATTATTTAATACAACAGGTTCTTCCATAATTTCCTTTAACATATAATGTTCATAAAATGACTTACTTGTATCACTTGAAATTACTGCACTTTCATTCACTTTTTTATTTATAAGACTCAAATTCTTATAAAATTTTACATCAGATTTATTGATAACTGCTATTTCGCCCTCTTCTATAAATATATATTTATTAGTATACTCACTAATCGCAGTAATATCACTTGCAGCAAAATTTTCTTTATTACCAATACCAATAATTAAAGGACTATCTTTTCTTAAAGCATATAAATTAGGATCATTATCTATCATAATTACCAAAGCATAACTTCCAACTAATTTCTTTGTAGATTCATCAATCGCTTCTAATATATTATTAGTATTTTTTAAATTATAATCAATTAAACCAGCGACAACCTCGCTATCAGTTTCACTAGCAAATGTATAACCTTTTTTTATCAAATCATTTCTCAATAAATCAGCATTTTCAATAATACCATTATGTACCAATGTCACCTTACCAACATTATGAGGATGACTGTTAACAACATTTGCCTTACCATTAGTAGCCCATCTGGTATGAGCAATACCATAAACAGAATTAATTTTACTTTCCTTTGCTAACTTTTCTTCAAGCTTGCTAACCCTGCCAACTTCCTTAATAATTTCTTTATTTTTACCATCACTAAGACAAACACCACTAGAGTCATACCCTCTATATTCAAGAGCCTTTAATCCTTTAATCAAAACATCAATGGTACGTTTATTACCAACATACCCAATTATTCCACACATAAATTTCTCCATAACAAAAATAATTGTTATGGTATATTTTTTGTTATAATATCAATTTTATTTTTTGTAATATACCTATCGATTAACCAAACCGTAGTAGCATCCGCCGAAATTTCGATTACTACTAACCTCGTCAACTTAGAAAGTTCAGGCGCTTAGAGTAGATTACACTCCTTTTACATCTATTCTCATAATTTCATTATATGCAAAAAAGAAAAGAATGTCAAAAACATAACATTCTTATTTTGAAACTACTACTACTGCACGTGCACCATAATACTGGACATATGATATATTATTATTTTTAACTATATAGCCTCTACGGTGCACAATCCATGCGCTTTTACTAGAGGCGGTACTCATTGTCCAATATCCAAAATTCTCATGCATCGTTTCTGAATCTATTGAATTATCATTTACGGTTCCACCATAACCTGTCGATGAATTTAAGTAATTATACATCCAAATTGGACATGATTTAGCTGTTGTAGTACATCCTAAATTTACTGTTTCTTGTACTGTTATCATACGTGCTTTTGACGTTCTTGATGCTAAAGTATAAGTATTGGTTGTACAACTGTTATAGTCACTACATCCAGTATAGGCATTTGTTTTAAATACTGTTGTACCCATTGTATATGTTTGATTATTTACATTAGTCCATGAGTTAGTTATTCTTTCTAAGGCTACAAGTACTGTCATAGGACCTTCATCACTACATGAAGGATAACTACAATTTGTTGAATCTGTATTATATGCTTTATAATCACTTGCTGATATCCACATAGTATTGTATACTGTATTTTTTTGACTTTGCATCGTTAAAGTAGATCCATTATCAGAAATCACATGAAATGTTACTATATCTGTATCATTTACCTTATACTTTATTATTGTTCCCGCTGGACAACTTCCACGTGTTTTAGTTTTGTGGCAAGTTGATTTTACACATGTATCTTCTTCTCCTGTGATACATTTTGTTGATGTTGCTGTGCTATATTTATATACTGAAACAAAATTGGACATTTTCCTTATATCTGTTTTATTATTTAATTCATCTATTGCATCCTGCACTGTCGTTGAAGTTAGACCTGAGGAGGAATTTGAATATGTTACATCACTTCCTGTAATAGTTACTGCAGCATATACTCCCACTACTGATATTATTACACCTAATATTAAACCGATTAAAATTTTATAATTATTTTTAAATATTTTTCTTACTTTATTCATTTAATACACTCTTTCTACTAATTTACTTCTAGTAAAATTAATTTATCATTAAATATATTTACTGTTCTAGTAAAGTACCACCCCTCATCAGAACATTTGATTGGCACTCTCATACTTCCTCCTACTTTTATATAAACTCAGTATATAATCTTTAATAAATCGAAACAAGGCTCTTGCAAATACCTTAAAATTTACCAATAAAAAAACTAGCCTAACATATCTAGTCTAGCTTCTTCTAGTTCAGATGCAAAAGTAACATCAAATTCAGGTAATGCCTTATTTATAACATCTGGATAAATATTTTTAGAATTTTCAATCGATTTTCTAAAATCAAGAACATTAACATATTTTCTATTATCAAAAACAGCATAACTAAAAGCATCTTGAATCATAGTCAATGTAACATCTGGATATCTTGAACCAATTTCATAAATTCTTTTATATTCACTAGTAATATCTGTTAAAAACTCCATCATCGTTTGTTTTACAAAATTAGAATAAAGCATTTTTGCACCAGTTCTTTTTTCAATCTTGGGTAAAGTTCCCATACAAATTTCAACATTTTGATCACGAGTAGGTTCTTCAACTATTACCTTTTGAAAACGTCTTACAAAAGCCTTATCACGAAGTATATATCTTTCATATTCTTCAGTTGTAGTCGCTCCAATTACCTTTATATCACCACGATCAAGACCCGGTTTAAACATATTTGCAAAATCCAAAGCTTCACCTTTAGTACCCATTAAAGTATGAATTTCATCAATAAATAAAATAAGATGAGTATATTGTTTTAATTCCTCAATTAAATTCTGAATCTTAGATTCTCCCGTAACAGGATCAATACCAAGTAATGCAGATGTATTAACTTTTATAATCTGATAATCTTTCAAAACATCCGGAACATTTCCAAGTTGAATTAAATAAGCAAGACCTTCTACAATAGATGTTTTACCAACACCCGGTTTACCAGTTAAAATAGCAGATTTATCAGGAGTAAGTAAAATTAACATTAATTCCTTCAATTCCTTTTCCCTACCAATCGCCGGATTAGTTATAAAATTCTTTTCATTAAAGTTATCACCATAAGTTTTTAAAATACTTATTCTCTTATCTTTAATGTTAAATTCAAGATCACTATTAGCATTTCTATTCATTTTACTTAAATTTGTTATTTCATCATTCATTTTTTTGCCTCAATTCTAACCTATAACTATTTACTACAATTTATTGTATCAAAATTTTATAAATTAATAAATACTTTTTAACATATCTCTAATAGAAACATATATATAAGAAATTTTATACCAAGTAGAAAAATCAACCTCTCCATTAGAATCTAACCCAAAAATATTTTGAAAAGTTTTTACTGCACTTTGAGTATCCTCTCCAAAATAGCCATTTGCCTCTTTTATTTTAGCAATAGCAGGATAACTACCTCCTATATAATTTAATTGATTCTGAATTGTCTGAACATCTTTACTACAATCTCCTATTTTAAGAACTTTATCAGGATAACTGTATGGATAGTCACCTTTACTAATATCAGCCTTATTTATACCAACATTACCATAATAATATTTTAAAATTTCCAAAGCACTATAACCTTGATCCCCCAAATATTTAGACCCCCATTGACTCAAATAACCAGCTTCAGATGTTGCAACCTGATAATGAGCAAGTAAAGGCCAATCAGTACCAACAGCACCAATATAATTATTAAATATTTCATCAACCACCTTAGAAATAGAATCAAATATAGCTCTACCTCTAGTGTACTTTTGATCATAAGTAGTAGTAGATGTAATATTAAAATGATATCCCCTTGAAATATACCATTCAGTATAAATTCTATTTAAAGTAAAAGAAATAATTGCCAAAATATTGGCCTTTAATGTTTCTTTAGGCCATGTACTATATATCTCACTACATGCAACATTTTTTATATAATCAGTAAAACTAACTGTATAATCAACCGCATTTTTATTTGAAGGAATTCCATCATGTACCACAATAGTAGAAGGTATTACAATATTTTCAAGCACAAGAGGAGCTACATCTACATCTTCAAAATCATCAATCACCGTAGGTGGATAATCCTTCCATAATGTTGGTGGATCAATATTTATAGTAACTTCATTTTCTAATGTATCACTTTTATTAGTTAAATAAACATCTTGCATAGATAATTCATCTGGATAAACTTCTACGCCAACAACATTAACTGTAGTAAAATCATCCTTGCTCACTGTAACAGTATAAACACTATAAGGATTAACTTCATTTTGTTCTTCTTCAGAATATTTAAGATCCGGAGCATCCAATTCAACCTTATCTGTTTGACCAGATTCATTAGTAAATAATTCTAAATTTGTATTATTTCCAACAATAGTAACCTTTGCATTATCAAGTGGTTGTGCAATATTGTCAGCATAAACATTAACAACTAAATATCCCTTAGCCATAACTTCACCTCAATTTATTATATTCTAGTTAAATGTAACAGTAACTATATTTTTTTATATACTATACTAGAGGTGAATAATATGATAAATGACTACCCTACATTACAGTTAAACTCACAAGGAGATAATGTAAAAATACTTCAACAACTATTAAAAATATTAAATTTATACCCAATGTCTATAACAGGAAGTTTTGACACATCTACAGAGAATGCTGTTATTAAATTCCAAGAAGATAATAATTTAAATCAAACAGGAATAGTAAATAAAGAAACATGGTCCTTACTTTTAGAACAAACAAGTAAAGAAACTCCTCAATCATTAAATCCTATTTTACAATTTGGTTCAGAGGGAGATGAAGTTTCATCATTACAACAGCAATTAAAAACCACTCTTTATTATAATGATAGTATAGATGGTTATTATGGTACATCTACAGAAAATGCAGTTAAAGAATTTCAATTAAATAATAAAATTATAGCAACAGGAATTACCAATGATTCTACATGGTTTAGCCTAGAACAGGCATATTCACCATTAACAAACTGTACAATTATTGATAATCCAACAGAAGATACAGATGAATATACAATAAAAAAAGGTGATACTCTATATAGTATCGCTAAAAAATTCAATACAACCGTTGAAAAACTAAAACAATTAAATAATCTAACCTCTAACACATTAACGATTGGAAATACCATAGTAATAGCAAAACAAGATTATAGTTCAACATATACTGTTAAAAAGGGGGATACTTTATACAGTATCGCTCAAGCCTTTAATATAAGTTTAGAAGATTTAAAAAAAGCAAATAATTTAACATCAAATGTATTATCAATAGGTCAAATATTAACAATACCAAAAAATGAAGAAAATTATATAACATATACTGTCAAAAAAGGAGATACTTTATATAGCATAGCTAGAAATTACAATGTAAGTGTAAACACATTAATGAAATTAAACAATTTATCAACAAGTGTACTTACAATCGGTCAAACAATAATAATACCAACAAATAATGAAAACAACTACATCACCTACTATGTTAAAAAGAATGATACTTTATATAGTATAGCAAATACATATAACACTACCGTTGATAATATTAAAAAATTAAATAACTTAACATCTAATACACTCAAAATAGGTCAAAAACTTCTTATATCACAATAAAAAATTGACTAAATCAAGTCATTTTTTTATTATTAATAATACCTATTTATCTATTAAAAGCACCATCATTAAAAGCAATACAAGCATGCTCTATAGTACCCGTTATTAAATTACTTACTTTAAAAACAATTAAGTGAGGATCATCTTCCATATTATTTTCAATCCAATCTAGTACTATTGAAACAAAAGCATATTTATAAAAATTTGTTATAAATTTCTTATCAATTTCACTAATTTCTTGAAATTTAGACCTTTTAACAACTTCTTCATAAATAATAGGATATACTAACCTATATAAATTTTTTCGTAAAATTTCACTAGATACAGAATGATATATATTAATAATAAATTTCTTCTCTTTTTCCATCAACTCAAAAATAGATAAAAATTTATCCTCCCATTGATCATATTCATTCTTTCTACTTAAAATATTATCTACCTCTTCAATACAGATCCACTCTACTAAATCCCTAATATCTTTAAAATGATAGTAAAAAGTTTGTCTATTAATATCACATTTCTTAGCAATATCATTAATTGTAATTTTATTAAATGGCTTTTCTTTTAATAAATCTTTAAAAGTATAAGCAATCGCTTTCTTTGTTGTTAAACTACTCATATAATCACCAAATATATTATACTTAAAAATACCAAAAAAATATAGGATTGTTTTCCTATATTTTTCTACTTAAATAGTCCACTTTCTTCTAGAAGTATTTCCAAATCAGTATTCTTTACCTTCTTTTTAATTATTTTTATTAGTTGTTTTTCTGTAAAAGATAAAGGAATGTCTTCAATAGAATTTTTATCTATAGCATAATAACAAGCTTTTAACAATTCTCTTACATCATATTTACTACCCCAAACTTCAGGTACAGCTCTATCTATATTTAAAAGAGTATACACTGCTTCCATTCCAGTACGTATTGAATATTCTGTAGTAAAAATAGTATCTCTAGGAGTTTCTGCAAATTGACCTAAAAAAGCAAAATTAATAGCTCCCTTTGGAACAACTAACGGTCTATCCTTTTCCTTTCTAGGTTGAAAGAAAGCATTTATATAAGGCATATAACAAGTTGTAGTATTACATTTATCAGATGCATATTTACTTATTTTATCCTTTGGAAAACCAATATGATACAACCATTCTTCACAAACTTCTTCTCCAGTACAATTTTTCATTGCCTTTTTTACATAATTGCCTTTTTTAGAAGTATTTAAAGAATAAACCCATATCAAAACAGAGTCCTTATTTTGTGATTTAAATTGAGGTTGTCTATTAATAGTCCATGACATATACCAATTATCAACACTATCTTTGACTGTCACAATGCCACCAGTTGTTACCTTTCCTGAACGAGGATCACGTTTACAAATATTTTTTATATATTTAATTATTTCATCGTCACTAGTTTCAATAGTTGCACTCATCCAATTAGTAGCATTAACATCACTACAAAATTTTTCGGGATTTCCAAATTCACCATTAGTAGCTTGTCGTGCAATATTTTTCCACATATCCCATGATTCACCACTACCATTCTTTATTTTAGATAAATCAGGAGCAGTATTTTGATCTCCATAACAAGATGTATCAGTACAACATCCATTAGTTATAAAAACCAAATCATCTTCACTCAACTCAAGAGCATTTTCCTTACCATCTTTCAAATAGATAATTTGTTTAGCTATTTTTTTGCTACCTTGTGTAGAAATTATAACATTTTTAACATCTATTCCATACTCAATTACTACCCCATGATCTAAAAGATATTTAGTAAGTGGTAAAATCATTGATTCATATTGATTATACTTAGTAAATCTTAAAGCAGAAAAATCAGGTAATCCATCAATATGATGAACATATCTACATAAATATCTTTTCATTTCCAAGGCAGAAGACCATTTTTGAAATGCAAACATTGTTTGCCAATATAACCAAAAATTAGTACTCCAAAATGTCTCTGGTAATACATCAGATATTTTTTTATCCTCTAAATCATTTTCCGGAGTTATAAATAATTTTGATAAAGCCATCGCTGACTTTTTATCAAGTTTAAACTGGCCATCAGTATGAGCATTTTTACCACATTTTTCAGTTGCTCTACAAAGTGAATAATTTGGATCATGCTTATTTAACCAATAATATTCATCTAAAACAGTAACATCAGAGTTTTCAATAGAAGGAACACTCCTAAACATATCCCACATACATTCAAAGTGATTATCCATTTCCCTTCCACCACGCATATAAAATCCTTTAGTAATATCTTTACGTCCATCACAAGATCCCCCTGCTAAATCCAATTTTTCAAGTAAATGAACTTTTTCACCCTTCATTTGACCATCTCTAATCAAATAAAAAGCTGCCGAAAGTCCAGCCAATCCTGTTCCAATAATATAAGCACTCTTTTTATCTACATCTTTTGGTTTTTCTGGACGTGCAAAAGCCTCATAAGTACCAGCACCATAATACATAATATCATCCTCCCTATATCAATATAATTACTATTTGAATTATACTATCAAACATATTATCTGCAATAATCAATATATTATGAATGTATAATTAATTTAATAAAGATTTAATTTATAGTAATATAAAACTTTTAAAGAAAAATGACAAAATTTATTACAATTATCTTATTTTGTATAAAAAAACATCAATTAAGATGTTCTTATTAATTATATTTTTATTATTTTAAAAGGAGTTAAAGAAACAACCTTATACCCTTTATTATGTATCTCATTTTGTAGTAATAATACTACCGCTCTAGAATCAACACTATCATGATGATCAGGAAAAGAATATGGCATATAATATGCAACTAATTCTAATAAAGATTTATTATTTTTATTATTATATTTTATTAACTTTGTAGCAATTTCTTTGGCAGCTTTATGATGATCTTTACTAGAAGAATAACTTTTACACCACTCAATATATTTTAACAAATAATACTTATTAGCATCTATATCAGATGAAAAAATCATCTTTCTATCCCAAAAATTATATACTCTTAATTGTATATCATAAGCATAATATTTGGCTTTCTCATCAACCAGTGATCTAATAAAAGAAGCATGACCATAATTGAGTCTTTTTGTATTATAGATCTTTTTTATTACACTAATTACTCTTCTAGCTTCATCATCCAATGTCTTTTCAAAAACCATCCATAATTCATCTTTCATACTACAAACCTGCTTTCATTAGACTATATATATTATATAAACTTCTAAACAGGTTTGCAACATAAAATTAAACCTCTATACCTTGATACCATTTTATACTATACATTTTTAAGATATAAATTAATATAGTTAGTACCAATACAAGTATTAATTGTTCTACTAAAATTATAAAATTAAATTTAATATTTAAAAATAGTAAGGCAATTAATATAATCGCTAAAACAAGTCCGATTAAAACAGAAATCATTGAACTCATACTCTGTTTTACAACCTCAGTATCAGAAGATGCATCTATTTTAGGATACTTTAAATTAATAATTAATCCTAAACAAGCAGATATTATAGGTAATAAAATACTAGTAGATAAAATTGCAATAAAATCAAAGATTTCTACTTTAAAAGAAGTAAAAAATATTAAATCAGAAACAAATATAAATGGTAAAGTAACTAAATAGCTAAAAATTATTTTAGATAACAAAATTTTATTAATAGTTATTGGCATAGTCTTAGAAATATAAAAACTTTTACCTTCAATAGAAATAGATGAAGATGTTATAGAAGTCATAGAAATCATTAAAATAATTACAGAATAATAAACTTTTGGTGCTAACTTAATTAACTCATCTACAGAAATACCACCTATACCAGAAATAACCATAGATATAGCTTTTTCAAAATTAATTGAAATAGAAATAGTAAAAATAACCATTAATACTAAACCAAAAATAGTATTAAAAACATATATAACAGAAGAAAAATATCTTTTTAAATCCTTAATTACAAGAGCTTTTAATTGAGTATTTTTTTTATATCTTAAATTCTTTGTACTATTGTTTTTATTATACTCTTTAGATTTACTAATTATCTTAAAATACGTTATATTTGCAAACCATATAAACAAAAATAATACTCCTAAATTAATTAATAATAAAATTATAAAATTTCCTATATCAAATTGGTTAATTAAATTAATATAAATACCTATAGGATAATATATACTAGAAATCATTTGTTTTATATCCAACGCATTCTTAACAATATATTCACCCCACTTATTAATATTTAATGATAAATAATATATAGCAAAGAAAAAAGTAAATGTGATAACAATCTGAGCCAGTTTTTTTAATTTAAATTTTACTGAAATTCTTTTTATAAGGTATCCAATCATAGAAGAAACAACAGTGGGAATAATAGGTAATAAAAAAATCATTATAGTAGAAATAAAGTAAAAATAAATATTCGGCCTTTCAAAATAAATATATATAAAATAAGCAGGTAATATAAACAATAAACTATATAATAACTGAAAAATATACATTTTAATTAATCTTACTAAAATTATTGTTTTTTTATCTATTGGCAAAGAGAATAATAAATCATTATCTTTTGAATCAAATAAAATTCCCTGAGATTTATATATTCCTTCAACTAATGTTAAAACTACTGGAATAACAAGTGCTAAAACAAGTAATAAATATGAAAGATTAGCTTTTTGTAAATCATCAAAAATTAAGTAATAATAATTACCAATAGCTAACATAAAACTAAGACTGATTATTAATGGTAATAATATTTTTTTATATGTGGGAGAATTTTGCTTTACCTTATATTTAAACAACGTCATATCCTGACTAGTAACAGCCTTAAGTAGGGAAAAAAATTTAATCATCAACTTTCTCCATTTCTAAGAAAACATCTTCCAAAGACTCATCACCCTTAACACTTTTCATATCCCCTACTTTTACTAAATTACCACTTTTTATAATTGCTACTCTATCACATATTTTTTCTGCAACATCCAAAATATGTGTAGAAAAAAGAATACTTTTGCCATTCACACACATTTTTTTCATTATTTTTTTCATTTCAAAAACTGCCTTAGGATCTAATCCCACAAAAGGTTCATCCATTATCAAAATATTAGGCTCATGTGCCAAGGCTGCAATAAGAGAAATTTTCTGCTTCATTCCGTGAGAAAAAGATGATATTTCATCATTTAATCTATCTTCTACTTCAAAAATTTTAGAATATTTTTTTATATTTTTTTCTCTCATTACTTCATCAACATCATACATATCACATATAAAATTAAGGAAATCAATAGCCTTCATGTTTTCATACAAATCCGGATTATCCGGAACATAAGCTATTTGTTTCTTAAAAGCCACTGCATTTTTTTTAATGGATAGACCATTAATTAATATATCTCCACTATCAAAATCATTTATTCCCACAATAGATTTTATTGTAGTTGTTTTTCCTGCACCATTATGACCAATAAAAGCAAACACTTCTCCATCATTTACATTAAAAGATATATTATCAATAGCCTTTACTCCATTGTAACTTTTAGTTAAATTTTTAATTTCTATCATAAATCCACCCTATTATATTTTTCTTATATTTAAATCATCTTTATATTTTTCTTTTAAATTCATGGCATACTCCTCATAATCACCTTGCCAACCCAACGATTTATATATACCAGCAATTTGATCTACTGGAAGCTTTGCAATAGCAGACCATAAATTTTGTTCAGACTCTTGTAAACTATTAATTTTTGCATCTTTTTGGTCAATAATACCTTTTTGCACCTCACATAAAATACTTTCACTAGCATTTTTAACTCTAAGACTTCTTATTTCTTCATTATCACCAACTTTATACAAAAACTGCCCATTATTTCTTACAATAAATGTATTAGGAAATTTATCTATCAAAAAAGAAATATTATCCTCTGATATAACATCATCCCCTACAACAATACCATTAATAAAACAATTAGGAACACCAAACAGTATAGAAGAACAAAGATTCTTATCCTCCATAGGTAATCCTGCCATATTAACAAAATTCTGAGTTATTAATACATTAGAATCATTACTATCACCATAACAATCATAAGACATAATATCTTTGGCCCTATCATCTGGAAAAAGAAGGAATGCTACTTGATCTTTACCAAATTTACCAAAAGGACATCTACCATCACGATAAGGAAACCAATTATTATATTCACTCAAACTAATATCCTTAAAAGTTTTATGAAAATCAGCACAATAATAAGTTTCCCCATCTTCCTCGATTCCAAAATATTGACCTGTTATAATTCCAGTTTGAGCAATACTAGACAACATCTTTTTATCAAATAAAGTTCCATGTATCAAAGTTCCTTTAGGTAGTATTACATCATCACTAATATTTACCGCTTTTCTTTGATAATTTGACATTTCTTCAAATCTATTAATTTGATTTCTTAATGTTTGAATTTCTTCTTTATTTAATCCCTCAAAAAAATCAATACTCATAAATAAAAACTCCTTCTACCATCAATATTATATCATACATATTTATTTAATATAACTAACTTTCCAATAAAGTATTTTTATATTTAACCTTGGAAAATTCATCATAAAACATCCTCTTATTTCTAATTAAATAAATTACATTAATTAAATAATACAAAATTAAAAGAATAACTATTCCAAATAAAGAAAGTATTTTTAATTTAATATTAAAATTAAAAGAGAAAATAACCCATATAAGAAAACAAATAATATTAAAAGGTATAAAAATATAATAAATAAATGGTATTATAGATTTTATTATTAAACCAAAGAATCTTCTCTCAGAAAAATAAAAACTAACATTTAAAAAATGACTCCCAAAAGTAAAGCCATTCCAAAAATATGGAATTATTACAAAGTAAATAAAAAACAAAAGATACTTAATATATTTATTATTACCTATAATTATATATACTAAAAAATAAATAAACATAAATATAATCATATCAAGACAAAATAGTGTTATTCTTCTAAAACCTGATACCTCTTGAGCAGACTCAAAAGTTTTTTTATCTATTTCATCTCTCGTAGGAAGTAATTTACTAAATATATTAGTAATATAATATCCAAGCACTCCACCTAATGTATTCATCATTAAATCATCAACATCAAACAATCTATATGAACGGGGATAAATATAATACAAACCAGTAAGTTGAGTTAGTTCAAAAAATAATGATAATAAAAAACTATATTTAATTGTCTTTTTTAAATTCATCTTAAAATAATATCTTAAGTACATTCCAAAAGGAATAGTCATAAAAACATTAAAAACAACAGTATAAAAGCTACTATGACATAAGCTCTTTATATATGTATTAGGCTTCATTATATTAAAAGGATTTTCTCTTATAAAATCAATAACAAACTTAAAAGGAATTAACTGCTTATTAGGAGTATTAAGATTAATTACCTCCTCCATTGAAGGAAGAGGCAAAATAACTAAAAAATAAATTGTTATTAAATAAAGAATAAATGAATAAATAATTAAAAATCTTAATTTATTTATAGATCCATATTTATGATATTCTATTAATATAAAAGGTATAATAATAAAACAAGAAACTACAGGAAAAATAAGAAATGCTGTTTTAAATATATCAAAATAATTCATTTTATTATCTAACTTCTTTAATAATATTTTTACTACAGAAATAGGTTATTATTAAATATCCACCATATATTAATATTATAAATATTGCAGTCACAATAACTGAAATAATATCAAAATCAACACCCATATCCTTTAATATTACATTGCAAAAGATTAAACCAAATATCGAATGAACTATTGCTAAAATTAATGGGAATAGAAAGAATATTCCAATTTGTTTAAATAACGCTTTATTTAAATCTGCCTCACTAACACCTATTCTTCTTAACATTTGAAATCTTTCTTTATTATCACTAGATTCTGACAATTCCTTAAGAGCAAGTATCGCTGCACAAGATATTAAAAATATAATTCCTAAATATAATCCTATAAATACAACTATTGCACCTAACCCAACAGAAGAATTTTGAATATCTTTTTTTGTATTAACCGTTAATAAATTATCAGTAAAATCTTTTCGTTGGATTAATTTATTAATCATATCCTCAACATTATCTTTATTTCCATTATAATCAGCAATTATATAATTTCTCTTTTTCTGTGCATTTAACAATGCTTCATCAGGTAAAACTAGAAAACCTGTTTCTACCTCATTACTAGCCATCTCATAAAAACCATAAATAGCCTTTTTATACTTTGGATAATAAACTCTATTATCTATAGTAAGTTTTGTATTTTTCTTCAATGCTCCTTCTTTTAGTTGAATCATGTTTTTAAAATTACCAACTAAAACATACTCATTATCATTTAGATACACTTTATCTAAATTAAAAACTTCAGCTATTTTATTATAATCACTATTCATCATCATAAATACATTATCATCATACCTTAAATATTTATAATTCTTATAGGCAGTATCATAATAACTTCCTAAAGTAGATTTAAGTGTAATATCATCATCAATATATAATGAAAACAAAATAGTATTCTTTAAATATTTTTTATAATCAAACCCTAGATTAGAAAAACTATCTTTAATACTTAATTTAGAATTATTAATTTGAGTATCAGAATAATATTCTTCAAAAGAAACAGGTTTAGATACTTCTATATCTCTTGGTACATAATCAGTTAAAACTTTATTTAAAGAATTTTTCATTGATAAAGAACTTGATAATACACATATAGTTACAAATAACATCAAACATATTACAGACATAGAAAATACTGTTGTATTTATTTTGCTACTTATTTGTTTTATTACAAAGCTATTTAAGTTTTTATAATAAAACCTTTTATTTTTCTTAACTATTTTCAATATCAAACCGGATAAAGACCAAAAAATAAAGAATGTTGATATTGCACCAGCAGCCATAAGTGACAATATTGATAATCCATCATTAATTTTATCTATCCCAAAAGAAACTATATAATAAGCATAAGAAAGTACACAAACTGATATTATAAATATTAATATACATATAATAGGATTTTTAAGTTTAACCATTTCAGATTTCTTACTACTATGTAGTAAATCTATAAGTTTATATCTATTAATACTTATAGTATTAAAAATCATAACTATTAAATACATAATTCCGAAATAAATTAAAGTTTTAATACAGGCACTCTGTGAAAAAATAAAAGTAAAATCATGCATTTCAACCTTAAACATATTTGCAACCACTATACTCATTAATTGAGATAACAAAACACCTATTGCAAGTCCTACAGTTAAAGAAATAATACCAATAAATAAAGTTTCAAAAAATAAAATTAAAGAAATTTTTCTTTTACTCATTCCCAAAGTCAAATATATAACAAACTCTTTATTTCGTCTTTTCATTAAGAATCTACTAGCATAAATAACTAAAAAAGCCAAAATTATAGAAACAAATACACTTACACCAGATAAAATCTCAGTCATAAGTGTAATAATTTCATCAGTTCTACTAGAAATATCAAGCATCGCAGTTTGACTACCAATAGCATTAAATACATAAAATATTGCAACACCTAATATAAGAGTAAAAAAGTAAATAGTATAGTCCTTTATACTTTTACGAATATTCTTAAAAGATAATTTACAAAGCATCATTCAATTCCCCTCCAAGAAGTGTTACAACATCAATAATCTTATCAAAAAACTCCTTTCTAGAATCAGTTCCTCTATGAATTTCATTAAAAATCTTTCCATCTTTAATAAAAATTACACGTGAAGCATAACTTGCTGTAAAAACATCATGTGTTACCATTAAAATAGTTGCCTCATTATTACTATTTAAATAATTAAACTTCTCAAGAAGCATTTTTGACGAACGCGAATCCAAAGCCCCAGTAGGTTCATCTGCAAGAATTAATTTCGGATTTGTAATAATTGCTCTAGCACTTGCTACTCTTTGTTTTTCTCCTCCACTCATTTGATATGGGTATTTATTCAAAATCTTCTCGATATCCAACTCTTTAGCCACACTTTTAATTTTTTGATCTATATCTTTATAATTAAAATTTTGAATAGATAAAGCTAAAGCTATATTTTCATAAGCTGTCAATGTGTCCAACAAATTAAAGTCTTGAAAAACAAAACCTAATTGTTCTCTTCTAAATTTATTTAAATTATTTCCTTTTAATTTAGTAACATCATTACCATCAACAAAAATATGCCCCGCACTAACCTTATCAATAGTTGATATACAATTAAGAAGAGTTGTTTTACCTGAACCTGATGCTCCCATAATAGCAACAAATTCACCCTTTTCTACCTCAAATGAAATACCATCAATAGCCTTAGTCAAACTAGATCTACTACCATAGTATTTTTCAATTTTAGATAGTTTTAAAATATTTTTCATATTATTCTCCTTTCGTATATCACTTTACAATATATAACAATTATTGTCGTTTGTTTAATATTACAAATCATTACATTTTTGTAATATTAATTATCAAACTTTAAAAACTCATGCTTTCCAATAGATATTTTTACAGTAGTACCACCCTTAACTTCAGAGTCTATTTCAATTCTATGTCCTAACTTATTACATAGTTTTTTTGCAATATATAGTCCCATACCAGTAGATTTACTTAACTTTCTACCATTATCACCAGTAAAAGATTTATTAAAAACCTTACCTAAGTCCTTACGAGGTATTCCTATTCCATTATCACTTATTATTAAAGAAACAAAAGACGAATTATCCAAAACACATATTTTAATAAATGGACTCTTACCATTAGAGGTATCTCTATATTTAATACTATTATTAATTATTTGATTTAAAATAAATTCAAGCCACTTAGGATCAGTATAAATACTTATATTTTTTAAATTAACTATTAAGTCTATTTTATTTTCTAATAAATCATCTTTATTCTTTAATGCAACACTGCTTATTAATTTTTCTAATCTAACTTCTTTGAATATAAAATCTTCTTCAGTATAATTACTTCTAACATAATATAAAACTTGATCAATATAATTATCTAATTTTCTAACCTGCTTCATATACTTATTGTCCAAGACATCTTTATTATTATGACAAAGTAAAATTAAACTTGATATAGGTATTTTAACTTCATGGATCCACATTTCTATATAATCTTTAAAGTCACTTATACTATTACTATAATCATTTATATATTCTAACATAGACTTATTCGCATCATATAATGTTTGATACAACAATTCTCCATCATAAAAATCAGGCATTTTAGTAGTTTCCAAAACCAAAAACTTTTGATCCAATTCATTTAAATTATTTATAAGTTCATCATAAAAAGATTTCTTTCTAAAATAATCATAAAATATAATTACAATACCCATAAGTATAAATAGGATAGAAAATAATACAATTAAAGAAATAGAAATTTTAAAAGTTAAAAAAATTAATAATAATAGAAAATAATTAATAACAAAAATAAAAATCAAAAACAATTTATCTTTTAAGTACTTATCCAACCTCATAATAAAATATATCCCTGTCCCTTTCTTGTTTCAATAACATCAGAATATCCGAAGTCTTGTAATTTAGCGCGTAACCTACTAATATTAACAGTTAAAGCATTATCATTTATATACTCTTCATTATTCCATAAAATAGTCATTAATTCATCACGAGTAACTATCTTATCTCTATTATTAAGTAAATATTGAAAAATTAGCATTTCATTTTTAGTAAGTTCTACTTTCTCAGTGTCTCTTACTAATAATCCTCTACTCATATCAACATCTAAATCTCTATATTTTATTATATCCGTTTTTGCTTCCAATCTTTTAAAAATATTTTGAATTCTTAAAAGTAATATCGTAGGACTATATGGTTTAGTAATATAATCATCAGCTCCATACGAAATAGATAACGCCTCATCTAATTCACTAACTCTACTAGTAACCATTATTATAGGAACATTTGACTCTTTTCTAATTTCTCTAAGTAACTCTTCTCCATTAAGCTCAGGAATATTTATATCAAGTAAGATTAAATCAGAATTACTATTTAAAATTACTTCTTTTGAATTTTTAAAATCTTTTAATATTTCAACATCATATAAAGCATTTCTAAGTAAATTAAATAACTCATCAGATATTGATTTTTCATCCTCTACAATCATTATTTTTTTCATATATTTCCACCAACCTATATCACTATTATATCATCAAATAATAAGGACTAATATTACACTTTTGTAACATAAAAATAAAAATATAAAAAAAGAGTTATGCCTTTATTAGCATACCCTTCTACAAGTATTTAATTAATTTGCTTTCTTTTTTATCTTAAAGCAAAGACTTCCAATTAAACCAAACACTGATAAAATTCCCATTACAACATATAACATAACATTATCACTAGTATTAGGATTAACTATATTAGTTGCAACTATTCCATATTGACTTAAATGAGATGTTTCAAATACTATATAACCATTTTCTATTTTAGCAGGTATAGTCTCTTTTACTTCATCATTTAAAATATATACAACTTCATAATTTGTTCATTAGTATTCAACTTCTTTAAATAATTTTTATTTTTTTCAGAAGATTCAAGAAATACATTTTAACTATTTTTTCTTTTTACCAAAGAATGCGGCGTTTCATTTATTTTAGATTGTTTAAAATAATGTTTGTTATCTTTCTCCTTACATGATTCGCATTTAATTAAACACTCAGAACTTTCTACAGAAGTACTACCTCTATTATTAGCTGTACAAGCTGTTTTATATCTTTTAATTGTATAATCACATAAACCCTTTAAAGAAATAATAGTTCCTAATTTTGTTTTTTTCATTATACACAAATTTATTAACTCATCACTTATATCATCCATTCCATTTTTTACAAAATATGATTTTATTTCATCATAACTCTCAAATAAATAAACAATATGTTCATCACATTCGTTAACAGAATATACTTTATTTTTTTCTTCCTTTAAACAAAATAAAAACATAAACAATTTAGCTTCTAAATCTACATTACTTCTATTCAACATCATTAAAACCTCCTTAAAATATCAAATATTTTATATTACAAAAAAACATTATCATCATATACCTTACCAACTTTACTTGGTGTAAAATATTTAACTATTCCATCATCATTTACAGAAAATATATGAAGATTTAGCACTTCTGCTATTTCCTTAGGGATTCTTCTCAATGCCACTTGAGCAGTTTTCCAATAAAGTCCCAAACCATATTTATATGCCCTATTTATAGTTAGATTATTATTACTAGATTTTGAATATCTTTTAACATTCATTCTAGTAACAATTTGTCCTAAAGCATTAAGCCAACATTCATTATTAACTGATCTAGCAGATTTAGCATAAGATTTTCCTTTACATTCAATAAAAAAATATTCACTATTTCTTTTTCCACCAATCAATTTAATATCTACACCATGTGTATGTAAATCAGCTTTTTCAACCTTTTCACTATGCCAATTACCATTTTCCTTATTAATCATAAATTTTATTATTTTATCAATTATAAATTGTTCATCTATTATTTTTTCTTCCATATCATTAATCCTTATTCATGTTAAACTATCTTTTTTATTTTCTAATCTAAATATTTTTTTAAGTAATCATCAAAATGTTTTACCAAGGTTTCATCAGAAGAATTAGGTCTCCACATAAAGAAATTTTTATAATATTGATCAAACCAAAAAGTAATTTCCCTAACTCGTTTAGGATCTCTAGTTATATCACCTTCAAAAACAACCCAAAAAGGAAGTATATCTTCACTATAAATACCACCAGCCTTTCGATAAGCTTTCATTAGTCCTGGAGTAAATAATTTGCATAATCTTTCATGAGCATTTCCTCTACCAGCACTCGGTTTTTTCCCCTCTACCCAGCCATCTTGTCTTTTGATCTCTCCAAATAGTATTTTTCCGGTTTCAGTATTTTCAATAGCAAAATCTGGCGATACTCCCCACGATCTATTTTTTAAATCTATATCAGGATTATAAATTTGACTTAATACTTCTTTATCTAATTGAACATTAGCATATAACTTTTTTAAATGTTTAGGTTTCTTATGCAAAACATATTTTGTTCCTTCAAATGCCTTTTTAAAAACAGCATATAAATTTTTCTCAGCATCAGCTGCTTTTTTCCCACTAACATTTTCCCAATTTAATCTTCCACTTAACTCCTTTTTTCCCATAATACACCTACTTACTTTATTTAAAAATTATCAATAAATCACTTAATGTGACATTTAGTCCTTTTGCAATCTTATATAAATTTTGGATTGTAACATTATGTTTTCCACTTTCTATTGCAGAGTAATAAGTTCTATCTATTCCTATTGATAAAGCAAACTTTTCCTGACTCAATCCTAATTTTTTTCTTAATCCTTTTATACGATTTCCTAATTTATTCAAGTCCATTAATATCACCACTTTTAATATAGTATATTTATGTATATATAGCAACGGTATATATGCAACATATTATATTTTATAATCTTGACTAAAAAAACTTAAAAAGGTAAAATGTAAAATGAGGTGAAATTATGGATAATAGCAATAAAGAGATAACAGCATACTCAATTTATCACGTACAAGCAAAAAAAAGAGAAAAAATAAATCCATTAGATGATTTATATCCAAAATTGCCAAATAAAAAATATCAAGTTATATATATGGATCCACCTTGGGATTATGGTGGAAAATTACAATACGATAAATCAACAATAAAAAGTGAAAATGTTGGATTTACTAAAAATATTTTTTTAAGTTCAGCATCATTTAAATACCCAACTTTAAAGTTAAAAGATCTAATGACACTTGATATTCCATCAATCGCCGATGATAAAAGTTGTCTGCTATTTATGTGGACAACAGGACCACAATTTGCAAATTCAATTAAATTAGGTGAATCATGGGGATTTGAATATAAAACAGTAGCATTTGTCTGGAATAAAATGATACACAATCCAGGTAGATATACTCTTTCACAAACAGAGTTTTGCATCGTTTTTAAAAGAGGAACAATTCCTACTCCAAGAGGAGCTAGAAATGTAAGACAATTAGTAGAAGTTCCACGTAGTAAACATAGTCAAAAACCAACAACGGTAATTGAAGGAATAAGTAAAATGTTCCCTCAACAGGATAAAATAGAATTATTTGCTAGAGCTAATTACAATGGATGGGATAATTGGGGATTAGAAATTCCCGATAATAAAATTGATATTCCAACAAATGAGGAACTATAAAAAAAGACTAATCATCAAGATTAGCTTTTTTATTTTTATTTTATTTATTAACTTTATATAATTTTTTACAAAGAGGTTCTATTCTAGTGCCATATCCGGGAACAACAACCTTATCAATACTATCATAAATGTTATATAATTTTATATTATATTTAATTGCCTCTTCTTCTGTTAATTCCTTAAACGCCGGACAAGGTAAAACCGTACCATCAAACTTAATATCTATCTTCTCTAATCCTGCAGTACACTTATGACTATTTTCTTTTTGTAAAGGTATTCCTATTCTTATTCTACCAGAATAATATTTTTTATAATTACTTATAATTTCAAAAAAATCATTTAATTCATAATGAGACAATTTTAACTCCTCTACATTCTTTCTTCCTCTTCCTTGTGGAACAAAGTTTAGTATACTTATATTTTTAATACCTGCTATTTCAAGCATTTCTAAAATATCAATTATTTCTTTATAATTTTTCTTCATTGGTATAAAGTGAACATCAACATCTAAATTACTAAGTCCAGCATATAATAAAGAATTTAGCATAGCTTCACGTGAAGCTTCATCTCTTCCCATTAAATCATTATCAGTTTTTCTTTCATATCCCTGATAATCAAAAACTATCTTATCAAGACCAATATTTTCCAAATATTTAAATGTTGCTTTCGAGATATTTGTGTATTCATTTGGATCAATATAGTTCATATAATATTTTTTTATATTAGATATTAATCGAGTATTCCATGGCTCATACTTTTTTACTTCATCAATTCTTTCATTCATTTCTTTTTGTAAAAAGTTTTTTTGTTCAATATTCAGTTTTTCATTTTTAACAACACCACTAGTAAAAATCACAGTTTTTATTCCATATGTTTTAGCATATTTAATCATACTAAATAAATCAGGATGAAGGAATGGTTCACCACCAGATAAAGATAATTCACTAATACCACCATTATCCATAAAATAATCTATTACTCTTTTAAAATCATCAAACTTAATTAATCTAGTCTTTAAAGAGTTAGAATTAGATGAACAAAATTTACAATTATTAGGACACTTTTCTATAATCTCAAAACATAAATCTTTAACCATACACCTCTCCTTTCTTACTTAAGTGTATATACTTCTAAAATCAATCAAAATTCCAAATACCTAAATGTCCCTTAGCTTTAATTGGTTTATCTAATACTTCTATATCTTTTAGTATCCATGCATATCTTCCCGTTGCATAAACACCTGTTATATATTCACTTTTATTCTTCTTTATATTTTTTATAAATTCATCCGTCATTTCAATACAATCAACCAATTCACAAGAACAAATTATATTACCATAATTTAATTCATTTAAATTAACTAATGACATTAATTGTTCATTATTTTTATATTCTTTAGGAATTTTTGTTGAACTTGCATGAATATATAATTTACCTCTATAATTTGTTTTCCAGCTTCTAGTTTCAATAGTTTTATTTCCATTCATTATTAAAGTGGCATAAGGTTCAGTCAAACTAAGTACCTTCATAATACAACACCTACACTTCTTTATCTATTATATCACTATAATAAATTATCTCCTTATTTAATAATTTAGCAAATTCAATTTCACTTTTGGTACTACTTCCTATGTAATTATTAACATTTACAACTAATATAGCATCTGATAGTTTTACTTTTTCCTTATGCATCTTATCAAGCATTAAGGACTTTTCAACAGAAAAATCGTCTTTACTTGGTTTTAAAAAATTATATATAGGTACTAACATACAATTACCTTGTAATTCCATTTTTTCTGTTATCTCCATCATTTCTTTATAAAATTTCAAACTACCACAAACTGTTATAATTTTCGTCTTCACAATATTACTCCTCATTCATTTCTATTGAAATTATAACATATTTTTGTTTTATTTAAAAAGTTTATTAAATACAATCTAATGTATGACTATTATAAACAGAAATACAAAAAAACTACCAAAATGGGTAGTTATATGGGTAGTTAAGAATCTAATAAATTTAAAATTTTCTTATAAAACAAATATCCTAGCCTCTCGGCTAGGATTTCAGGGGGAAATATTATTATCAGTTCGTAACAATTTAATAATTAGTTAAAGTCTTACAAAATAAGGCTTTTTCTTTTATCATAATTTATCAAAGTTTATAAAAATAACTTTATTTTTGATGTTTAGTATCTAGTTTTGGTATCTAGAATTCTACAATGCTTGTAATTCTTCATACATTTCTCGTAATGATTTGAAACTATACACAAAAATTGGTGGAACAACTCTTGATGAAGAATGATTAAACGAATTAATTATGTATTTATATAAATTATAATAATCATACAATGGAGTATTTGGTATTTTTTCAATTAAATCCCACACTTCAGTGTAGTCTTCTTGTACAATATCATAAACCTTCTTTTCTAATAATCTTCTAATTTTCAAACCAAATAATATTTTATAAATTAATATGTAACAAATATCATTTTTAGGAACCGATACAATATTTCCAGAACCGGTTTTTGCTTTTATATCTATATCAACATAATCCTTTGAGATATCATCAAATAAAGATGACGCATTCTGTATTTCATTATTGTTTAAACCAAAATAAAATATTTCATTAATAATATTATTCAATTCAATTATTGATATTTCCTCCCTCACATGATCGATTGATTCTGATATTTTATTATATAGTTCTTCTACTTTATTTTTTACATCAGAAAGTTCACTATTGCTGTTATTTTTAAATAACAAACGCTCAACATTTATTTCATTTCTTAAAAGTGCAGCAAATGCAATTAATGAATATTTATCAACCATTTTATCACTAATCTTCAATATAATTCCATAATCGTAAGGATTTATATCTATTTTTTCAAACAAATCATAGCCATCTTCAAATATATTTATTTCCTTTGTTAAACCAATTTGATCCATCCAGTAAATATTAAATTTATTATATATTTTTTTCAATGAATCATATAAATCAAGAATATACATACTGTGAGAAAAAATATCAATTGTATCAATATCTTCAATATGTTCATTTATTAATTTTGTTATTATTGCTATTGAATCTTGTACATAAATATCATCATAACTATCAAATGGATCATCAATAATTATATGCAATTTTCCTTCTAAAATCTTTTGATGAACTAAAATATCAAAATAAAGAAATTTAAAATAATTTTGTTCCGATTTAGACATTTTGTCATATTCAACTTGACTATTTAAAACTTTTAACTTTCCATCACTAATTTTTATTTCTATATCTGTATTTTTATAAACCGTATGATTTTTTAATTTATTTTTTATATAATTACTTAATTCAATATTTTCAGTTATTTTAAAATCCTTTGTTTTATTTAATATTTCTTCAACTTTTGTTTTATTTTCTTTATAATTTATAACATCCTTTTTATCATACTGATTGCTTAAATAAGAAATAATAGATTTTTCAACATCCAACTTAAAATCTTTTTCAAATGATTCATATGATTCGCACAATAATATCTCAGACATTTTATTCCTTAAAATATCACTTTTATTGTCTAAATAGAATAATATTGATAATTGCAATTCTTTTTCGATTGAACCATTTTCAATGCTTTCTCTTATCTTGTCTAAATTTTCTTGACAAATAGGTGAAAAACAAACAGGACAATTCTTGTATTTATCTGGGTCTTGATTTATTTTCAATTGAATACTATATATATCATGCTCAACAATTTTCTTAACATTATCTGGTATTATTTTGATATTATCTTTTTTCAGATTATCAATTATTTCAAAAATATTCATATTTACCTTTTTTGGCTTATACATATTCTTGATATCATCTTGACTATAAAGTGGTAATAAATCATCACCATTATAAGAATAAGTGTTATCATCATTAATATACTCACTTATTTTTTCAAATCCATGAAATGCTTTTTTTGTATTAACTAAGCATAAATCCTTTAAACTATTTTTTATTGATAATTTTTCTTTACTTTTTTGCATATTATTATAGTATTTATTATACTCTTGTGCCATAGGCATTACTTCAAAAGAATTAATATCTTCACTACTTTGAATAATCATATCACTTAAAATATTTTCATTAAATAAAAGAACCTTTTCACTTATTTCTTCATAATATTTTTTCATCGAACGCGATATCTGAGTTTTACCTATTTTATTTGGTCCATAATATATATTATGCTTTCCTTTTGAAGGTAAAGTAACAGTATATCCATTTTCTAAATTTAAATTCATTTTTTCACTTCCTTACTACGAAAAAAACGCCAATACAAAAACTTATAAACATAAGCCTGTACTAGCGCTTCTTTTTATACATACTATTATATCACATATTTCATTATTTTTATTATTAAATGACACAATGACACCGTGTTTGCGAGTACCCTACTCTCATTTATACTGTCATAGTGTCATTATTCAATATTGATTTCTTTTTAACAACATAACCTGTTGTATCAATTTTAAAATTATGACCGAACATTATACTAACTGTTATAAATTGATAAACTGATGAACAAACTTGTCCTATTCCTGTACAAAAAGGTGTTTTTAATAACGACATAAACATTCTGAGTATTGATGCTATTATCTTATTTGATGTAATTTTAAAAGCTGAATATTCCAATTGTAAATAACAAGTTTTAATTCTATATATTGGATAAATTAAAAAATTAACTATTTCAAATGAAAAATATAGCATTGTAATTTTAAAATCTAAATCATAAAATCTAAATAAGAATGCAAACATAATTAAGCTTGTCCCAAATAATATTCCTAATAATTTATAAGCATTGTTTCTATGTTCTATATAATTAAACTTTCTTTTACTAATATCTATTGTTGCTGCCTCTTTTATAGCATCAAATGTATCCCACTGTGTATCAGTTATTAATGCTATAAAAGTCAAAGCAGTTGCATACATTTCTCCATATTCTAAGGCATTAGATAATCCAAATAAGAATATTAAAAAGAATGCAATATTATTGAACAATTCAACTGAATCATATTTTATACACTTTAATACATTAATATTAAATTTAAACTTGTTACTATTTTTAATATAAATATACAAAGTATATATCGCTAATGGAATTAATGTTGTTGCAATTATAATAACTTGATTTTTTGTTATTAAAGATGTTCCAATCAATAATATAAAATTTAACAAATTAAATACTAAAGAATGCTTATTTGCTAATTTATTTTTTTCTTCATAATATAGTTTATCTTGCATCATCGCAAATTCTAAACAAATAAATAGTTGTAATATTGAATATATAGTAAAGTTTTTATATGTACTTATATCCATATTCATAAAACTAATATAATTATCTACATTTAATAGAATTATAGTAAAAATAATTATAGACACAATAGTTCCTAATATTAAACCTGACATTACTGCATTTTCATTTTTATCTTTTTCTTTACTTATATTAGCCCCAGTAGAAAATATAGACTTAATTATATAATATATAAATTGTAACGGATAAGTTAGTGTAAATATATTAATTAAATTCTTATCAACTATTATTCCAAGTAGAAACCAAGATATTATTGGTATAAATGATAATAGTGATAAATCAAAACTAATTCTTAATAATCTTTTCATTTTTGAACCATTTTATTTATTTTACTATATATGTCATACCAACTATAACATCTAATAATATTATCACCAATACAATTTTTGTTATATCCTGCATGAAAACATATAACTGGAATTCTAGATGATATTTTATTTATGTTATCAACTTTATCTTCTATCATTACATCAATATTATTTTCTATACATATACTAAGT